>JAFDEI010000024.1 GCA_019310425.1 Deltaproteobacteria bacterium | reverse complement strand
TCGGACATCGTTCTGCCCGCGGCCTGGTACTACGAGAAGTGGGATCTCACCCTCGGGCAGGCGCACAACCCCCGGATCGCACTCATCGAGCCCGCGAATCCGCCGGTGGGCGAGTCGAGACCCGAATGGGAGATCTACGCGGCACTTACCCGCAAGATCGGAGAGCGCGCCGAGGCACGCGGTCTGCGCGAGTTCACGGATCACCTGGGCAACAAGAAGGTCTATGCGGATCTTTGGGACGCTTTCACGATGGGGGGCAAGCTCGCCACGCAGGAAGACGCCTTTAAGGAGCTATTCAAGATTGCCGCGATCCTGGGCGTCCTGCCGCGTTGGGGCATGCTGATCAAGCAGGCCGCGGCGATGTCGTCGCTACACGACATCGTCGAGCGATTCATGAAGAGCGGAGCCGTGGACATTCGCTCGCTGGGGCTTCCCATCATGAAGGCGGTCAACGGAGCCGACTGCAGTGCGGACACGCGGTGCTACCCGTTTCAGTCCCACGTGCAGGAGCGCGAGACCTTCCCGACCTACACGCGCCGCGCGCAGTTCTATATCGATCATGAGTGGTATCGCGAGCTCAGCGAAGAGCTGCCGGTGTACAAGGCCCCGCCGAAGATCGGCGGCGACCATCCCTTCCTGATCACCGGTGGCCATCCCCGGCACAGCATCCACTCGATGCACCAGACCAACGAACAGCTGGCGGGGCTGCACCGCGGAGAGCCCGTCGTGCACCTCAACCCCGCCGCGGCGGCAGAGCGAGGGGTACGAGACGGTGACCGCGTGCGTCTGTGGAACGATGTGGGCAGCTGCGAGCTGATGGCGAAGGTGACGCCCACCTGCGCGCCGGACCAGGTCATCGTGTACCTGTGGGATGCCATGTTGTTCAAAGGTTGGAAGAACATTGACGACCTGCTGGTCGGCCTTCCGAAGGCGTTGCACTATGCCGGTGGTTACGAGCAGATCGGCCGCCGCAACCCCGGCGAGCAGATGCCCGCGTGCGGCACCGATCGCGGCATCCGCGTCGACTTCGCGAGGGTCTCGTGAGCGCCCAGGTCCATGGCTCCGAGCAGGACCTTCGATGACGTATTCACCCGCCGGCAAGAAATCGACGCTGATGACGAGCCGCCGGCAGCTGGCCACGGTCATCGATCTGAACAAGTGTCTGGCGTGTCAGACCTGCACGGTTGCGTGCAAGGGGCTGTGGACGAAACACCCCGGCGCCGAGCACATGCGCTTCGCCAACGTCACCAATGAGCCGGGCGCGGGCTATCCGCGGCAATGGCGGAAGCTGGGCGGCGGCTACGAGGGTGCCAAGCCGCGACCGGGCAGGTGCCCGAGCCTCTCGGATTACGGAGGCGGGCCGAGGCGCTTCAACCACGAGCAGGTGACCCGCCAGGGCGCCGGCCAGCGGGCCCATCTGCAGCTGCTGGACTCCGACGGCGAGCCCCCGACCTGGGGCTACAACTGGGACGAGGAGGTCGGAGGCGGTGCCTGGCCCAACCCCTACTACATCAACCTGCCTCGGAAATGCAATCACTGCTCCAAGCCTGCGTGTGTGGATGCCTGCCCGAAGGGCGCCATCTACAAGCGAGAGTCCGACGGGATCGTGCTGATCGATCAGGACCGGTGCTCGGGGCACCGCTTCTGCATCGAGGCCTGTCCCTACAAGGCGATCTACTTCAACCCGGTCACGCAGAAGAGCGAGAAGTGCATCGAGTGCTTTCCGCGTGTGGATCAGGGCATCGCGCCCGCGTGCAATCGACAATGCATCGGCCGCGCGCGCCACTACGGCTACCTGGATGACGAGTCCGGCGATGTCTACAAGCTCGTCGAGCAGTGGCGCGTGGCCCTGCCCCTGCACCCGGAGTACGGAACCTTGCCGAATGTATTCTACGTGCCGCCGCTCTCCCCCCAGGCGTTCGACCCCGACGGCAAGCTTCTCGACGAGATGAGGATCCCGATGGAGCATCTCGTGGAGCTCTTCGGGGCCGAGGTGCCGCGCGTGCTGACCACACTGCAGGCGGAGATCGCCAAGCAGAAGGCCGGTGAGTCCTCCGAGCTGATCGACCTGCTCGTGGGGCGCGTGTGGTTGGATCGCTTCGGCGGGTTCACCGGCGATCCGGCGCACCGCCCCGGGGAGCGCGACGAGTGAGGGCCTCGCGTATCACCGCAGCAGTTGAAGAGCTGGGGTCGGTGGATGCCGGTTTCTGGGCGTCGGCGGCGTCCGCCGTCGTGCCGTTGGAACCGACGCCGATGGCGCTGGTCGAGGCGGTCTCGCCCCGGATGGCGTCGCGCACGGACCACGGCGCGGTCCGCAGTCTGCGCTTCCAGGCGGTCCACAATCGATCGCATCTCGCGATTCGAGTCGGCTGGCAGATGACCGAGGCAAATACGATCGACGATCTGGATCAGTTCGCCGACGCGGTGGCGGTGATGTTCCCGCTGCACCGCGACGCCGTGGCGCTGACGATGGGGGCGGCGGGCAAGCCCGTCAACGCGTGGTATTGGCGCGCCGGCGACTCCGCGCCCTTCGACGTCGTCGCCGAAGGCCTGGGAACCAGCAGCCGCAGGGACTCGAAGCTGACCGCGCTTTCCGCGCAGTCGAGACATGCCGAAGGCGCCTGGGTGGTGACCTTCGTCCGCCCGCTCGTCGTCGAGGCGGAGGCCGCGCGCTTCGAGCCGGGGGTTCGCACCGGGGTGGCGTTCTCCGTGTGGGACGGCGGGCGAGCCGAGAGAGCGGCGCACAAGTCGTCGAGCCTCGTCTTCTCGGAATTGGAGCTGGAGGCATGAGCGCAGCCGGTCCGGGAATGCAGACCCCGTTGGAGGTCGCGGTCCGGGCGGACAACCACGTCGCGGCCCTTCGAAGCCGGATCTACGCCCAGCTGGCGGCCGCCTTCCGCTACCCGTCCAGCGAGGACGACGCCGGACGCTTCTCCGACGGTTCGGCCGAACGGGAGCTGCGGGAGCTGCTGAATCTGTTCGAGCAGCTGCCCGGTGACGTCGCGGTCGTGGGCAGGAGTCGGCGGGGCCATGCCGGCATCGGATCAGATGGTGTCGACGCCCTCTATTGCTCGCTCTTCGAGCCCACTTCGGGCCAAGCACGCGTCTCGCTCTACGAGCGGGATCATGGGCGTCACACCCGCGAAGTCCTCTGGGAGGATCTCTTCCGCTGCTACACGCACTTCGGCCTCGAGTTCGACGACGGCGGACTGAAGGAGGCGCCCGACCACCTGGTGATCGAACTCGAATTCATGCACTACCTGACGTTCCTCGAGGCCTCGAATCCGGAGACCTCTCGCGGTGTCGCGCTCGCCCAGGGCGACTTCCTGGAGCATCACCTCGCCGTGTGGGTGCCTCGCGTGTGCCTTGCCCTCGAGGAACATTCCCGCGACTCCGTCTACCATGGATTAGCAGCGTTGCTGCGCGATTTCGTCTCGGCGGATCGCGACCATCTAGAATCCACGATTCACGAACTGCGGAGACTCCCGTGAAGACACCCATTCCCCTTTCAGCACGGCGCATCGACATCCTGTTCATCGCCTTCTTCATCCTGAACCTGACGTTCATCACCTACATCGTCGACCTCGAACAGCTCGTGATCGCCGATCCGGAGAACTTCGATTATCCGTGGTGGCCGCCGGCCTTCCTGATCGACATGGTGCACTGGTGGGGACGGAATTTCGATCCGCTGCAGTGGGCGCGACCGCCGTGGTGGCGTGCGACGATCTGGATCGACGCCCTCTACTTCGGGCCGTTCTACGCGTTCGCGATCTACGCGTTCTGGAAGGGACGCAACTGGATCGTGGTTCCCTCGCTGGTATGGGCGGGAATGATGCTCTCCAACGTGATCATCATCATGTTCGAAGAACTCATCGGCCCGCACCACACACCCGAGGCCTTCTGGGTGAGCGTCGCCAACCTTCCGTGGATTGTGGTCCCGCTGCTGCTGATCGCCCGGTTGTGGGGACGGCCCGAGCCGTTTACGGAGACGGACTGAGGGGGGCGGCGGGCTGGGATTCTTCGCGAGAACCCCGCGGTTGAATATTGAGAACACACAGGCGGGTTGTTCGTCCGTCTTCAGGGTGCCAGTGGGCATGTGCTGGAGGCTTGCTGAACAGGTCTGTCGGTCTACCGTCGGCAGCGTGGTACTTTCAGCCTTCGGAGAAATGAGGAGACAGTCGTGACTGCCGATTGCGCTCGCTTGCGGGGTCCCGAGGCCACTCCGAACGAATCCAGATCGTGGTGGCTTCGTGAGGCTCTGGCCGCGGACGCCGGAGCACCGTGCCCGTCCTTGGAGGGTCGCGTGCGCGCCGATATTGCCATCGTCGGTGGGGGCTACACCGGCTTGTGGACGGCCTTCCACCTGAAACAGGCCGACCCCGGAGCGGACGTCGTGCTGCTCGAGGCCGACATCTGCGGGAGCGGTCCCAGCGGCAGAAACGGCGGCTTCATGTACGGACTCTGGGAAGACTTCGAGGTGTTGGCGGATCTCTTCGGAACGAAGGAAGCAGCCAGAGTCGGTCACGCTTCTGAGCGTGCCGTCGATCTGGCGGTAGACCTCTTCCGTAAGGCCGATATCGACATCTGGTTCCGACGCGCCGGCCATCTCACGGTTTCCACGTCACCTGTCTTCGATGGCGCGCTCGAAGAATTTCGGCAGCTTCAATCGCGCGACGGCTTCCCGGCGGACCTCTATCAGCTGCTCTCGGCTTCCGAGGTAGCCGACCGATGCCGGTCACCGCAGTTCCGTGCAGGCGTCTTGCAGACTCGGGGCGCCACAGTGCAACCGGCGCGTCTCGCACGCGGCCTGCGCGCCATGGTTCAGGCTGCGGGCGTACGAATCTACGAGGGAACACCGGTCGATCGAATCCGGGGCGGATCAACGGTCGAGATCGTTACGCGCGCGGGTGAAGTCGCGGCCGATCAGGCCGTGCTCGGCCTGAATGCCTGGTCGAACCAGATCCCGGAATTTCGCCGAAGCATCATCCCGCGGGCGAGCCACATCGTCCTGACCGAACCAGCGCCCGAGAGGCTTCGAGAGATGAGGTGGATCGGAGGTGAGGGGATCGGCGATTTCCGGGCGACACTCAACTACCTCCGCACCACTCCCGATGGTCGAATTGCGTTCGGGGCCGCCACGGCGACTCCCGGTCGCGGTGCGGACGGCCGGATGTCCAACGACGCGTCGTGGTACCGGCGCCTCGAAGCAACGCTGGAAAGATGGTTCCCGGAGTTTCGCGGTGTCGGAATCGACTCGGTGTGGGGCGGGCCGATCGACGTCAGTGCACACCACGTTCCGTTCTTCGGCTCCATGTGGGGCGGGAACGTTCACTACGGCATGGGCTTCACGGGGGGCGGTGTGGGCCCGTGCATTCTAGGCGGTCAGATCCTGTCTTCGCTGGTCCTCGGCAGGCAGGACGAGTTCGCTTCCTTGCCGCTCGTGGGTTTCCGATCGAAGCGGTTTCCACCGGAGCCGCTCCTCTACGTTGGTGCGAGGCTCACCCTCGAGGCGATCCTCCGCACGGACGACGCTTGGGAAGCCGGCAAGTCTGGTAACCGCTTGCTCGAGATGCTGGCGCGGTTGCCGCGGCGCTTGGGATACAACCTGGGCCACTAGCGTCGGACCTGAAGCGTATCGGTCACTGGTGACGTAGCTTCCGGCAGTAGGAGATCGTCAATTGCTGCATCGAGCGATCGTCGCCAGACACGACGGCTCCATCCACGGCCATTGTCTCGTGACGAGACGGCTGATTCGAGCGGGTGAACTCGTCTGGGAACTGGACGAGCCCATGTACAGCTGGAACGAGATCCAGTCGTGGTCGCAGGAGCGGAAAGAGGCCTTCGATTGGTACGGCTTTCAGTGTGGTGTGGACCACTACTCACTGCCCGAAGGCCTCTCGCGGGAGATGAATCACTCCTGCGATCCAAACACGTGGTGGTCTGGCAGTACGACACTGGTCGCCCGTCACGACATCCAGCCCGGTGAAGAAATCACCTATGACTACTCGACCGCAGATATCGACCGCAGCTTCGAGATGGCGTGCAGCTGCGGAAGCCCCCGCTGCCGTGGCACGATCTCGAACCGGGACTACCTGGATGCCGAGTGGCAGCGCCAGTACGGTTCGAATCTACCGCCTCACGCACTCGCCGCGATCGAGCGAGCGAAGTAACGGCTGCCCGAGCTCGGGCAGCCAGTACCCTTGCGTGGAGCTGCGGGGGCGCCCGGCCCGTCGACCTCAGAAGCGATAGACGAGCCGCCATTGGACGGAGATGTAGTCCGTTGTCAGGAATCCCACGTCCGAGAACGGTACGACGTAGGTGGCGTTGATCTCGGAGACGATGTTCCGGGTTGCGTAGATGTCGATGCCTCCCCCGACGCGAAGTACTCCGTCGACATTCGACTCGGTCCTCTTTGCCTTGAAGTCAGCGGGCGCGATGATCGTCTCGGCGGTATTCGTCGTGGCCAAGCCGGCGGTTTCAATGTCGACCTCGAGTTTGGAATTCTGTGCCCCCAACCCAACCTTTGCAAACGGCTGGAACCTCTCGAGCGGCCGGAGCCACCCGGTGAAGGGTGGGTAGATCTTCACGTTCGCTGTGATCGCCCAGACCTCCTTGACCTCGGCCGTATGGGATCCGGTCGAACCGGTGACGTCCAGGTCGCTCTTGTTGGAAGTGATCAGCCATTCGCCCTCGACCTCGAACGCCGCCAGTGCCCCCGCGCGATAGCCGACCACTCCGTTTATGCCGAATTGGGCGTCCTCCAGGTCGGCGCCATCCACCGCGATGGACAACGGAATGATTTCATCCCCATCGGGCGGTTGACCGTTGAGATAACTCTGTGCGGTCTCGTTCGCCGCATCGGTGGCCTCGTCATCCAGCTCGCCATCGAAGTCGCTGTTCCAGTTGTTCCCAAAGGCAGCGGTTCCGCCGACGCCCAGGTAGAAGCCCTTGCGCACGAATACGGACTCTTCGTCTTCCTCCATCACCGCGGAGGCTGCGTGAGTCAACGCGAACGATGCGATGAGCACCGCGAAGGTGGTTCGCGTCAGATTCCACATGGTGTCCCCTCCCGCTTTCAAGGCTGCAACATCCTACACGACAGACTCAACCGTTGGCGACTCATGGTATCAGCCCCCGGGGCGCGGCAGGCGCTACTGCTTCGAGTCTTTCAAAATCTCCCGCGCCGCATTGTGGCCGGGCACGCCGGTGACACCACCACCCGGGTGGCAGCCCGCGCCGCAGAGATACAGTCCGTCGATGTGCGTTCGATAGCGCGCGTGGCCCGGTATCGGTCGCATATGGAAGAACTGGTTGAGGATCATTTCTCCGTGGTTGGGGTTTCCTTCGGGGAGGCCGTAAATGCTCTCGAGATCGGGCATGGAGAGAACGTGTCGCTGTTGAATGAGATTTCGAATATCCGGCGCGTACTCCGCCAGCGTGTTCAAGACGACATCTGCGAAGGCTTTCTTCTGGGTATCCCAATTCCCTTCGCGGAGTTCGTAGGGGCCGTACTTCGCGGTGATGGACATGAGGTGTTGTCCGGCGGGAGCAGCGCTCGGATCCAGGATGGAGGGGATCGAGATGTCGAGGAAGGGGGAGTCCGAGAATCTGCCGAACTTGCTGCAATCGTAGGCACGCTCGATGTAGTCCAGCGAGGGCGCGATCTGGATCGGTGCGCCGAGCCGTGCGGAGGCGTCGTCGCCGGAAGCGGTCGAAAGAGACGTGAACTGCGGCAAGGCGCTCAACGCGAGATGGATGCGCAGCCCCGAACCCTGGTACTTGATGTTCGCCACGTGCTGTAGGAGCTTGGTCCCCAGCGTACGGGGGTCGAGTAGCCGCATGAAGGTGGTGCGAGGATCGGCATTCGAGACGACCGTATTCGCAATCAGCTCTTCGCCGCTTTCGAGTATGACGCCCATCGCCCGCCCATCTTCGACGGAGATGCTCGCCACGGCTGCGTCGGTTCGGATCTCAGCCCCGAAGCCCCGCGCCGCTGATGCGATTGCGTCGCAAAGCGCCCCCATGCCGCCTTTGACGACGCCGGCAGAACGGAACAAGCCGTTGCCGCTGAGCGCCCAGGAGTTCAGCATGGTGTAGGCCGTGCCCGATTCCTGTGGGCCGAACGACACGCCGAGGGAACTGTTCGCGCCAATCGCGCCCTTCACCGCACCCGATTCGAAGTACTCATTCAGGATGTCCGCGGCCGGCATCGGCAAGATTCGCAGCAGTTCCGAGATTCGCTTGCGACCCAGCTTGCGTCCCGGCCCGAGCACTCGAACCGCTCCGCGCAGGTCGCCGAAAGTGACTTCCGGGAGATCCATCGGAGTCATGTGTCCCAGTGCGCCCACCACGCCCGCCAGGGCTTGCATGAGTTCGATGAATTCCGGGTAGGCATCCGCATCCGCCTTCGAGAAACGTGCGATCTCCTGAACGGTCTTTGCAGTCTCGCGATGGATCGTCAGCTGGGAACCGTCGGGTTGCGGACAGAAGGCGATCATATCCGAATCGATCGTCTCGACGTGAGAATCCAGCTTGAAATCGCGCCGCACGGTGGGCGAGAGATAGCCGACACCGTCGGCCACGCTCGAGACCTTGAATCCGGGGAAGATCTCCTCGGTGACGGCCGCACCTCCGACGAGTCCGCGCCGTTCCAGAACGAGGACCTTCCGGCCGGCTCTGGCGAGGTAGCCCGCGGTTACCAGCCCGTTGTGCCCCGCTCCGATGATGATCGCGTCATAGTTGCCCAAGGTATTCATTCCTATGTCGAATTACGTGAAGTCGACTCCTGCCGCGCGATGGCCGCCAAAAAGGCAGGCCAGCGGCCTGCCGTGCGGGCAGCGCGGCTTCGCCGCGCGATAACCCGCCAAAAAGGCAGGCCAGCGGCCTGCCGTGCGGGCAGCGCGGCTTCGCCGCGCGATAACCCGCCAAACTAGATGACCAGCTTCCCTCCGAGGATCTCTTTCGCAGCCAGCCTGCCGGGCATGGCCATGATGCCACCACCCGGGTGGGTGCCTGATCCGCACTGCCAGTAATTACGAATTGGTGTCTTGTAATCCGCATAACCAGCGGTCGGGCGCGAGAAGAACAGCTGATCGAGTGTCAACTCTCCCTGAAAGATGTTGCCCTCGGTCAGGCCGATCATCTGCTCCATGTCCCACGGTGTGAGGACCTGCTTGTGCAAGATGAGGTCCTTGATGTTCGGGCAGAATTCCTGAACGGTGTCGATGACCGCGTTGCCGAAAGCCTCTCGCTGTTGGTCGCGGTCGCCGTATTGGTCCATGTCGTAGGAGCAGTACTGCACGAAGATCGACATCATGTGCTTTCCGGGCGGTGCCATCGAGGGATCGTTGATCGAGGGGATGCAGATCTCCATCGCCGGTCGTTTCGAGAATCCCCCGTACTTGGCATCGTCGTAGGCTTGTTCCACGTAATCCGTACTGGGGCAGATGTCGATCGCGCCGCTCAAGAATCGGGGACTCTCCATGCCGGTGAACGCGGGCAGTCCATCAAGGGCAATGTTCACCTTGCCAGACGATCCGCGGAACTTGAAGTTGTCGATGGCGCGAACGAAATCGCCGGGGAGTTCCTTCTCGTCGACCAGCTTGCGAAAGGAGACGTGGGGATCGCAGCCGGTGGCGATCGTCTTGGCGTAGAACTCGTCGCCGTTCTCCAGCGCAACACCCACCGCAGTGCCATTCTCGATGATGATCTGCGACACCGGTGCGTTCACTCGGATTTCTACTCCGTTTTCCCGTGCTGCACTTGCGATGGCTTCACTCACCATGCCTGTGCCACCCTTCTGGGCGCCCCAGGCCGAGAATGCGCCATCGAGATCGCCCATGTAGTGATGAAGCAGCACGTAGGCGGTACCAGGCGATTTCGGGCCGAGCATGGTGCCGATTACGCCGCTCAGGCTGTGCATCGCTCGGATGATCGGGGTTTCGAAGAACTGACCCACGAAATCATCCGCGCTCATCGTCATGATCTTGGTCAACTGGTGAAACGTTTCCTTGCCGAGGCCGCTCAAATGCCCGCCGAACTCCTTCAACGTGCTGAGGTCGCGCAGGCTGGGGGCCGCCATGTTCGGTGGCTTGTATCCGAGGATGGGTTTCACGGCGAATGCCATTCGATACATCAGGTCTTCGAACTGCCCGGCTCGGTCCGCGTCCTTCTTGGAAAAGCGTCGAAACTCCTGACGGGTCTTGTGGGGATCTCCATGCGTGAGCAGGTGATCGCCATTCTCCATGGGGAGGTAGACGAACTCCTGGGGATGGATCTGCAGTCCGTGCCTGCCCAAGTCGAGTTCGCGCGCCACTTCCGGACGCAGGAGACTGACGACGTAAGAACACACCGAGTATTTGAAACCGGGATAGATTTCCTCGGTGACGGCTGCTCCGCCCAGGACGTGCCGACGCTCCAGCACCAGCACCTTTTGCCCCGCCTTGGCGAGATAGGCCGCGCAGGTCAGGCCGTTGTGCCCGCCACCGACCACGATCGCATCGTATGTTTCTGCCATTGTCTGCCCCTGCTGAAGATCTGATTCCTGTATGAGCTTCTGGAGTTTCAGCGCCTGGTGTCCGGCGCGTTGTGCGATTCGGCCTTCAGGTCCTCAGGCCTTCTTCCTGGGCGGATCGAAGAACGGCATCTTGACGACCGTTGCCGGGATCGAAAAGGTCTTGGCCTCGATCACCTCCTCGATGAAGAAGCGCGATCCGAGTTTTTCGTACTGGGGCGGGATCCGCGCGATCACGATGTACTTCTTGAGCAGCGGTGACCACATCCCGCTGGTGCCGCGGCCGATGAGATGCTCTTGTGCTTCGTCTGCGTAGATCGGAACCGCTTCGTTCCACGATCGCTCCGGCAGATGAAGTGGCATGGCGAACTCGCTGAAGTACTTTTCGATGTACGTGACGTCGAGTTCGACGCCTACGGTCTTCCACCTGGAAGTGCCGTTCGCCTTCTCCTCTCGCAGCGCATCGCGGCCAACGAAATAGTCGCCATCGAGTTTGCACATCCAACCGACTCCCAGCTCGAGAGGCGAAATCGTCTGGACCTCGAAGAGGGTTTGCTTGGCGGAGATGAACTCGGTGTCGATCTGCAGCAATCCGGCCTCGATCCGCGTCATATCGAGGGCGACCAGGCCGCACGGACGCATCTGGTAATCCGGGGCCAGAGCCATCGCCGAGTCCCAGATCTTTTCGGCATCTTCAGGTCGTACGAAGATCTCGAAGCCCAGGTCACCCGTATAACCGCTTCTTGAAATCAACGTGGGCCGATCGCACACGTCGGCGTCGGTGCAGTGCCAGAACTTCAAAGCCGACAGGTCGACGTTCGTCAGTTTACGCAATAGATCGCGGGAGGTCGGCCCCTGGATGGCGATGCCCACCAGTTCTTCGGACACGTCTTCGATCGTGACGTCGAAGCCGCTGGAATTGTCGATGAGCCATTCGAGGCTCGGAAGAGTCGACGTCAGGCGAAGATGATTCTCGGCGATATGGAACACCCCCCCGTCGTCGACGACTTTGCCGTTGTCATCGCACCAGACCGTGTAGAAGCCGCGCCCCGGGCGAGACGGCGCGAGGTTGCGCACGACCATGCGTTGCAGAAGTGCCTGGGCGTCGGGTCCGCGTACTTCGTACTTGTGCAACGGTGAGACGTCGAAGATCCCGCACCCCAGACGGACTGCGTTGTATTCGACGAGTGGATCGAGGCTGTACATCGTGGCGGCGAGAAACCCCTCCCAGTCTTCCCAGCGCTGTCCCTCATTGAGCGCGGATGTGCGTGAATGAAAGGGAGTTGGTCGCGTCATCTCATCTCCTTGGTAAGGACGACTCTATCGGGCGGCAGCTCACCCGAAGAACGAATTTCAACTCCGGGTTGGCGGGTCGCTGAGCGAGGGACATGGTGATTACTCTTCCGCCCTGTCGGGAGAGGTTCCCGCTTCACGTTGCAACTCTTCGACCAGTCTGTGTGCGGTACGTCGTGCCGCTCGCAATCGGTCGTCCGGGAAACCCAGTGCGTGAAGGAGATAGGCGCCTTCGATCAGGGCGTAGACCGTGTAGGCGGTTTCGCGCACGCGCTCGGGAGCGGCGTCGGGCACGGCCTTCAAGAGCAGCGAAACCGTGAATTCCTCCAGCGTCACGAAGAGGCGTCGCAGTTGCTTTCGCACTTCGGCGTCCTCGTAGGAGGCGGCGCTGAATTCATCCAGGAGCCGGTCGTAGTGGGGGCGGGCGAAGTCGGGGCTCAACAGGAAGTCGAGGATCTCGGCCACGTCCGCATTCGACCCGCGCTCGACCTGCACCTCGCGGACTTCGGCCAGGTACCCGTCGACGATTCGTTGGACGAGACCGGCGAGGAGTTCGGAGCGGGTGCGGAAGTAGTGGTGAAGCGTGGTCCGGTCGAGACCCACCCGGCCCGCTACCCGCGCCGGCGAGGCGGACGCGAGCCCGCCCTCCAGCACGATCTCTTCGCAGGCATCCAAAATCTGGGAACGCCGCACGGCTTGAAGGCTCTTGCGACCCATGGAAGGCCTCCAGAAGAAAGTTCCACGCCGAGTGGAGATATTCCGAGTCGCCCCTCATTTTGTCAACGCCGAGTGGAAAAATAATGGGATACGCGTTGGCGTCTTTGCGGCCAAAGCTTCGGCCCGGCGACTGCATCTGCTCGCACGGGTCCTCGCCTAGCTGAGAAGGCGCTTGTTTTCCGGGTCGTAGAGCGCTTGCTCGACGACCCGGGCCGAGCGTCGTGCGCCGAGGATCTTGACCTCGAGGTCGGTTCCCGGTTCGGCGTATGCGCTGGGCAAGTACGCCAAGGCGATCGTCTTCTCGACGGTGTGCCCGTAGCCTCCCGCCGCGAGGTAGCCGATCATTTCGTCACCCACCAGAACCGGCTCGTAGCCATGTGGATCCGCGTCGTCGGAGTTCACGACGAGGCAGGTGAGCTTGTATTCGACGCCTCGTTCCTGTTCGCGCAGCAGCGCGTCGCGGCCGATGAAGTCTCCCTTGTCGAGTGCGACGAAACGATCCATTCCGGCCTGGAGCGGCGTCCAATCCGCGGTCATGTCAACCCCCCAGAGCCGGTACGCTTTCTCGAGTCGCATTGAGTCCAGCGCTCGGTAGCCCCAGTCGGCGATCTGGAACTGCGCGCCGGCCTCCATCAGCAGATCGTAGAGGTACCGCTGGTACTCGATGGGATGGTGCAACTCGTAGCCGAGCTCACCAACGTACGAGAGACGCAGCGCCCGAATCGGCGCCATGCCGACGTAGAGTTCCTGGCAGCGGAAGAATCGGAAGGACTTGTGCGAACAGTCATGGTCGGTGAGCGCCTGGAGGACCTCACGTGAGCGCGGGCCCGCAAGTGTCAGGACGCCATAGCGGTTGCTGACGTTGTCGAGGCGGACGCTGCCGTCGTCGGGCAGGTGGCGCTCGATCCATGCAAAGTCGTGGCGCTCCGTCGCCGCCGCCGAAACGACGTAGAAGCGATCCTCAGCCAGTCGCGTCACGGTGACGTCGCACTCCACGCCCCCGCGCGGGGTGCACATCTGAGTCAGGACGATTCGCCCCAGTCGGGCTGGGAGCCGGTTGGCGCAGAGTCGGTCGAGGAATCGCTCGGCGCCGGGCCCCGAGACTTCGTACTTCGCGAAGCTGGTTTGATCGAGTACGCCGACGCGCGACCGGACCGCCTTGCACTCCTCGCCAACCGCGGTGTGCCAGTTCCCGCGTCGAAACGAATATTCGTCCCGGGCCTTTCCGTCGCGCGCAAACCAAAGCGGCCGTTCCCACCCGAACCGCGCGCCGAAGACGGCACCCTTCGTGCGCAGGTGATCGTAGAGAGGACTCGTTTTCAGGGGTCGCCCGGCGGGCCTCTCCTCTTCGGGGTAGTGAATGGCGTACTCGTGCTCGTAGACTTCGCACGCTCGCGCCGCAACGTACTTCGTCGAGCTGGCGTAGTCATCGAAGCGGCTCACGTCGACTTCCCACATGTTGTCGCTCGGCTGCCCGTCCACGATCCACTCGGCTGCGTACTTGCCCGCGCCGCCGCCGAACACGATGCCGAAGATGCTGAACCCGGCGAGCACGTGGAAGTTTCTGAGACCCGGCACCGGACCCATCAGGCAGCGCCCGTCCGGTGTGTAGCCGTCGGGCCCGTTAACGACGCTCTTGATTCCTGCGTCGGCGAAGGCCGGCACCCGCTGGGCGACACCGATGAGCACCTCCTCGAGTCGGTCGAGATCAGGCGGGAGAAGACTGCTGTGGAAGTCATCGGGAACGCCGTCGAGCGCCCACGGTACGGTGTTGCGCTCGAAGGGACCGATGATGAGCCCACCGCCCTCCTCTCGAACGTAGAAGGAGGCATCCGGATCTCGCAGGATGGGCAGCTCGGTCTCGAGCGCGCCTACTACGTCCATCGGCTCGGTCAGGAGGAAGTGGTGCTCGATCGGTACGATCGGCAGGTCCAGCCCGGCGAGCTGGCCGACCTGACGCGCCCATTGGCCCGCCGCATTGACGACGATCTCCGCTCGGATCTCGCCTTTCGAGGTTTCGATCCGCCATCCGTCTTGGTCGCGCTCGATTGCGGTCACGCCAGTGTGGCGGAGAATCCTGGCGCCCTTGGCGACTGCTCCCTTCGCAAGCGCGTTGGTCAGCCCGGTCGGGTCGATGTAGCCGTCGGTCGGAAGATAGGCGGCGCCGAGGGTGCCTTGTGTGTCGGCCAGCGGGAAGAGCTCGCGCGTCCGTTCGGGCGAGATGATTTCGAAGGGAATGCCCAGCTGATCCGCGATGCCTTTGCGGTGCTCGAATTCGTCGAGCCGATCCTGCGTGGTGGCGAGCCGCACGCTGCCGCAACGATGGAGGTCGACCGCCTGACCGGTCTCCGCCTCGAGGTTTTCGTACAGGTCGAGGCTGTACTTGAGCAGCTTCATCAGGTTGTAGCTCGGATTGAACTGAGTGCAGAGGCCGGCTGCGTGCCAGGTGGAGCCGCTGGTGAGTTCGTTCTTCTCGAGCAGAAGTACGTCGCTCCATCCGAGTCTCGTAAGGTGATAGAGCAGGCTGCAACCCGCCACGCCTCCGCCGATGACGACTACTTTCGCTTCGCTCTGCATGGTTCCAAACTCCCCTCGTCAGCGGTTCGCGGCCTCGTGTCGGACCCGATCCTCGCGTTCCGGGTCCGCGTCGATTTCGCGTGCATATTCGTGCCCGGATCGGACACAGGCCGCGATCGTTCCGGGTGCCAGGCAATCGCCGATCCGCGTGATGTCGATGCGTTCCTCGAGCTCACGGTACAGGCCGTCTCGCGAGACGCGAGCGGTGACCATGATGATACTTGCGACCTGGATCGTGTGTCGGGCGCCGGTGAACACACAGGCAAGGGTGGCCTCTTCTCCGGCCAGTCCCACGAGAACCGTGTTCGCTTCGATCTGCACGCCCCCATTGATCAAGCGCGCCTGAATCCGCTCGCGCTCGGCGGTGTTGTCGGTCCAGGCGGACGCAAGGAAGGCCGTGGTGACCAGCGTGACGGTTCGGCCGGCGGCAGCCAGTAACTCGGCCACGACTCCGCCCATGTAGTAGTGATCGTCGTCGAAGACGAGCACGGGGCCTTCGGGCAGGCTGCCGGCCATGATGTCGTCGGGCGTCAGGACCGAGGCGGTGCGCCAGCCCTCGATGGGGTTTGCGTGCCAGCGCCCGACGCCGTCGTGACGCCAGTCGGCGCCCGTCGCCAGCACTACGCGATCGGAACCGAACTCGAGAATCTGATCCGCTTCCAGTTCGCTTTCGAGGAAGACTTCGACGTTGTCGAACTTCTCGATTTGACCGATGCGCCAGTCGCGCACCCTGGACCATTCGGCGAGACCGGGCAGACTGGATTCGCGCGTCACGCGGCCACCGAGCGCCCGTGTTCGCTCGGCCAGTGTCACGGCGTACCCGCGCTGCCCCAGGGCGCGCGCCGCCTCCAAACCAGCCGGCCCGCCTCCGACCACCAGGATCGTCTTCTCCGATGTCGCCGCTGGAATGAACTCGGGATGCCAGCCCCGGCGCCATTCCTCACCCATGGCGGGATTCTGGGTGCAGCGAATCGGAATCCCCTGGTAGTCGGATGCATAACAGAGGTTGCAGCCGATGCACTCGCGAATGTCCGCGAGCCGTCCCTGCTTGATCTTGTTGGGGAGGAACGGATCCGCGATCGAGGGCCTCGCCGCGCCGACGAGGTCGAGTATCCCATCCTTCACTTGACGGAGCATCGTGTCCGGGGAGGTGAAGCGGCCGACACCGACGACCGGCTTCTGGGTCGCTTGTTTAACCCATGAAACGTAGTTTTCGAGGGCGGCTTCCCGCGTGAATCGCGAGCTGCCCATCTCGTAGCTGTAGTCGTGAACGCTGAGATCCCAGAGGTCGGGGAGATCCGCGAGCAGGGCGACGACCTCGCGCTTCTCCTCGGTGTCGGGTTTCCCGTCCGGCCCGCCGGAGCTGGTTGCCAGGCGCAGCGCGATCCCGCAGGTCTCGCCCACCGCCTCTTTGGTGTCTTCGAGCAGCTCACGGATGAGGCGGACGCGATTCTCGAGCGATCCACCGTATTCGTCCGAGCGCTGGTTCTCGGGCGAGAGAAACTGCGCGAGCAGGTAACCGTGCGTGGCGTAGACGTAGACGATGTCGAATCCGGCTCGCTGGGCTCGCCTCGCGGCATCCACGTGCCACTTTCGCAGCTCGCGGATGTCACGCTTGTCCATGGCGCGACACTGGACGGGGTGCAGACCCCTGGCCGGGCGACTGCGCGCCCCGATCGCGCCCTCGCGGGTATAGAGGTTTGCGCTGGTGCCGCCTCCGTGCCAGAGCTCGACACCCGCCAGGGCGCCATGTCGGTGCACCTTCTCGGTCATCAGCGCCTGGGCGCGGACGTCGTCTTCATTCCACAGTGATGCCGAGGGCAGCGGCAGTTCGTCGGAGCTGGGATGGATGGAGCAGTACTCGGTGCAGACCACCCCCCAGCCACCCTCGGCCTTCGTCTCGCGCATCGCAGCCAGGCTCTTGGGCATCCGAAAGCCCATCCCGGTGCAGTGTGGAACCTGGTAGAAGCGGTTCGGGGCAATCACCGGACCAATCTGGACGGGCTCGAATAGCAGATCGTAGCGATGCTCGGCGCTCATCCCGTTTCTCACGCTCGATTGCGGCGATTGATGGCCCGCTCAGATGCAGATGCCATAACCCTGGGATATCCGCATCGACTCCGCCACCGGTAGCTGCTATTCGGAACGGCGCCATGTACACACCGCACACCGATTCGTGACACGACCGGTGTTAACCGGGTGCCGACCCGAGGACCGTGTTAAGTGGCTGCACCCCGGGGGCGGTATTGCCGGCGTCTCCGATCAGAACGTGGCCTGCAAATTCATGCAGGACTCGCGGCAGGCCTCGCCGTCGCCGACTGAGACCCGGCGGACACCAATGTGTGCCCGGCCGCACCGCTCGACGACTCCCCGTGGACAGGTGCCGAATCAGACCCCCATCCGAAAGTTGTTCTTGACTCCCCGCTCCTCGGAAGAACAAAATCCATCACTACCCGACGGCCCGCACGGCGGTTCGCTTTGCGGGCCAGCGAGAATCGCAGCTCAGCTGTTGATTCGACGAAGCGTTGAGTTTAAAGGGCGACGATCGTTCGTGCCCTTGCGTCGTCTCACACCGAGGAGGTCTGAAGTGAAATCATTACGACCCGTAGTCGTCGTGCTCACCGGGGCAATCACAGGGCTGCTGTTCTTCCAGACAGTGGCTGCAGGTTCCCAAGGAAAAGGCGGGAAGGGCGGCGACGCTGCCGTGGGAATCGATTCGATCCAGCTCATCAATCCCACCGTTCCGGCCAGAGACATCACTGCCGAGATTGGCGGCGGGGGATTCCTGGGCGGCGAATTCGTGGAAGTCACCCTGGACGGCGCTCTCCTCGACCATTCCGTGATTTCCGCCGAGATGATCATTGCGACCATCCCCGGAAGCACGGCGGCGGGCGATCACGAGATCGCGGTGAGGGCTGGCGACGAAAACAAGCAGTCTGCCTCCGCGACGATCCGCCTGGGGGGGGAAATGATCGTCTCTTGTATCAGCTGGTTCGTATCGGGTCCGGCGGACGAACACCTCCATACGGAGGTTCACGTCGAGGACGAGAACGGGGATGCCGTCATCGGCGCAACGGTGACCTGGGAAGCCGGGAACGTCGACGGCGTCTACCAGACGAACGTCTCCGCGACCAACGATAACGACGGGCACGCATCCGAACTCACCACTTGTCCTCTGGATGAGAACGGTGAGCCCGCCGTATCGGGCTCAGGAGTCACCGACTGGTTCTGCTGTATCGGCGCGGGAAAATGGGATAACGAGGTCCCGCCGGGCAAGCGGGCCTGTCCTGCGGGCGAATACACCGCCAGGGTTCTCGACGTCACCCCACCTGCTTTCACCAACATGACCTGGGATGAGAAGCATTCAGAACTGGAGGCCTCCACCGAACTAGTAGACCCGAAATTTCCGTAGACCGCTGTGCGCTCCTCGGGGCCGACCGGCGGAGGATGCCAACCGGAGGCACAGCGCATGTCGGAAGGTTCGATCGTCGGCGCTGATACTGCGAGCACGCCAGTCGCGGATGGGTTCTCGATGCCGGCGCGGTTCTCGACTCACGCGAGCACCCTCGTCACCTGGCCGCCGGAAGGGGAGCGCGTGTTGGAGGAGTTTCGCGACGAGGTAGAGGCGGTCGTGCGCGCCATTGCGCGATTCGAACCCGTAATACTGGTCGTCGATCCAGCCGATGCCTCCAGCGCCCGCGTGCGCCTGGACGATGTAGCCGAAATCGTGACCATTCCCGTCGACTGCGCCTGGATCCGCGACAACGGGCCGATCTTCGTCACGGATGCGGAACGCCGGGTTGCCGGCGTGCATTTCGATTTCACCGGCTGGGGGGGGAAGTATCCAGCGGATTCGGTACGACAGATGCCCGCGCGCGTCATCGAGCACTTGGGCATGCCGTGCTACTCAGCCGGCGCGTTCATCTGCGAGGGGGGTGGAATCAGTGTGGACGGCGAGGGAACACTCATCACGACCGAGGAGGTGATGCTGAACCCGAACCGTTACTCAGCCTCGAGCCGCGAAGACGTCGAGCGTTCCCTCCGCGATTGGCTCGGCATCGAGAAGGTGATCTGGCTCGCCAAGGGGCTGGTCGAGGACACCGGCACGGACGGCCATGTCGACAACATCGTGGAGTATCTGGCGCCCGGTGTCGTCCTCGCACAGACGGTTCGCGACGAGAGCAATCCGAATTTCGGTTTGCTGGCGGACAATCTGCAACGGCTTCGTTCCGCCACCGACGCTCGTGGGCGGCGGCTCGAAATCATCGAGATGGACGTCCTCCCCTATCAGGAGGCCGCCGACGGGAAGCGCTACGTCGTGCCGTACGCCAACGCTTACGTGGTCAATGGCGCGGTGATCGCCCCGGCGGTCGACGCCGCGGACGACGAGCGGGGCTTCCGGATCCTGGAGCAGGCCTTTCCCGGGCGAGAGATCGTTCCCGTCCCGAGCATCGCCCAGGCAGTCGGCGGCGGCGGCCTCGGCTGCATCACCCAGCAGGTGCCGGAGGGGCAGCCCGCTTGATCCCCTTCAACTAGGAGCCGAGGTGTGCCAGCGACGGGTGGCTACACTATCGAAACGTAGAATCCACTCGGAGCGGCAAAATGAGCAACCTCCTGGCCGACCTGCTCGCGGAGCGCGACTACCTGCTCGCGGACGGCGCGACGGGTACCAACATGATGGCCATGGGGCTTCTGGCCGGGCAGCCGTCGGACCTGTGGAACGTCGACCGGCCGGAAAACGTGACGCGCCTTCACGAGAGCTTTCTCGAGGTCGGCTCGGACATCATTCTCACGAACACGTTCAGCGCCAACCGCTGTCGCCTGAAGCTCCACGAGTCGCAGGACCGAGTGCAGGACGTCAATGAGGCGGGCGCCCGTCTCGCCCGCGCAGCGGCCGACGCGACCGGACGGCCGATCGTCGTCGCCGGCTCCATGGGACCGACGGGGGAGATGATGGAGCCCCATGGCAGCTTCACCCGAGAGGCGGCCGAGGAGACCTTCAGCGAGCAGGCCGAGGCGTTGGCCGAGGGCGGCGTCGACGTACTGTGGATCGAGACCATATTCGACTTCGAAGAGCTCGCGGCCGCCGTCGCTGCGGCGGCGCGAACCGGCCTGGCGTTCGCCTCGACCATGACCTTCGACACCGCGGGCCGTACCATGATGGGCGACACGCCCGAGCGGGCGATCGAGTTCATTCACGGCCTCGAGCCGCGACCGATTGCCTTCGGCGCGAACTGTGGAACCGGACCGGCAACGCTGCTCGACACCCTCTGCAGCTTCGCGCGCGTTACCGGCGCTGACGACATCGTCATCGCGAAGGGCAACTGCGGTGTCCCGGAAATGGTGGGCGGTGAGATCACCTACAGCGGTGACGAGCAGACCATGGCCCGCTACGCGCGCTTGGCGCGCGACGCCGGTGCGCGCATCGTCGGCGGCTGTTGTGGCACGACGCCCGTTCACCTCGCGGCGATCGCCGCCGCCCTCGAAGGCTACACGCCCGGACCCATGCCCGAGAAGGCCGCGATCGAGCAGGCGCTCGGTCCGATCGCAGCCCCGAAGGCCGGCGGTGTGCGGCGCCGACCGCGGAAGCGCCGCAAGCGCTGAAACGCGGATCGCGAACGGGCCTGGCACGAACTCTGCGTAATCTGGGGGCGTGGCGCGCGCTGATTCAACTGCTCTGAGGCCGACGGGCGGACCGTCCGCGTGGCCGGGTGGCCGCGCCTGGGGGCGCGGGCTTCGGAAGCGCGACCTGCTTCGAGAGCTGCGGGAAGCGGTCGACCCCGTGCGGCAGTGCCATCGCAGCCACGAAATGCTCCTGGAAGTCAGGTTCGCTGGCGATCTCGATCTTTTCGACACGCCGGACTTGAAACTCGATCGCGGCCCGCGCGTCGCCGTCGAGCAGCGCCGCCACGGCGCCCGTCCCAGCCGCATTTCCCGCGGAGGAGACCCGGTCGAGTGCGCAGTCGGGAATCATGCCCAGCAGCATTGCGTACTTCACATCGATCTGGCTGCCGAAGCCGCCTGCCAGCCGGATTCGGTCCAGCTGCTCGATGCCGAGGTGGTTCATCAGCAGGCGCACTCCCGCGTAGAGTGACGCCTTCGCGAGCTGGATCGCACGCACGTCGTTCTGGACGATCCGCAGCGACGGCGAGCCTTCGTGAAGAACGTAGGCATGGGTGCGGCCGTCGGAGACTACGCGCGCGCTGCGTTGGGCAAAGGCGCCGTCGATGCGCCCGTCGCTCTCGATCACACCCGCGAGGAAGAGCTCGGCGATCGCCTCGATGATCCCGGTGCCACACAGCCCGGTGATGCCGACGTCAGCCACCTCGGCGGCGAAGCCGGGCTCGTCGGACCATGACTCGCAGCCGATCACGCGGAAGCGCGGCTCGAGGGTCTCCGGGTCGATGCGCACGCGCTCGATCGCGCCGGGTGCTGCGCGCTGGCCACATGAAATCTGGGCTGCCTCGAACGCCGGGCCCGTCGGGCTCGAAGCGGCGAGTAGACGCCCGTGTCCGCTGAGGATGATCTCGGCGTTGGTCCCGACGTCCACCAGCAGCGTCACCCCGGTGTCTTCCCAGGGTTCCTCGGCCAACAGTACGCCCGCGGCGTCGGCGCCGACGTGACCCGCGATACAGGGCAGCACGTAGGCGCGCGCGCCGGGGTTCACTGCGAGGTCGAGTTCGTGCGCGCCGAGTGTCGTGGGACCATCGGTTGCGAGGGCGAAGGGGGCGGTGCCGAGCTCTACGGGGCTGATGCCCAGCAACAGGTGGTGCATGATCGGGTTGCCCACGAAGGTCATCTCGAGGATCTCGTCGCCCGATGCTCCCACCTGTTCGGCGAGCCTGGCGACCAGCACATCGACCGCCTCGCGCACGGCGTGTGTCATCGCTGCGTCGCCCCCGGAGTGGAGCATCGCGTAGGAGACGCGGCTCATGAGATCTTCGCCGAAGCGAATCTGGGGATTGGCCACACCCTTGCTCGCGAGCACCTCGCCGCTCGCGAGGTCGCACAGGTGTGCCGCCAAGGTCGTCGAACCGACGTCGACCGCGACGCCCAGCAGCCGGTCCCGAAAGCCGGGCCAGATCCCCACCACCTCACGACGCTCTCGCACCGCGACCGTCAGCCGCCACTCGCCCTCCCTCAGGCACCTCTGGAGCTGCGGCAGCAAGTGCGGAGCGCAGGTGAGATCCGCGAGTCGCCACTGCTCCGCGAGTGCTCGCAACAGTCGCTGAAGGTCGCCGCTAGGTCGATCGAGGCGGGGCTCGTCGACCTCGACGTAGTGGAGGTGGACGAGGGGGTTGACGCTGAGGTCGCGACTCTCGTAGGCCTTGCGCACGACCTGTCGGTGCAACTGGCTGGCCGCCGGTACGTCGATCAGCGCGTCGCCCATGAGCTTCGTGTGACACGAAAGACGCTCGCCCGGCGAGAGCCCGCTGCGGCGCGCAAAGCGTTCCTCGGGTTCGGCGAGCGGACTGAGATGCTCCGCCTTCGATCGGATTCCGAGCTTCGCGAACTCGCCTTCGGAGAGCAGGACCTTGCAACGACCGCAGATGCCCCGCCCGCCGCACACCGAGTCCAGGTCCACACCGAGCTGACGAGCCGCCTGGAGGAGGGGCGTCCCGATCGGGAAGCGCCCCCGCTTTCCCGACGGAGTGAAGACGATCAGGGCTTCGGACGGTTGCTCTTCCACGACGCGCCGGTGCTACGCCTCGCCGCTGTTCAGGGTCTCGCAGGCGATCAGCAGCACGGGTCGCGCCTGCATCAGCAGGCGCCGGCCCGCTGGCCCACCAGCTTCTGCGCGGTCTCGACGGCGGTGGCCGCATCGCGGCAGTAGGCGTCGGCCCCGATCTGCTGGGCGAACTCCTCGTTGAGCGGAGCGCCTCCCACCATCACGATGTACCGACTGCGGATGCCCTCCTGCTCGAGTCCGTCGATCACGGTCTTCATGTACGGCATGGTGGTGGTCAGCAGTGCGGACATCCCCAGGATGTCGGGCTGCTGCTCCTCGAGCGCAGCCATGAACTCTTCCAACGAGGTGTTGACCCCGAGGTCCACCACCTCGTAGCCAGCGCCCTCCATCATGATGCCCACCAGGCTCTTGCCGATGTCGTGGATGTCGCCCTTGACGGTGCCGATCACCATTCTCCCGGCCGGCTTCACTCCGGAATCCGCGAGCAGCGGCCGCAGAATCGCCATTCCCGCCTTCATGGCGTTGGCCGCCAGCAGCACCTCGGGCACGAAGAGGATTCCGTCACGGAAGTCGGTCCCCACGATGGCCATTCCGGCGACGAGCGCTTCGTCGAGCACCCGCGCGGCCGACCACCCCCGCTCGAGGAGGATTCGGATCCCCTGCTCGATCTCCTCGCCGAGGCCGTCGTACATATCGTCGTGCATCTGCTCGACGAGCCCCTCGTCGGATAGATCCGCAAGCACGACTTCTTCTTCCTGGTTCGTCACGTCGTTCTGCATGGCTTTCTCCTGGTTTCACGCGTCCCAACGCCCGTTGCCCGGCTTCATGTCCTCCGGAGCGAGCTTGATGGGGAATTCGTGGCGAATCGCGGCGTCCACCTTGGGATCGATGTACTTCGGGTAGTGGCTCGAGAGGATCTCCTTCACCTTCTCGTGCGCGAGCGCATACACCGTCGGGCTGCCCGCCTCTTCCCAACCTCCTGCGGTACGGCGGTCGCCGATCTCCGGATAGAGATACTCGGTCTCCATCAGCTCGAGGGTCTGCGATTGATTGAGGAAGTGCCCGTCACCGAAGACGGCGCTCTCGATCCCCTCGTAGGCGAGGGTCTCGTCGGTGACCTCGATGCCCCGCAGCACCCGCAGCACCATCCCCATCATGTCGTTGTCGATGACCATGCCCTCGAACGACTGAGCCAGCAGGCTACCGACGATGCCTGGGTAGGCGTTGACGCAGTTTGCGCCGGCGAGCGCTGCGGCCAGCGTGGTGATCGCCTTCTCGTAGCCGGCCTGTGCGTCCATGGTCTTGGCGTCGGCCATGCCCGAAGGCACACTCGAAATGAGGCCGTAGTGATTGCAGAGCTGCGTGGTCGCCGCCGTGACGAGCGCCGCTTCGCCGCTGCCGCCGCTGAAGGCCCCGGTGCGCAGGTCGGAGATGAAGGGCCACATGCCGAAGTTCATCGGGGTGCCGGGCCGGATCAGATTCACGACGACCAGGCAAGCCAGCGTCTCTGCGAAGCTCTGCACGAGTGCACCGGCCAGCGGCGCCGGCGCCGTGGTGCCGGCCTGCCCCGCGACTGCGACGTCCGCCACCAGGCCGAGCCGCGCGACCTTCACCAGCACCTCCGCGTTTTCCTTGCCGAAGCGCAGCGGCGAGACGATGGGGCAGCCCCCGAAGGTGCAGAACGGACGCTCGAGGAACGCACCCTCTCGGCCCAGGTGGAGATCGAACAGCCGGATCAGCGGATCGATGTGATCGACGACGGCGATGCCGAGCGCGAAGGACTTGCTGGTACCCGCCAGCTCTGCGTAGGCGATGTTCATGTCGTGTACGTAGAGGTCGTGGCTCCACTCGGCTGCGATGAAGGGCTGGCCGAAGGTGTGGATATGCTCCATTCGATCGCCGAGCCGTGCTGCGTCGTAGAGATCGGTGAGCTTTGTAGGCCGGTACTTCTGCGTGCGATAGTCGAGGATGTTCACAGCCTCGCCGGACGTCGACATGACGACCTGCTGGCCCTTGATTTCGAGGTCGAGGCTCGGATCCGACGGTGAATGGAGGACGTACTCCTTGCCCGAGATCGCGATCATGTCCTCG
>JAFDEI010000338.1 GCA_019310425.1 Deltaproteobacteria bacterium | reverse complement strand
CGCGGAACTTCCCAGGCCGCAAGCTGTTCGGAGATCTGGCCGACGTCGATTCGACCCTCTCGAATTCCGCCGATCAGCGTGCGCAGGTACTCGTTGCGGATTCGCAGGTTGGCGAAGAGGTAGAGCAACCCCATGCCGCCCCCGAGGCCGCAGAGCCACAGCGGGTCGAGTCCCAGCAGGATCAGACCTCCGGCCAGAGCCATCATCATGTAGCCAACGATGCCCTCGACCAACGCTCGCATCCGCGCCCGCAATCGCTCGGAGATCGCGTTGTAGGTGAGTTGCCGCAGGGTCGTCGCCACCGCGTCGTCGAGCACTTCGCGGTTCACTCGCGCGAGCACGCCGGCGTAGAGCCTCGGGTCGAATGCCAGCGCGATGTAGCTGAGGACGGTCAGGACAGGATGGATGAGGTTGGCCTGGCCGACACCCAGGCGGCGGGTCAGCCACGGCGTCACCGCGAAAGTGATGACGATCTCGCCGAGGTTCGAAAGCATCAGAAACACGCCGAGGAAGAGCGCCAGATCCGAGGTCTCGGGGAACGTCGCGGCGAAGATCCCAGAGTAGAGGTACTGACTCACGAAGAGCGCGATCGTCATCGCGGCTGCCGATGCGACCAGCCAGTATCCGAGCGGGTTCGTGCGCGCGAAGCGCACCGCGCTCGCCAGTCCTTCGAGCGAGGTCTCGTCCTTTTCGATCAGCTTCAAGAGCCCCCAGCGCATGAGCTTCCGCCTTCCGAGACGAATCACGACCCCGGTCGTTGCCAGTACCGCGGCCCAGGCTCCGATCAGCGCTTCGGGAGGAACGACGCTGCTGATGCCGACGACCAGCGCTCCGCCCGCGGCGCCGCCCGCGCTCGCGCCGAACGTGAAGAGATGCCCGAGGCGCTTGGCCGCCAGGGTGTCGAAGTAGTCGCTCGCGAAGGTCCAGAAATGGTTCAGGAAGATCGCCTGGGTCAGGAAATAGCCGGCGAAGAGAACGGGGAGTACCCGCACGGATCCCTGATAGGCGGCATAGGCACCCATCGCCAGCGGTAGGCTCGCCATCCACAGCATGCTGCTGAACATCTTGTCGTTGCGCGTCGAGCCGACGAGACCTGCGTAGAAAAGCATGCCGGCGACGGTGACGCCGGAAGCGAAGATGAAGGTCTGGGGTAGGTACTCGACCCCATAGCGCGTCAGGAACAGGGCCTCCGCTCCGGCGAGCCCCAGGGTCTGCGCGAGTGCGACGAGGGCGGCCACGCCTGTGAAGAAGAGTAGGCGCTGCCGCTCCCGTACTCGGACGGAGCGCACGAATCGCCAAATTCCAGCGACGTCTTCCATCGCGCCTACCGGCCCTACCCCCAAGGAGGTCTAGAATCTCACTCGCAGCAGGCAGCACTCCGATCGGCCACAACGATCCTGGGGGGTTGAATCGCGTCTCGGCCGAGTCAATGGAGCTTCCGGTCGTATTGCAAAGCCAGGATCAGATTAGTCCGAATCGAGCCCGAACGCGACGCCGGTCTTCCAGGACCGTGGGTCAGAGTCACCCCGCGATCAACGACGTGCGACGCGGCCGCTTATCTCGGCGTCGAGCTTGAGGCGCGCCTGCCGCAGCCTTGATTCCAGCCACCTGAAGTGATTGAAGACCTCGGGATCGAGATTCCAGCCATAACGGTTGTCGTGGCCCGCCTCCAGAGCCCCTTCGTAGAGTTCGATCGCCCTGGGGAGATCCACGGCCACGCCGTGTTTTCCGTACTCGTAGCTCATGGCGAGCTTTCGGGTGGCTTCGAAGTGATGGTCTGCGACGGCCCGTTTCAACATCCGCAAGGCTGCGGGGAGATCGATCTCCTTGGGAAATCCGCGTTCGTAGATCTCGAACAAACGCCACGCCGCTTCGCCATGGCCCTTTCGCGCTGCTTTTTCCAGCTGGGAGATGGCCTCGGCGCGGCGCTTGCTGCCATGACCGGCCAGCAGCTGGAGCGCGTGTTCGTATTGCGAATCTGCATCTGTGCGCTCGCCGAGACGATCGAGATCGCTGCTGCCGAGCATCGTTCCACCCGCACGCTTCCCCATGCGATCGATGTATTTGAGGTCGTTCCGGAGGCTCTGCACCCGCGCTTGCGCTTCGGGTTCGTTGCTTGTCTGGTCGCGCGCGATGAGTGCTTCGATCCAGCGTCGCGCCTGTGGGTAGTCGACCGCAAATCCCTCGCGGCCACTCATGTAGTTGCGAGTGAGACGCTGCATGGCGTCGGAGTCGCCCGCTTCCGCCGCATTCAAGAGCCAACTCTTCGCGGCACCAAGGTTCTTTTCGACGCCACCGGAACCCGTTCGCAACATCACGATCAGCTCATCGCGCGCGATCTCGTCGCCGTCTGTGGCGAGTTGCTCCATCAGCTGTGTGCCCAGCTCCCGCACCCCGGGGCCCGGAAACTGGCTTTTCAGGTAGCGCTTCGCCATGACCTTCATCACCTCGGGGTCGCGGCTCTCGAGCCCCGCTTCCCAGGCGTCCAACTCGCTCAATCGTCGCTCGTAGGCGGCCGCGTCCAGCTGCGTAGGCGGCCGCGTCCAGCTGGCGTGCGCGTTCATATTTCGTGAGCTGGTCGACGACGATCAATTCCCGGTAGTAGGCGCGTGCTCGGTCGAAGTCGACCGGGTAGCCCATGCCGCCCTCGCTGTAATGTCGTGCGAGGTGGAATTTCGCGGTCCGGGAGCCGAGCTCTGCCGCCCGCTCGAGCCACGCGTTACGCTCCGCCAGTTGGTCCGTGGAGTTCGTGCGATAGAGAATTCGCGACAGCCGCTCGACCAGCGCCATCTGCGCTTCGGCACTATCTCCTTCGGCCGCGAGCAACAGCCAACGTTCAGCCTCCTCTTTGGCGTCCGCACCCGGCGCACGCAAGAGCCATTGATGGAGGGCAAACTGAATCGCCGGATCCCCCTCCTCCGCGCCCTTTCGCAACCACGTCAATCGGGTCTTGCGGTTGGGGGTCTTGTCGACCAACCAGGCGATCGCTTCCCCATCTGCTTGCGCCGCCGCGCGTTCGTACCAGTAGCGCTCGTCATGGCCAGCGGTCCGGGCCACACACACCTGCGCCCGGGCAACGCCTATCTCTGCAAGAGGCCTGCACAGGAACAGGTCGTAGTTGAAAAAAAGCATCGTGCCCAACAGGACGATCCCAACGGTTCTGAGAACCGGTTTACCCCAGCGCTCGATCGGAGTGATGAACGCGTGGTCTTCTCGTAACAGGGAGCCCGCGAAGATCGCGAATAACATCGTATGCAATGCGATCCAGTAGCTCAACAGAGAGCGATGGCTGAGCGTATTGTCAAATAACCCGATCAGATCGGAGCTGCTCGACGAATTGTGGCCACCGACAATGTAGATCGGAAAATACACGGTGAGCAGCAGACCCATCGCCAGACACCAGACCAGCCAGGCGCGCAGCGCCGGCCGCCCCCACCGCAGCAGCTTGGCCAGCAGCCAGGCCAGTATCCAGGCAAGGCCCGTGTAGACGAGCGCAGGCACGAGTGCCATCAGCCCAAGTGCGATGCCTTCGCGCTCGAGCGTAAGCACACTCGCAATTCCGTAGGCCAGTAGCGCCGCGGTGGGCGCCGTGCCGGCAGCCACGGGGGTGATCCACACGACAGGTAGCGTGTGGAGGAACGTCAGCAGCAGCAACCAACGTGTGCAGCGCTCTTGGAACCCCGACCGAGTTTTCGTATTCATGATTCGCAGCTCCCCACACTGCTCATCGCGTCTACGGCGGGGCGGCTTTAGATGGCGGTCCGCTGGCTTGGATTCGCATGGAATCTGCCGCACCATCGCGACAGCAATCAATGGCTTCTACGCTCCGAGCC
>JAFDEI010000337.1 GCA_019310425.1 Deltaproteobacteria bacterium | reverse complement strand
CCTCTTCGATCGCTAAGAGAGCGCGCAGCAGACCCGTCTGTGAGCCGACCCGCCTACGGTCCAGTCAGCCACTGACCCAAGGGGAACTTGACACTTCAGGCGTTATCGGACGTTGATGGCCGCTCATACGGACCATCCGCTGACCTACCCGTCATTGGTAATACAGGTGTGCGATAAGTGGTTTACACTGTAACTCTTTTATGCGTCACTCACCCAGAGAACTCACTCCTCGCTCAACAGAAACCCCGACAACGCCTCTTCGAACCCCTCGGGGTTGTCGGTCATCACGGAGTGCCCTGCACGCGCCACCACCGCGAGACGGCCGTCGGCCAGCACCTCGTCGACCATCTTGTCGGCCGTGTCCGCAGAGAGGATGTCCGACGCCGCGCCGCGAACAATGAGGGTCGGGCATGAGATTCGAGCAAGCGCACCCCACTGCGCCTCCGGCGACATCGGGTCGGACGACTCGAGTTCCTCACCGTCGCGCCGGCTCATCGCGCCCCGCAAGGCAGGGTCCATCTTCAGCTCGAATGAGCCGCCGGAACAACGCCGCAGCCCGTGGCGCGCCATCCGTCCGATCGCCGCTGGTTGGCCGGCCGGGTACGCGATCGACAGCGCCCGCTCGTACTCCGCGACCGATGAAAAACTCGGCGTCACATTCGCCTCCACGTCCATCCGAATCCGCATCGCGCCACGCATATCGATGTCGGGGCCGATGTCGACGATTACGAGGCCCGCCATCCGGTCGATGTTGCGTGACGCGAACAGCGCCGCGACGCGACCACCCAGCGAGTGCCCGATCACGACGAGTCGCTCGATGTCGAGTGCGGCGGTTACGGCCTCGACGTCGCGCACCAGAGAATCGAGATCGTAACGCCCGCCCGCATCCCAACCCGAGTCGCCGTGGCCGCGGTGATCCAGCGCAATCGTACGGTAATGGGGCGCGAGCACTGACGCGAAGTCATCCCAGATATGGGCCTCATTGCCGAAGCCGTGCAGCAGCAGCAGCGGGACGCCGTCGCGACTCCATTCGAGCACGTGAAGCTCGACATCGTCGCTGCCCGTGACAGTACGAGAAATCGGTTCCATGAGCGGGAGAATACCGCGGACGGATCAACTGGGAATAGACTACTAGAAGGTGGGCCTCACGACGGAAAGAACAGAAACCTTCGAGCCCGTGCTGCGTCCAACATCCATCTATTTCCAGTGATTGCGGAAACGGGGCCCCGGTCCGGCCTGTCCGCGGACCCGTGGGGGAGCCCTCAAGGCTGCGCAAACCCCAGCCGATTGTTTCGCTAGACTCCGCTGCGCTCAGGTCCCGTGGTGTTCGGGTGGGGAACGCTGACATGCATTGGGAGAAACCGTGATCGACCGCTACCGCTGGATGCGAACGAGCCTCGCTCTCGTCCTGTTGTCGGCGACGCTTGCGTTCGCCGCGCAGGCCGACGAGCAGGCGCCGGAAGGCGCACCGGAAGCCGTCGTCGAGGACTTTCACGTCGCTCTGATCGGTATCATGCGCGATGCGGACGAACTCGGATTCGAGGGGCGTTGCGACCGCCTGACCGAGGCCATGGGTGCACTGTTCGATATCCCCTTCATGGCCCAGAAGTCGGTCGGCCGATACTGGAAGACCGCGACCGCGGAAGAGCGCGAACGGCTGGTGGGGACCTTCCAGCGATTCTCGGTCTCGAATTACGCGGGCAATTTCGACAGCTACGATGGCGAGAGCTTCGAGACGCAGGGCGTCGTCGAATCGACGCACGGCACCAAGCTGGTTCGCACACGGCTGCTCGTAGGCAACGGCGAGGTCGTGCAGCTCAACTACCGGCTTCGCCCGGTCGACGGCCATTGGAAGATCATCGACGTCTATCTGAACGGGACCGTAAGCGAACTCGCGCTACGGCGGTCGGAATACTCCTCCCTGATCAAACGGGAAGGTTTTGATTCGCTGCTGGTCGCGTTGAACGAGAAGATCGCGACCCTCGCCACCGCAGGGGCACCCGCCGACCAGAGCCCCTGATCGGGCCCGGTAGAGAGAACTACTGGGGCAGGACGGCTGATGAGTCGACCGTTTCCTGCCCGGGCTCTTCGTCGGGGACCAGCAAGTCCTCGGATTCGGGCTCCTCACCGCGTGTCTCCGCGATTATCGCCCGGCGATTCTGGAGGTACGCGCTCCGCATCGCCGCATAGAAGTCGATCGAGGATTCTTCGAGTGCGTTGACCTTGTCGTAGTTCGCGTCGAGCGTCACCAATCCCTTGCCGCCACCGATGTAGATCTGGAGCATGATTTGCGCGGGCCAAAGGACGTAGGTGAGAGGCTGGAACGCGAGATCGACGAGATCGCCGAAGCCGTCGCGCACCGTACTTGGGCCGAGCACCGGGACCATGAGATACGGCCCGCTCGGCATTCCGTACATCGCGAGCGTCTGACCGAAATCGGACTCGTGCCGCGGCCAGCCCGCGGCTTCTCCGGGGTCGAGCAGGCCACCCAAGCCGAGCCCGGTGTTCAACACCAGTCGCCCGAGTGTGATTCCAGCGTCGCGAAAGCGGAGTTGCAGCAAGTCGTTCACGATGATCTTGGGCGAACTCAGGTTCAGGAACATCCGGCGGATGCCTCTACGC
>JAFDEI010000336.1 GCA_019310425.1 Deltaproteobacteria bacterium | reverse complement strand
CGGTTCCTGCTTTCGGGACGGATTGTCCGCGGCCTGCCTTCGCGGGGGCTTGCCGACCACCGAGCCGAGCTTCGGGTTCTCGACGAGGTAGGGGCCGATCGCAAGGTAGTCGAGCTGGCCGCGAAGGAAGCTCCGCACCGCGTCCTGCGGAATGCAGACGATGGGCTCTTCGTGCATGTTGAACGAGGTGTTCACTACCGTGCCGATGCCGGTGAGCTTTCGGTATTCCTCGAGGGTTCGGTGGAACGACGGGTTCGTCTCTTTGCGGACGATCTGCGGTCGCGCGGTTCCGTCGACGTGCACCGCTGCAGGGCAGGTGCGCCGAAATTGCTCCGAGCAGTCGCTCGTGACGGTCATGAACTCGGCCGTGTGCTCGACGCCATCGAGATCGCTGAAGCTCGACTTGGCCTCGTCTTCGATCGTGGCGGGTGCGAAGGGCATGAACTCGGTGCGGTCGAGGCGCTTGTTGAGCCAGTCGTTCACCGAAGCGTCGCTGCAGTGGTAGAAGATCGAGCGATTGCCCAGCGAGCGCGGTCCGAATTCCATGCGGCCGTTGAAGCGTGCGACGACACGCCCGTCGGCGATCAGTCGTGCGATTTCGGGCTCGATGGCGTCGTAGCGCCGGCCCTCGAGCCCTTCCGCGCGGATCGCCTGGAGGATCTCGTCGTCGCTGTATTCGGGGCCCAGATACACGCTCTCAAGCCGGAACGGCGTGAGCGGCTCGCGCTGTGCGCGCGCATACAGCGGGCCGCCGAAGGCGAGGCCGCCGTCGCCCATCGCTGGCTGGACGAAGAGCGCGCCGAAGCCCATCTCCTTGACGAGCTTGTTGAGCTTCACGTTCGAGAATACCCCGCCCGCGAGGCAGATCGGCTGGCCGTCGATCTTCGGGATCACGCGCTCGATCAAGCGCGTGACCTCGCGCTCGAGCAGCTCCTGGATCGCCCACGCGATGTCCATGTTCGACCAGTCGCCGAACACGGTCTGGCGCGCTTCGCGCAGCTCACGCAAGGCCTGATCGAAGGCGGGGTCGTTCTGCGTCGAACCGTCTTGCGAGTGCAGCATGAAGAAATACGGGCGGCCCTTGCGCGACGACCAGATCTCGTCGAGCCACTTTTCGAGCTTGCGCGTCAGGCGGTCGTCGCGCGAACCGTGCGCCGACAGGCCCGTGATCTTGCCTGCGTGGCGATGCGGATGGAAGCCCAGCATCGCGGTGATGTACTCGTAATGGTGGCCGAGCGGGAATTCGGTGTGGAAAAACGCCGCGCGAGGTGTCATGCGGCCGTTCTTGCCGTGGAAGAAGCGCGCGCTGTAGGTGTCGCCGACCCCATCGACGGTCACGATTTCGGCCTCTTCGAAGCCCGACGGGTACCAGGCGCTGGCGGCGTGGCAGGTGTGGTGATCCACGTGCTCGCGGTCGAGACCCGGAAAGACTGCGGACTCGCTGTTTGCGGTGCGCCCGAAGGCGAGGTCGGCGAGTTTCCTGAAGCGCTTCGGATGGACGTCCTGGAGGCGCCCGTGGCGCGCGTTGTAGAGCGCCAGCCTGGCTTCGCGGCCGAAGCGCTGCGACAACGGCAGCCCTCCGTGGACTGCCTGGGCCCCTTCGATCGCGAAGTGCTCGGCGACGTAGGCCGCGATCAGCCGCGGCCAACCCCCCTGCAGCTTGACGCGACTGAGGCGTTCTTCGGCGGCCGCAAAGAGCGGCTGCCCGTCTTCGTCGATGAGGACGACACTGGCCTCGTGACTGCGATGAAAACCGATCAGCATGAGAAGGGCCCTAGGTAGCAAATTCGCGATCGGGAGAGCAAAGTTCGACCGGGTCCCCCGAATCCCCGTCCGTCGGCGATAACTGCCACCGGGCGGAGACTTCGAAGCCGCCGTTGCACTCCAGCTGCACGATTCCCGCATGGATGCGAAGGTCGCAGGCGACCTCGGGTGAGCTCTCCTGGATGCCGCACCGGATCAGCCAGCCTCCGACCCAGGGAAGCTCGATGGTGGTCTCGATGTCCAGACGGATTCTCTCCAGTGTTTCGCCGAAATGTTCGTGATACGGGGCTTCTCGCGGCGTTGCGTTCCACCCCAGTGCCAGCACATGGGTTCCCTTATCGTATCTTCCGGGTGCGAGGTGTAGTCGGCTGGCGATCTCATGGGCGCCCTTGCCGGTGATTGCGTCGAGCACCAGCACCGCGTCGGCCGAGACGGCCAGCAGTCGGTCGTGCCGAGGACGTCCGGGCAGCCATGCAAACGCATCCGAGGATGCCCAGACCCAGGTCCATGGGCCGTCGTCCCGCATCGCTCGCACCTGTGCGCGCCCGCGTCGGCCCACGCGAAAGCTGTCCCAGGCTTCGATCTGCTCGGCGCCGTCGATCTGTACGGTGCTGTGCGCCGCGGTGGAGCGCAGCCGTTCGCGCTCGGGGCCCGGGTCGTAGAGCGCGGTGCCGGTGTCGCAGACCACGCGGGCGGTCCCCGACGACAATTCGAACGCGAGCAGGTCGGCGTGGGCGTGCCCCAGAATGTGGTCGGGGCCGTGCGGGCCGGCGCGCAGCACGGCCTTGAAGTCGCCGCGCTCGAGTCACCTCGCCGAGCCAGGCGTCGCCGAAGAGGGGAATGTCGCCGTCGCCGAGCAGTAGCGATTCGAGCAGCCCCGCCATCCGACGCAGTGCGTCGTCGAGCCACGCCGGCGCGGCGTCGCCGAGCAGCAACCGCACCTCCAGTAGATCTTCGAGACAGATGGCGTGGTACATCGGTGAGCGTTCCATGTGAGCGCCGTCCGGAAGCACTTGCTCGCGGACTTGGCTTTCGAGCCAGCGCAGCGCATCGGGGACGCCGCCGACGACCTCGTTTGCGAACACCAGGCCGACCGTGTCGCGGAAGAGGTGATTTCCGCGCAGGTCGAGTTCGAGGTTGTCGCGCAGGAACAGCCCATGGCGCCCGACGGCTTCGCCGAGCGCGGCGCCGTCGGCATCGTCGGACGTGAGCCTGAGCAGACTGCCCGCGACCGACCAGTGCATCAGCCGCGTCGCGACCGCACGCGCGTTCCAGGCATCCCGCGCGAATCCCGGGCAGCCGATCGGCGCTGCGCTACTCCAGCTGCGTTGCAGCGCGAACAGTCGCTGACGGTAGCCGGCTTCGGGGTCGCGGCGGTGGGCCGTTGCGAGTGCGGGCGCGTACGAAAATTCGTGCAGCAGGGTCTTCCAGAGCCGGGTTCCGACATCGAGGTCGGCGCGGAACCAGTTGATTTCGGCGCCGAACTCCAGCGTTCGGCTCAGGAAGGTGAAGCGGCCTGCGAGTGCGTCACGGCCGACTTCCGCGAGCGCGTCTTCGCGATGGGCGGTGCGGTAGTGCGCGACCCGGGCCAGGCCCGGGTGGTCGAAGCGGGCCGGGGGCAAGCGGGCGGCCCGCTGCCGAGCGGGCCGGGGGCAAGCGGGCGGCCCGCTGCCGATACCTGGCATCGACTCGTTCGGAGCTTCGTTCCCACACTGCGCGCCGGGCCTGGAGACGCAGCCGGTGCCACACCTGGCTCGGCGCGAGATGGGCCAGCGTTCGCAGCAGACGTCCGATCTGGGCCATGCTTCCCGTTTTCGCAGTGACGCTTCGAGGGACCTTGGGGCTCCGGGGGGAGAATCGAACGATAGGACGAGGCGTGCTCGGCCGTCCACCACCCCCCCCTGAGTCATTGCCTGCGCATCATCCGAGCCAATGATACGAAACAAGGAAAATGCTACACCTAGTGCCTCCAGAAGATGCATGCAACTCCCCTGAACCCACCACCTACAAAGCTGAATCCATGCGAACATTCCTTGTAACCGGCGGCGCCGGATTTATCGGATCCCATATCGCCACGGCTCTCGTCGAGCGGGGAGACCGGGTCCGCGTGCTTGACAATCTCAGCACCGGCCATCGCTCGAACCTCGATCACATCGCTGATCGCGTCCAGTTCATCGAAGGCGACATCACCGACACCGACACGGTCGGTGGTGCGGTGAAAGACGTCGACTGCATCTTCCATCAGGCGGCCTTGGCCTCGGTGCCGCGCAGCGTAAAAGCACCACTCGCCACGCATCATACGTGCGTGACTGGAACGGTTGAATTACTCGATGCGGCTCGCAATGCGGGCGTCCGCCGAATCGTCTATGCCGGATCCAGTAGCGCCTATGGCGACCAGCCGGCCAGCAGCAAACGTGAAACCGATCTGCCGCGGCCCCTCTCGCCGTACGCCGCCGCGAAATTGTCTGGCGAACTCTACCTTCACGCCTTCGCGAATACTTATGGCATCGAAACGATGTGCATTCGCTATTTCAACGTCTTTGGCCCGCGCCAAGACCCGAACAGCGCCTATTCAGCGGTCATTCCGCTCTTCATCACGGCCATGCTCGCCGGACGTCAGCCGGTGATCTACGGCGACGGCCATCAGTCTCGTGATTTCACGTTCGTGGATAACGTGGTCCACGGCAATTTACTGGCAGCCGACGCGTCCGAGGTCTCGGGCGAGACCGTCAATATTGCCAATGGGCGAACAACGACGCTGCTCGAACTGATCGCCCTGCTCAACAAAATGCTCGGCACCAACATTCAGCCGGAACACGCGCCTGCGCGAGTCGGCGATGTCCGTGAGAGCCTGGCCGACATCGCCAAAGCCCGCCGTCTGCTGAGCTACGAGCCCCCTGTCATGTTTACCGAGGGCCTGGAACGTTCCATCGAATATTACCGTTCAATTGTCGCCGGTTCTTGAAGTAGGAACGACTTGAAATCTCTACGGTCATCGACGTCAGAGCTCGCGCTGCGAATTTCACACTAAAAGCTGTGTTTCCGCTTGGCGAATGAAATCGACGTCGACGACCGGATCGTTGCTAGTCCGTCGCCGACCCCGGGAGCATTCGCAGGTGTTGTTGGGCTGCCGATTCCCCTCGAAGGACTCTTTCGCGTGCAGCAGCGCCGCGTGCCAGCCGATCGTAGAGTGTGGAATCGTCGAGCAGCCTGAAAATGCAGTCTGCCAGCGACTCCGCGCTCTTCGGTGTTGCGAGCAGGGCGTCTTCGCCGGCCCGGAGAACCTGGCTGATCTGTGGGATCGCAGCCGCGATCACCGGCAGGCCGTTCAACATGGCCTCGTCGATGACTCTCGGGAAGCCCTCCCGGAAGGACGGGTGAACCAGGGCCCCTGCCGCCCGGTACCGCCGCTGCAGCTCTTCGGGGTCCGACAGATAGCCCGTGAATTCCACGGATCCAGGATCCAGGCCCGCGGCAGTGGCCATTGCTGCGACTTCA
>JAFDEI010000335.1 GCA_019310425.1 Deltaproteobacteria bacterium | reverse complement strand
CGTCCCGCATCATGGTTCCAGCCCGTCGACCGCGTAGATCCCGACCGGCTCGGCGATTCCGCGAATGTCCGCGGGAGGAAATTCGCGCAAGCGGAAGCGTGGGTCGAGGGACTGCTGGAGCTCTCGGGTCACGAGGATGTCGGCATCGTAGTTGCGCGTCAGGTCCTGTACCCGCGCCGCGACGTTGATGGTGCGGCCGACGAACGCGTACTGGATCAGATCCCGGCTCCCGACGAGCCCCGCGACTCCGACGCCGCGGTGCAGCCCGATCCCGATCGCGAGCGGGGGCAGACCATCGGCCTCGAGGGTGTGGTTGTAGGCTTCGAGCTCGTCACGCATCGCGAGTGCTGCGCGGACGGCGCCGTTGGCCTGCCACGGGTCCGGCTCGAGCGCGCCGAACAACGCGAGCATGCCGTCGCCGATCAGTGCGGATACGTGACCGCGGTGCTCGGTAATCGCGCGGCTCATGCGTTCGAAGTAGCCGTTCAAAATGCGGAGCAGCACGTCCGGGTCGAGGCGCTCGCTGAGCGCGGTGTAGCCGACGAGGTCCGCGAACAGCGCGGTGACCTCCTTGCGTTCGCCACCGGTCGAGATGCCGCGCGCGATCACTCGCTCGACGATCTCTTCGGGGGCAAAGCGCCCGAAAGAGCGTTGCAGGTGTTCGAGGTCGGTGGTCGCGCTCTCGAGCCGTTCGCGCAGCGCCTTCGCTTCGCGGGACTTCCGGTGCAGCAGGAACGCGAGACCCGTGGTGACGCCCAGCGCGATCAGCACGCTCGTCCAGGCCAGTGACATCAACGTTCGCAGAGCATCAACGACAGCCGGCCGGTGGCGTTTGCGAGTGCGACGATTCCGACGAGTTCGAGAAACTCCTCTTCGGAGAGCATCCCGCGTAGCTCACGCGCACGGCGCTGGATGTCTTCCGGTCGGTAGCGGACCGTCTCGCGTGCGAACGGCACGACCGCCGCTTCGATCGGGTCGAGCTCCGGTGAGCCGAGGTGTGCGAGCACGTCTGCGGTCTGCGCCGGGTCCATTCCGTCTGCGGCGAGCAGCTGCGTGGCTTCGGTCTCCACTCGTTTGCTCCCGAGGCCGCGTGCCACGATCGCGAAGACAAGTCCCTTCAGCCGTCGAGAGAGGATCTCGGATTCCCACGCCTCATCGAGCGTCCGACATTGGATCGTCGCCACCGGCAGACCGTCGAGCGCGCGGCCCACGTATGCGAACGGGCCGTTCGTGAGCGCTTCGGGCAGGGGCTCCGGGTGCCCGGGCCTGCGTGCGCTGCGGATCATGCGCGCGATCAACGGTCGTAGCAGGCGTGTGGTCCAGCGGTCCTCGGCACCTTCGATCGGCCCCAGGGGCAGCGCGAGCAGGGTTGTGATGCGATTTGCGATGACCGCATTGGCGGCCACGAAGGCCGCCTCTCGCACCGCATCGATCGAGTGGCCGGCGTCGACGAGCGCTGCTTCGTCATCGGCAGACGGCGCTGGGTTCGCCCGTGAGAAGCGACGCGCGAATTCGAGAGTGAGTCGGTCGCGTGGTTCGAATTGCGCGCTGTACGAGGCCTGCTCGATCGCGCGAATCTTCAGCGTGTCGAAGCCGAGGATCCGAAGCTGTGCGCGTTGCGAGGCGTAGCAGTAGCGGCACGAGTTGTCCTGACTCACGGCGAGGAAGATCAGGTCGGAGAGATCGTGGTCGAGGTGGGCGAGATTCCCGTTGCGCAGATTGCTCCGGATGAACGCGCGCGCGAGCCACGGGCATTTTGCGAAGTACCGGACGGCGTCGTAGGGGACGCCGAAGGCCTTGCGCGCGTTTCGTTCGAGCGCCGCATCGCGAATCGGCGCGACCAGGCACTCTCCCCATTCGACCTCGACGACTGCGGACATGGCGCCCCTTCGGAGTCGCTGTGGCTCAGCTGGTGAACGCACCTCGAATTCGCTCGATCGCGACTTCGACCTTCTCTCGTGAGTTGAAGGCCGAGATTCGAATGTAGCCCTCGCCCGCTGCGCCAAAGCCCGCGCCGGGGGTGCCGACGACATGCGCGTCTTCGAGCAGTCGGTCGAAGCAGTCCCACGAGGACAGGTCGTTGGGAGTGCGCATCCAGATGTACGGCGCGTGCTCACCGCCGTACAGCGTAAAGCCCGCGGCGCCGAGCCCTTCGCGGAGCAGCGCGGCATTGGCCATGTAGTAGCCGACCTGTTCGCTGGTCTGTTTGCGGCCCTCCGGGCTGAAGACCGCGGCCGCTGCGCGCTGAACGACGTACGGCACGCTGTTGAACTTGGTTGCGTGGCGCCGGGCCCAGAGCGGGTTGATGGCCACTCGATCACCACCGGCCGTGCTGCCGGTGAGTTCGTGTGGGATCACCGTATAGGCGCAGCGGACCCCAGTGAAGCCGGCCCGTTTGGAGAAGCTGCGCATCTCGATCGCACACTCGCGCGCGCCGTCGATCTCGTAGATCGAGCGCGGCAAGGCGGGGTCCTGGATGAAAGCGTCGTAGGCGGCGTCGAAGATCAACACGCAATCGTTCGCACGTGCCCAGCCGACCCACGCTTCGAGGCTCGCGCGGTCTGCCGCGGCTCCGGTCGGATTGTTGGGGGAACACAGGTAGGCGAGGTCGACGCGTTGTGCGGGGGGAGCAGGGCAG
>JAFDEI010000334.1 GCA_019310425.1 Deltaproteobacteria bacterium | reverse complement strand
GTGAGCGCGTGCACGCCCCCCTTGGCCGCGATGTAGGCGCCGAGCATCGCCTCGCCCTTGAAGATGCCCGCCGTTGTGATGTTCACCACCGAGCCGCCGCCGCTCGCGAGCATCGCCGGGATCGCGAACTTCATGCCGTAGAAGACGCCCTTGAGGCAGACATCGATGGTGCTGGTCCAATTCCGATCGTCGATCTGATCCAGTGGTCCGAAACGGCCCGCACCCCCGACGGCGTTGTTGCAGATCCAGTCGAGGCCGCCGAAGCGACCCACCGCGGTCGACACCAGAGCCTCCACCTGCTCGGCGTGGCTGACGTCGGTTTGCTGGAACGATGCCTCACCACCCGCACCGCGAATCGCCTCGGCGACCGCCTCACCCGTCTCCGCCTGAATATCGGCAAGCACGATTCTGGAACCTTCGCGTGCGGCCAGCTCCGCAATCGCACGACCAAGACCCTGGGCGGCACCCGTAACGATTCCGACTTTTCCCTGCAGGAGCGACATTCCCTCGCCTCCGACCGATGGCAACACGCGCCGCGATTCTAGCTCGCCCCGGCAGCGCTACACTCGGCGACCGCAAACCGGAGAAGGGAGACCCACATGGCCGATGAGGACCGCTACCAGCGCGGCGTGGAAATGATCAAGAAGGTGTATGCAGGCGATGTCGTGGTTCCTCCGAAGGGCGCAATGGCGTTCTCGGACCTGATGCTCGAGAGTCTCTTCGCCGAAGTCTGGACCCGCGAGGAGCTCTCGATTCGCGACCGCCGCATGATCCTCTTCGGCGCAATCGGTGCGCTCGGCGAGAAGGACACTTTCGCCATCCAGGCCAAGGCGGCCCTCAAGAACCAAGAGCTCACCCCCGAGCAGCTGCGCGAGATCATCATCACGCTCGCCAACTACGCCGGCTACCCGCGTGCAGCCGGCCTGATCGGCGTGGCCGAGAAGGCGATCGCTGCGGTTGCGCAGGAGCAGGATTCGGGCGACTGACGGGAATCCGAAGCTAACGGAGTGCAGCCAGCTTGTCTCCGGCGAAGAAGCGGCGGGGGTTGTCGATCAGCAATGTATCGATCTGCTGATCGGTGACGCCGAGATCCTTGAGCTGCGGCACGATGTGTGTGCTGAAGTGTGTCGGGTTCCACTGCTGGATCGCCGCGGCTTCGACTTCGGGCGGAAAGGGCTGTCCGCGCCAACACCAGACGCTGTCGTGCGATACCACCACGCGATCGCCCGCGCCCGCTTCGATCAACTCCACCAGTGAGGCGACGCGCTCGACGTCGGGATGGATCATGTCGAGCCCGAAGCGATCGAAGCCCAGGTAGGAGCCCTTGTGCGCGATTCCCATATGGTAGTCGTGGTCCGACGTTCCGCACGAGTGCCCGATCACGATGCGATGCGCGAGTACGCCGTTCTCGGTGAGAACCCGCTGCTGAAGATCGCCCACGGTGCCCTCATCCGTATGCGTGGTGACCGGAGCGCCGGTCTCGACCGACGCCTGAGCGGCCGCTTCGAACACACCGCGCTCGTACTCCGTCATCTCACCCGGTCCGGTCGCGACCTTGATAATGCCCGCCCGCACTCCCGTCCCGCCGATGCCCTCGACAATGTCACGGATGAAGATCTCCGCCATCGCGCCGACCGTGGAACCGAAGTTCCCGCGCATGTGCCAATACGGGTAGCTGCCCTCGCTCTGCTTGTAGAGCCCGGTTGCGCAGATGATCTGAAAGCCCGTCTTCTGTGCGACCTTGGCCATCAACTCGACGTCGCGCCCGAGATCGGATGGGCAGGGATCGAGCATCGACGTGAAGCCGAGCGACTTCAGCTCTTCGATCCGATCGACGCAGCGCGCGAAACGCTCGGCGGCGTCCGGGCCCGGATTGACGGTATCGGCCTCCGAGCCCGGGTAGGCGATCAGCAGGTGCTCGTGCATGAGCGTCCGGCCGAGGTCGTCGGGTCGGATGGCACCGGTGACGGTCTGGAGCGTTTCGCAGGACATCGAAGCCTCCACGGTGCCTACGCCTGCTGCGTTTCACGAAGTTAGCCGAATCACCCCGACAGCGCGGGCACCGCCTTCGGCGGAAGCCGCCCGGTTGCGAGATACCAGCGGAAGAGGTCCTCGATGGTCGCTTCGGGAGCTCGCCACGTCACGCCGAGCTCCGCTATCTGCGGTGAATCCTGCATCGGGCGGAAACGCGTGGCGATCTCGATCCCTTCGCCCGTAATGGGCATCTTCCGACCCGTCAGCTTCGAAACGACATCGAGCGTTCGCGCAGCGCCGCGCAGCAACCAACCCGGCGCCGCAATGCGCGGTATGCGGGCGCCCGTCACCTCTTCGAGGAGGACGGTGAACTCGTCCCAATCGAAGAAATACCCGGCTGCGACGACGCGCCCGTGCACTTCGTGTTCGAGCATGCGAGTGACCAAACACGCGAGATCGCGCACGTCCACCAGTTGGTTGCCGCCTTCGGTCTTGAGTGTCCCGCGCAGGAACGACCGGTAGGCCTTGACCGACTCACTGAACCCCGGGTCGTCGGGCCCGACCACGCCGGGCGGATACAGGATCGCGACCGGAGCTCCCTCGTCCTGGCGCGTGCGCACCCAGGCATCCGCCTTCATCTTCGAACGACCGTAGTGCGTCCGACTCGC
>JAFDEI010000333.1 GCA_019310425.1 Deltaproteobacteria bacterium | reverse complement strand
ACGTCGAGGTCCTGATACCACTCGTCGCGTTCGACGGCCGCGCCCACCCACGGGTGCATGCGGTCGTCCATGTTCTTGAGGAAGAGCTGCGCCTCGTCGCTCATCTTCGACTCGGTCATCACCAGGTGGCGCCGCATGTCGATGATCTTCGGGATGTGATCGATGAAGAGTGGGCACTCCTGCTGGCATGCGCCGCAGGTGCGGCAGCCCCAGATCTCGTCTTCGAGCACCGCGATCTTCGGCATCCCGTCTTCCGTGGCGTCGCCGAAGAGGATCGGTCCGCCGCTCGGCGCTTCGGCCGGGCCCTCGCCGTTCGCGGCCCGCGCGGCGATGAGTGCCGGACCGACGTCGGAGAGTTGTTGCTTCATGTCCTGGATCAGCTTCCGCGGCGATAACGGCACGCCGCTGCCGTAGGCCGGGCAGACGGCTTCGCAACGGCCGCAATTCACGCAGGTGTCGAGGTCGAGCAGGTCCTTCCAGGTAAATTGCTCGATGCGGTTCACGCCGAGCGCATCGAGTGCGTCGGGGTCGCTGTCGGCGAGTTCTTCGATGTCGGGGTAGCTGAGCTTCCCGCTCGGCTCGAGGTTGCGGAAGAACACATTCGCGATACCGAATAGGATGTGGCCGAATTTCCCGTAGGCCATGTAGCCGATGAAGGCGAACGCGGTGGCGGCGTGGAACCACCAGGACGCGCGATGCAGTGCGCGCAGAGTTTCGTCGGAGAGCCCGGAGAAGAGCTGTGCGACGAGGAATCCACCCGGTGACCAGCGCGCGAGTTCGGGCTGCTGCGTGAGTTCCGTCGCCGCGATCCGCAGCCCCTCGACGACGAAACCCTGGGCGAAGATCAGCGTCAGCAGGATCAGCGCGATCCAGTCGTTGACGGCCGAGTGCAAGCGCGCGGGGCGCGTCACACCGCGCCGCCAGATCACGATGCAGAGACCGACGAGGCCCATTACGCCGCCCAGGTCCGAGAAGAGCGAGTACCACTGATAGAACGCACCTTTCAGGTAGTGGATGCCGGTCCATTCTTGAATCGAGATCAGTGAGGTCGCGATCAGCGAGCTCAAGAAGCCGTAGAAGATGAACAGGTGCGCGATGCCCGGGACCGGGTCGCGCAGTTGTCGCCGTTGGCCGAAGATCTCGCCGAGCAGGCCGCTCAGGCGCTCCGGAATCCGGTCGAAACGCGCTGCTTCACCGCCGAGCTGCCACAGCTTGAATCGCCGCAGTACGCCATGGGCGAGGCAGCCCAGCGCCGCGATCATGAAGCCGTAGATCAGCGCGCCGTAGACGATGTTCCAGTAGATCTCGCGCGTAACGTCCATCGAACGCTCTCGTCGGGACCGCGTGCCGAGGCTATCACGCCCGAGTGGCAGGGCGCTCCGGTGAAGGAAGGCCCGTGAAGACCCGCGCAAGCTACCAATTGGAAAGCCGCGGATGCAAGCGAACGGGCGATCGTCCGAGTCGTTCGAGGGAGCCGGGACGCGTCAGGCGATCTCTGGTAACCTCCCGGATCGCAGCAGCCTTGGCTCGCAAGCGGAAGCTCGGATGCCGCGGTACCCGGAATGCGAGACCTCCTCCCCTATCTCGACCGCTGGCAGTGCGAGGGCGAAGAAATCGCCATCGCAACCGTTGTGCGTGTGCGTGGTTCGGCGCCCCGGCGGCCCGGAGCGCGGCTCGTGGTGACACGTGGTGGCCGGATGGCGGGCTCGGTGAGCGGAGGTTGCGTCGAGAGCGACGTCTACGAACGCGCTCAGCGCGTTCTCGACGACGGGCGACCGGTGGTGGTTACGTATGGCGCGGCGGACGAACTCGGCCTCGAAGTCGGACTCGCCTGCGGCGGCAGCATCGACGTGTTGATCGAGGCCTATGCAGCGGGTGATGCGGGAGACGCGCTTCGCCGAGCGCTCGAGACTCGAACCCCCACGGCGTTCTGCGTTGCAGTCGGCCCGGACGCGTTGCGCGGTCGCAGCCTGACGGTCGCTGCAGGCAGCGAGGTCGTGGGCTCCATCGCCCCCAAGCTCGACGCTGAGATCGCGGCGGCTGCGGGCACTCTGCTCGGTGGGTCGTCGTCGCTGGTGATCGAGCAGCCGTGGCGCGAAGAGACCGCCGAAATCTTCATCGAGGCGTTCCCGGCGCAGTCGCGCCTGTTCATCGTCGGCGCAACCCACACCGCGATTCCGCTGTGCCGGATCGCGAAGGAGGTCGGTTTCGAGGTCACGGTCATCGATGCGCGCGAGGTGTTCGCGACCGAGGAGCGCTTCCCCGCGGCCGACGCGCTGGTTCGCGCCTGGCCCGACGAGGCATTCGAGAAGATCGAACTCACGCCGGACTGCCACATCGTCGCGCTCACCCACGACCCGAAGTTCGATCTACCCGCACTCGCGCTCGCGTTGCGCTCGCAGGCCGGCTACATCGGCGCGCTCGGCAGCCGCCGGACCCACGCGCATCGCCGAGAGCAGTTGCGGGCACAGGGGTTCAGCGATGCCGAGCTCGCGCGCATCCGCACGCCGGTCGGCCTCGACATCGGCGCGCGCACGCCCGAAGAGGTGGCGCTCAGCATCGTCGCCGAGATGGTCGCGCTGCGGCGTGGGCGCGACGGACGGCCGCTCAAGGAGCGGAGTGCGCCGATCCATGACGACGACTG
>JAFDEI010000023.1 GCA_019310425.1 Deltaproteobacteria bacterium | reverse complement strand
GAGGTCGCGCGTGAAGCCGTCGAACCATCGGCTCGAAGAGGCGTCGTCGAGGCGCGCCGGAGGCACGGCCCGCCGCCGCTCGCGCCAGTGCTTGCGCGCATTGAGCAGCACGTATCGCAGCGCTCGTCTCACTTCGCGGGGAGTGCGCAGCACATGGGCGTGATACCGCTGAGCGAGTACGCGCCCCGTCACGCCAAAGACCCGTTGGATGGCCCGCGAAATCCGCGCCCCGATCGACTTCATCCCGCGCCCCAGCGCCGCCTGGTCCTCGGCCTCCACCAAAAGGGGAACGTGATTGTGCTGAACGCTGTAATGGACGAGACGAAAATCGCCCCGCTCACAGGCCTCTCCGAAGCTCCGCCGCAACTCTCCCACCAGCCGCCGGTTCCGCAGCCGCGGTAGCCCCTCCCTGAAACGCAGCGTAACGTGCACCGGCTTGCTGCCTTGAAAACGCTCGCGCCGCTTCTTTCGCTCGCAGATTCGGCCCGAGGGCTTGCGCCCCGCGCCCGGCCGCGGCCCACCTCGGCCGCTGCGCATGCGATAGTCGTCGAAGGACTGCTGCTTGGGCGTTCGTGACCGCACTTATAAAACATGGCGAAAATCAAATGATCTTCAACACAAATTTACGTTTATCTGTTTATTTCAAGACGTTATTCGATGCTTCGAGCTTTCGAGACAAGCTCCAGATTCTCTTGTCTCCGAACCTGGGGGCGACTTCCTCGCCCTCCCAAGCCTTCCTTCTACCCGTATCTTTCCCCTTGCGCGTTCAATCTCAGCTCCACCGGGAACCCACACGAATGCCTGAAGCACCCAATGATCCAACGCCGTGTAGTCGCGTAGAATCGCCACCGGAGGCACGACCTACACCAGCCGATAGCGCAGCGGAACGTGCTTCACGCCACCGAGGAAGCTCGAGGCCAGGCGCTCCATCGGCCCGGTGAGTTCCGCGTGCTCGAGGCGCTCGGCGAGCAGCCGGAACAGGATCCGCAGCTCGAGCCGCGCGAGGTTCGCTCCGAGGCAGAAGTGCTCACCGATCCCGAAGGCGAGGTGCCGGTTCGGGTTGCGATCGACTCGAAATACAAACGGATCGTCGAAGACGTCCTCGTCGCGATTCGCGGACGGGTAGAACAGGCACATCGAATCGCCGGCCCGAATCTTCTGCCCGCGCAACTCGAAGGACTCCGTGGCGGTACGGCAGAACTGGATCACCGGGGTCGTCCAGCGCAGGATCTCTTCGACCGCGCTGTCGACCAGACTCGCGTCGCGCCGCAGCTTCTCGAACTCACCTGGGTTCTCGATCAGTGCTACGAGCCCGCCACTCATCGCATTGCGGGTGGTCTCGTTGCCCGCGATCACGAGCAGGAAATAGTACGAGAGCAGCTCGAACGGCGGCAGCTGTGCGTCGTTCAATACCGAATTCGCGAGCACGCTGACGATGTCGTCGGTCGGCTGCCGGCGACGTTCCTCGGCCATCGCCCAGAAGTACTCGAACAGCGCCTTTCGGGCCTCGCCGGCCGACTGCTGGGGATCGCCGGCGATCTGGTACTCGGGGTCGTTCGAGCCGATGATCGCGTTGGTCCAGCGGAACATCAGTTCCCAGTCCGACCGCGGTACACCCAGCAGGTCGGCGAGTACCGCGAGTGACAGCGGCGCCGCCAGGGCGGTGACGAAATCCATCTCACGTTCCTCGCCATCGCCGGCGAGGTCGTCGAGCAGATCGACCGCGATCCGTTCGACCGAAGCGGCCATGCGACGTACCGCGCGGGGCGTGAACTGCGGTGCTGCGAGCTTGCGATACGATCCGTGATCCGGATCGTCCATGTTCAGCAGGTGCCGCGCAACGCGCTCATCCTCTTCGGGCGGCGCAAATTCCGGAAACACCGCGAGGCGCGGTGCGTTCAACATCCGCTCGGGTTGCCGCGAAATCCAACGAATGTCCTCGTGTTTCGTGATGGCCCAGAACGGGACCTTCACGTCCCGCTCGTACCAGTAGACCGGCGCTTCTCGGCGCAATACCGCCCAGGCCTCGTGGGGATAGCCGTCTGCCGCGTAGGTCTCGTTGTTCACGAGTTCGAGGTCGTTCAACGATGCAGGCGCTACAGCCATCGAGTCCTCCCGCTCCTGTTCGTTCGGAAGCGTACGGAATTCGGGCGCCGACGGCGCATCAGCGCTGAAGCAGGAAGCGCAGCTTCTCGAGCGCCCGCCCGGGCTGCAGCCGCAGAGTATCTGCGACCGCGCGGTAACCGAGGTGCAGACGCACGATGGCCTTGCGGCGGGACACGCGTGCCACATCCTCCCAACCGAGTGAGTCGGCGCGTTGCGCAACGCACTCGAACAGACGAAACTCTTCATCGAAGCGCAGCAGGCTGTCGGATTGCAGGCTCGTCGTGGCCTGTGCGTGGCGGCGATACGCATAGGCTTCTTCGCGCGCGCCAACCAGCCGATGGCCGTCCATCAGCAATCGGGTCGTGAACTCCAGGTCCTGCACCTGCTTCCAGTCGGGCGAGAATCGCTCACCAGCGAGTGCCGACTGGCGATAACAGAGCGTCGGGCACATGATGAAGTTTCCGCGCATCAGCGCGCGTACCGCAGTACGCCCCTCCAGCACGACCTCCTCGCCTCCACTCGGAACGAACACCCGCTTGATCGAATCTGCGAACGAAAAGTGCACTCTGCCTCCCGCGTCGATCACGCGCGCTCCACAGAAGAACGCCGTCACATCCGGGTGAAGCCGCGCGAGCTTCTGCATCAACGTGACGTAGCCTGACTCGAGCCGATCGTCCGCGTGCAACAACGTGACCAGGTCGCTCTCCGCGAGGTCGAGACAGCGATTCCAACTGGCCACCATCCCCAGGTTGACCGGATTGCGGTGCACCGTGAGCCGGGCATCATCGAAAGTCGACACGACTTCCTCGACATCGTCGCCGCCGCCGGAATCATCGACCACCAGCAGCTTCCAATCCGGCGATTCCTGGGCCAGCACGCTCTCGATCGCCACGCGCAGGTAGTCGCGGCCGCGATGAAACGGGATCGCTATCGTGACGGGGTCGCCCATCCCCCCAGTATGCGCGCAGAGAGCGGGCAGCGCTCGGGCACAACCAGGGGAACAGGAGCCAACGACTGGGCAAGCCGCCGACCGATACGCGCGACCGCGATTACGCGCGGCGACTCGCCGCTTTGCAGGGCGCGCGCTGGAAACGCTGGCTGGACGTACAGGCGCCATACCGCCGCCACCTGCGTGGGCTCGAGCTCGGCTTCATCCTCGATATCGGCTGCGGTATCGGTCGCACTCTCGCAAACTGCGGCGGCGACGGCGTCGGCATCGACCACAATCCGACAGCCATCGATCTAGCGCGTGCACAGGGTTTCGAAGCATACGATGTCGATGAATTCTGGGGAACTTCGCACGCCCAGGAAGCGTCATTCGACAGCCTGCTGTTCTCGCACGTCCTCGAGCACGTGGAATTCTACGCCGCGGCCGCGCTGCTCGCGAAGTACACGCCGCTGCTTCGTGCGAACGGCCGCGTGGTCTGCCTATGCCCGCAGGAATCCGGCTTCCGTTCGGACCCGAGCCACGTTACGTTCTGCGACTTCGACACGCTGGGACGGATCACCGACGGAGCCGGGCTGGCAGTCGAACAGACCTACTCGTTTCCGTTCCCGCGCGTCTTCGGGCGATTCTTCCGCCACAATGAATTCGTGCTGATCGCACGCAAGCCCGCGTAGCGCGAGACGACGACTACAGGTCCGGGCCAAGCCGTTCGTGCAATACGTCCTTCGGGACGTTCTGGGTGTCATAGTTCAAGAAGGCCAGGATCAGTTGGACTCCGATGATCACCGGCAGCGCTGCGACCATCACCGTTCCGCTGTTCGTCGCCACCCCGGAACCGCTCCCGGCGGCCCAGTGGCTGAGTCCGAACCCCATGCCGCCCGCGAAGAGCGGCAGCCCGACCGCGATCTCGATCGATGCGATGTTGAAGTTTCGCAGATAGTAGTTGTAGGCGATCCGCTTGCAGGTGTTCACGAAGTGCTTCCAGGCAAACTCCGGAATGACGCTGCGCACCTCGAGGGAACTCGATTCGTCGCCGTAGCGCGCTCGCATCGGCACGTCGACCACCACGGCACGCAGGACCCCGAGACGAAAGAGCATGTCCGACTCGAAGAACCAGCGGGGACTGATCTCATCCAGCGGCAGCCTCCGCGCCACCGAGGCATCGATCGCGGTAAAGCCGTTATTCGGGTCGAAGACGTCCCAGTAGCCGCTCGACAACTTGCTCGCAAATGACAGCAGCGAGTTGCCGATGATCCGGATCGTCGGCATCGTGCGGATGCCTTCGAGGTCGAAGAAGCGGTTCCCCTTGGTGTAGTCGGCCCGTCCCTGCTGGATCGGCCGTACCAGGAGCGGGATCAGCGCCGGGTCCATCTGGCCGTCGCCGTCCAATCGCACGATCCACTTCGCCCCGCCCGCCAACGCCGCGCGGTAGCCGGTGACCGTCGCAGCGCCCACACCGCGATTCTCGGCATGACGAATCACCTGTACTCGCGGGTCGCGACACTCGGATTCGACGCGCCCGCCGCTGTCGTCCGGGCAGCCGTCATCGATTACATAGATTGCGTCGCATTCCGGCCCGATCGCGGACAGAACCTCGACGATCTGCTTGCGCACCCGGTAGCACGGGATGACAACGGCGATCACTGCATGCTCCTCGCTCGCGAGTCTAGCCCGAGTTGCGGGGCCACTCCCCTGATCGGCCAGCCACCGCTTCGACTCGAGTGGCGGCAATACCACATGTCCGGAATGGGCCTATTCCGCTTCGTTGTCGGCGAGCGTCTCGTACCAGTCGAACTCGCTCCGCTTCACCCAGCCCGGCATGTTCGAGCCCTTCTTCATTCTCTCGATCATTGTCGGTGTGAGCTGACCGTTCTTCGCCATCGCGCCGAAGGCCACTCCCGCATTGCCGTGGTCGAAGAAATCCCGCTGCCAGCACCACTGTTGGTTACCTGCGTAGCGAAACCACGAGCCACCGGTACCCGCGATTTCGTACGGGTTCCCGTCCGGGTCGTTCACAGGCGCGAGTTGTCGCCAGATCCCCATGAACTCCCCCTTCGCGTCGTCGATCAAGGTGCTGACGTACGGATAGGTCCAGTGCTCGAGACCCTCCATTTCGCTGCCGAATGCCCACTCGTGGATCTGCCGGCGGCCGCGCGCGACGAACTCCCAGTTCGCGCCGTTGTTCCAGCTGTATATCGCGTCCTCAGTGTAGAACTGCGACATCTTCGACCAGTCGCCGGTACGGCCGGCCTCGTTGTTCGCCGCAACCCAGCGGCCGACCATGTCTTCCATTTCCCGACGCGGAAACCCCGTCATTCCCTCCCTCCCTCTGATCTACCTCGAGGACGAGCATAGCCTGAGTTGTGTTGCGTAGAATGGGCCTGACACGCGTTCTGCTCCATTCCCAGGCAGGCGTCTTCCGAAAACCGCGCTCCACCGCACTGTCGAGTCACATTTCTCGCAATCGAGGTCGAATCCGTCGCGACGTTGTACGATGGCATTCGATGAGGAGATTCCCATGAACGAGGACCATCCCGCAATGAAGGTCGCGCGCGCCTCATGGGCAGCCGTGCGGTCACACGACAAGCAGGCATGGCTCGACCTGATGGCCGATGACGTCTGCATCGAGGACCCGATCGGCACCGGCCCCACCAATCCGACCGGCCACGGCATTCAAGGCAAGGCCGAAGTCAGCGCGTTCTACGACAAGCACATCGCCAATTCGAACATCGTCATCGTCACCCACGAGAGCCACTCGGTCGGCAACGAGGCCGCCCACGTGATGGAGCTGACGACGACGCTCGAGAACGGCGTCGTCACCAAGCTGCGCTCGATCTTCAGCTACCGCGTGAACGACGCCGGCAAGCTCACCAGCATGCGGGGCTACTGGACGCTCGACGATATGGAGTTCACCAAGGCATCGTGAACCGGCAGGAACTCGACCGCCTCTTTCGCCTCGACGGCCGCGTCGCGATCGTCACCGGGGGCACGCGCGGCATCGGCCGAGCAATCGCCGAAGGCTATGCCCTCGCGGGCGCGAAGGTGGTCGTCGCAAGCCGAAAGCAGGACGCGTGCGACAGCACCGTTGCCGCGATCGAAGCAGCCGGCGGCGAAGCGCTCGGTGTCGCGACGCACATGGGCGAACTCGATCAACTCGAACGCCTGGTCGCGGCGACTGTGGAACGCTTCGGCGGCCTGGACGTGCTCGTGAACAACGCCGCCAATGCGCTCGCGCTGCCGTTCGGCGAGATCACACCGGCGGCCTGGGAGAAGAGCTTCAGCGTGAACCTGCGCGGGCCGGTCTTCTTGATGCAATACGCCCTGCCCCACCTCGAAGCCAGCGAGTATGCGTCGATCGTGAACGTGTCGAGTGCGGGCGCGTTCCTGTTCGGATCGCGGACGCACATGTACGCGGCCGCAAAGGCCGGACTTCTCGCCTACACACGCGCCCTTGCAGCGGAACTCGCAGCGAAACGGATCCGCGTGAACGCGATCGCGCCCGGCACCATCGACACCGACATGCTTCGCAACAACCCGCCCGTGGTACAAGAACTCATGAAGAACGCGGCGCTGATGAAACGCGCGGCTCAACCGGATGAAATCGTTGGGCTCGCCCTCTACCTGGCGAGCGGTGCCTCGAGTTTCGTCACGGGCGCGACAATCAATATCGACGGCGGCCTGGTCCCACGCTAGAAGCCATCTCGTCAACGCCGATCGAGCCAGGGGCCCGAAGGGTCTATGGGATGGCTTTTCGGGATCGTGTACAAACGCGTTATCATCCAGCCTCGCCCCGAAGGAGATGAAATGAGCGACCAAGACGAAGACCTGAAGGCTGAACTCGAGCGGCTTCGAGCCGAGAACGAGGCCCTCAAGAACCAGAAGAAGGAAGGGCTCCGGCTCCAGGTGAGCCAGAAGGGAGCTGTGTCGCTATACGGAATCCGCCGCTTTCCGGTCACGTTCTACGCGGACGAATGGGATCTGATCCTCGGCCAGACCGATGAAATCCGCACCTTCATCAAGGAGAACGACGGGCAGCTGAAACGGAAGTAGCCTCGCAGCCAGGCGATTCGGAACATGACGTGGCCGGGTGACCCCGCATATCACGCGCCAAGAACGCTGTAATCGACGCTCGGCTACAAGCGCTCGATCACCGTACCGGTTCCGAGGCCGCCGCCGCAGCACATCGTGACGAGTGCGTAGCGGCCGCCCGTGCGCTCGAGTTCGTGCAGCGCGGCGCCGATCAGACGCGCACCCGTGCAACCCACCGGGTGTCCCAGCGCGATTGCGCCACCGTTGGGATTTACGCGCTTCATGTCGGGTTGGTATTCCTTCTGCCATGAGAGTACCACTGACGCGAACGCCTCATTGATTTCGACCACATCCATGTCCGCGAGCGTCAGGTCCGCCATTGCGAGCACCTTCTTCGTCGCCGGGATCGGCCCTTCCATCATCACGACCGGATCGACTCCCACCAGTGTCGTCGCGATGATGCGTCCGCGAGGCACCACTCCGACGCGCGCAGCACCCTCTTCCGACGCGAGGATCACGACCGCAGAACCATCCGAGATCTGCGACGATGTGCCCGCAGTGTGCATCTCCTGGCCCGGTGCGGGGGCGAGCGACGCAAGCCCCTCCTCGGTCGTCGGCCGCAGCCCTTCGTCGCGCGTCACGAGCTGCGTCTCTTCGAGCGTCTGACCGTCCTCACCAAGCAGCGGCGCCTCGATCGGAATCACTTCGCGATCGAAAGTTCCCGCGTCCCAGGCCGCGTTTGCGCGCAGCTGGCTGACGAGCCCCCAGCCGTCGCAGTCCTCACGCGTCACGCCGTAGCGTTCGCCGAGTGTCTGCGCACCCGCGAACTGCGTGCCGATCGCGTAATGCGAGGTGTAACTCGCGGGCATCGGATTGCCGCCGTGGAAGCTCGCCCCCATGCCGACGCGGCTCATCGATTCGACACCACTCGTCATCACGATGTCCTCCTGACCCGAGGCGATCAGCCCGACGCCCAAGCTCGTCGCCTGCTGAGCCGAACCACATTGCGCGTCAACGGTGGTGGCGGGGACCTCGTAGGGGAGACCCGCCGCGAGCCACGCCTGGCGCGTGATGTTGAAGGTCTGATCACCGACCTGCCCCACACAGCCTCCCACGAGCTGCCCAACTTGATCGGGAGCAATGCCAACCCTCTCGAGCGCGCCCGCCTGCACTCGGCCGAGCAGGTCCACAGGGTGAACGGTGGAGAGGCTCTTGCCGCGGCGACCAATCGGGCTGCGGGCGGCTCCAAGAATGTAGGCGGGGCGCATGATCGACTCCTTCGTCGGCGGGGTGCTCCAGGAACGCTGGATCATAGAGCAGACGACAGGCGCGCAACTGCCCTACACTCGGCCGCAGCTCGAAATTCGCACCCCCCTCGGAGGGATAGTGCACCGCCTCACATCCCGCCCCAACCTGCTGCTCGTGCTCTGCCTCGCTGTCGCGTTGTTCTCGGCCTGCACGCCCAAGGGTCTACATCCGGAATTCGACCCGCCCTACATCTGCCGCACGACCACGAAGGCCACCGAGTCGCTCTTCCTGATCGGCGACGCGGGCGAGCCCCTCTTGCCCGACGCCACCTCTGCGGACCCGAGCGCGCTCGTCGATCCGGTGCTCGTCGCGCTCGCCGATGCCGTCGAGCAGAGCGTCGACACGCTCGGCGCCGATCGAACTGCGGTCGCGATCCTCGGCGACAACATCTACCCGGCGGGTCTACCACTCGAAGGCGAAGAGGGGCGCCAACACGCACTGCGCCTGCTAGAAGCGCAGATCTCAGCGGTCGGCGAGGCCCGCGGCTTCTTCACACTCGGCAACCACGACTGGAACCAGGGCAAGCCGGGCGGCTATGAGCGAGCGCTGGCACAAGCGGACTACCTGTCGAAGCGCGCGCCGAACATCTCCGTCCATCCGGCGGGCGGTTGCGCGGGCCCGGACAGCTTCAATTTCGGTGATCACCTCGAGCTGATCTTCTTCGACTTATGGGCGACTCTTCACCAGTTCGACAACCCGGGCGGCCCCTTCGACCACTGCGACCCGATCGCAGTGCGGGGAGAAGGCAGGGTTGCAGAGCGCCTCGACGAAGTGCTCGGCGGAACCGGCGAACGTCGCGCGGTCTTCGTCACCCACCCACCCATGCTCACCACCGGCCCCCACGGCGGCTATTTCACCTGGCGGGAGCACCTGTTTCCGCTGCGGATGATCAATCCGAATCTCTGGATTCCCTTGCCGGTGATCGGCTCGATCTTCCCGTTGTCGCGAATGCTCGGCGTCACCGACACCGACATGATGAGCAAGAACTACCAGGACTACCTCAGCGCCGCGAAGGAACTCTTCAGCCCCGGCCACCCGACGCTCGTGGCCGCCGGCCACGAACACAGCCTTCAGGTGCACGTCGACCCGACCGGCGTGTTCCACGCGGTGAGCGGCGCAGGCAGCCTGAAGAAGATCGACTACGTACGGCGCCTGAATTCCGACCTGATGTCGCTGGCCGCCCCGGGCTTCATGCGCGTGGACGCACACCCCGACGCCAGCCTGCGCCTGCACGTGATCGCACTCGACAAGGCAAAACAGCCGGAACTCGTCTACAGCACCTGCATTCCCTGATCGGGAGCATGAAACACGAAGTGTTTCACGCGGAGGCCGCAGAAGCTCCGACCTCGCATCGGCCAACCTGCACGAGCCCATGAACGACGAGGGCGTTCCCCGGCAATGCCGGGGAACGCCCTTTCCGTTCCAGAGACCCCTCTCCGGGTTCTACTCAGGGAAATTCGAGTGTCGCGGCCACCGATCCATGATCGGCGGGCCAGAGGCCGTGGCCCGGAGGCGAAGTCTTGTCCGAGACCCGTGAGCCGAGCACGCGTGCCTTCTTGACCTTGTTCGGTACGTCGACCGAGAAGATCACGTCGATGCGCTCGTCGTGCTGGGATTGGTGATTCAGGAGGTCGTCGTCCTGGCAGCAGGTAAACCCGGGGGCGGAGCCCGGCCGAAGATCCCAGGCGTCGGTGTAGCCCGACCCCACGAATTGCGTGTAGGGCGGGACGATCACCGGAGGGAAGCCCGGGGGGATCGGAGCCGGAACAAAGATCAGCGGGTCGTCGGGCGATGAGTTGATGTCTCCCACCACGATGAGCGACCGGTTGCCGTGGGGCACGTTCGCCAGCGTGGTAATCAGCTCCTGAGCCTGGGCGGCCTGGACGATCGACGAGAGATCCGTTCCATCCGGCCTCTGCACCTCGAGGTGGGTGTTGATGAAGCGATAGTCCTTTTCCCCGACGGTGACATCCACTCCGACGTATCCACGTTCCTGCGAGATCGTCACACCACCGGGAAGGGTCGCGGTGGCGACTAGCTGGTAGTTGCACCCGTCAGCGGAGGGCTTCAGGCAGATTCCAAAGGGCTGGAAGACGGTGAAATCTACGGGTGTTGCCGACCCTGCGATGTCACTGCGAGCGAGAATCACGTCGCGGTCGTAGATGTTGACCAGGGCATTGTATCCTTCGATGTTGAAGGGGATGCCCGGAAACAGAAGCGGTGGAACGATTACGCTTCCAGTGTTGAAATTCACGACCGTGGCCACTGCCGAGTAGTCTTCACCCAGCGCAGTGAGGTTCGCCAGGGTCAGGCTGAGATGGTCGTTGAAGGCGTTGCTGATCCGGGGATTGTCGCATCCCTCATCGGTCACCGACGGTCCGAGATCGGTGCATTGAAAGATGAATACCTCCTGCAACCCCACCAGTTCAGGGAGTCGATCGCCGATCAGCTCCGCCAGCTTTTCCGCACGCGCCGGGAAGTCGTTGGCCGCGACGTCTTCCAGGGCCTTGATAACCGCCGCGTTGAATTCAGCCGGGCCTTCCGCGTTGATGATTGGATTCAGATCGGCCCCCAGGTATTGATTCTGGGTCATGACATCGATCGAGTCTTTGGCTTGCGCACCCGGTGCGGCCAGCCACAACGTCGCGATGACGAGTGAAAGAATTCGCTTCATCAGTTTCTCCTTGGATTGGGCGCCGAACGGGCACCGAGGTACAGTTCCCCCGTGGCCGTTGTACCACGAAGCCCCGTGACTGGGAACCAAAGAATTGCAATTATGTGTGACCGGGAGTCACGCATTTCGGCCTCCTCACCGACGGTCCGTGGCATATTGAGGTGGAAATCCCTTTGACGGGGTCGTGCGCAATCCGCACACGCAGGAGGATCCGTGTCCGAACGAGACCGCGCATTCGACATCGTGGTCTGGGGTGCCAGCGGGTACACGGGCCGACTCACCGCCGAATACCTGCTCGGGCGCTATGGCGTGGGTGACGAGATTCGCTGGGCCATCGGCGGGCGCAACCGCGCCAAGCTCGAAAGCGTGCGCAAGCAGATCGGCGCGAACACCGGCGTCGATTCCAGCGCGCTCCCGATCGTGCTGGGCGACAGCGATGACCCCGTCTCGCTGCGCGCACTCGCCGAACAGACGCGCGTCGTCTGTACCACCGTCGGTCCGTACGCGAAATTCGGCTCGGGGTTGGTCGCCGCGTGCGCGAATGCGGGCACCGACTACTGCGACCTCGCGGGCGAGGTCCACTGGATGCGCGCGATGATCGGCGCCCACCAGCAGTCTGCGACCGCGAACGGTGCGCGCATCATCCATTCCGCGGGCTTCGACTGCATCCCATCCGACCTGGGCGTGTTCTTCTTGCAGCGCTCGATGCAAGAACGGCATGGCGTGCCCGCGAAGTACGTGAAGCTTCGCGTCGTCGGCTTCAGCGGCACGCCCAGCGGCGGCACGATCGCGAGCATGGAGACGATGATCGAGGACGCGCTCCGAGACCCCGAGGTCCGACGCACCATGGCGGACCCCTACGCGCTCAATCCGGCCGGCCAGGGAGGCCCCGACGGCAGCGACCGCGTCACCCCCGTTTGGGATTCGGACTTCGAGCAGTGGACAGCGCCGTTCATCATGGCCGCTCTCAACAGCAAGGTCGTTCGCCGCAGCAACGCACTGCTCGACCACGCCTACGGCGAGGACTTCCGCTACGACGAAGCAACTCTCGCGGGCAGCGGTCCGCTCGGCGCCGCCAAGGCTGCGGCTCTCGCGGCAGGGCTCGGCAGCGTATTGGCCGGCATGGCGATCCGCCCGATCCGCCGCGCCGTCGTACGACATCTGCCACAGCCCGGCGAGGGACCGACGCGCGAGCAGCGCGAAGACGGCTGGTTCGATCTGCGGCTGTTCGCCGCACATCCGACCGATCCCGAGAAGCACCTACGTGCGCGAATCCGCGGCGACCGCGACCCGGGCTACGGCTCGACCTCGAAGATGCTCGGCGAGAGTGCGGTCTGCCTGGCAAAGGACACTCTCGAAGTCGCTGGCGGCTTCTTCACTCCCGCGTCCGCAATGGGCGACGCACTGCTCGCGCGCCTGCCCGTCAACGCGGGCGTGACATTCGAACTCGAGGACGGCTGAGCGGTCGAAACTTCGTGCAATACGGAGCACGAGAAGGGGGGGCTTCTCGGCGGTCGACGACTACCCCATTCGGGTCATGGCAAATGGGAATCTCAACACTATCGTGTGATCAAACTATGTTATCCTCGGCAGCGACTGAGACTCGGGATCCCTTCGAACGGCTGATTCGAACGCAGAAATCGCGAGCGACTCCGATGATCCTCCATAGAGCCAGCAGACCACGACCCACGAAATTCATCACGAACCCCGCGCCAGAGCGGACCACGCAGGAAAACCCCCATGACGACCTCAATAGAACAACCGATTTCAAATTTCCTCGAAAACGTCCACCTCGCTCCTACTCAAATGGGAAAGTCCCTCAGCCTATGGCCGCTGGTGCTCAACGACGCGATCACGGTCCCGGAAGGACCGGATTACGTCGCCCGAAACACCGCGCTGGCGCGCGGCACGCTCCAGATCGACGAGGTCGCCGATTCACGCGCCCCCCGGCAAGTCCGAGTCAGCAATACGGGCAGCGTCGCCACGCTTTTCCTGTTCGGCGAGGAGGTTCTCGGCACGGAGAACCGCATCGCGAATGCGAGCTTTCTCATCAGCGCAAACGGCGAAGCCGTGCTCGACGTTTCGTGCTCTGAAGCCAAACGCTGTGCAGAAAGCTGGAGCGCCTGCATCCAGAGGAACGACGAAGTCATCTCTTTGAGCCCGTACGAGAGAATGTCCGAGTGGGTCCGCAGTTGCCCTTTCGCGACCAGAACGGGCGGGCTGTCGAATCTCATCGACCTCTACCCCGATCAGACCACGAATATGGATCGCGAAGCGATTCACTCAGCGCCGCGGAAGCGTTGGTGGCCAAGCGGCCAGCACGCGGCGAGTGCGAGTTCACCGCCGCGCTCGGGCGCAAGTGATTCCGATCGTCACGAGTTCTTCCCCGAATCACCCGGTGAGGCCTTCCACCCGATCGCTCGCCAGATCGGCTTCGTCGCCTGCATCGGCGGCCGAGTCGTCGGCGTCGAAGCCATCGGCCGACCCGATGTCTTCCGCTCCTACTTCACCGCGATGCTCCGCAACTACGCGATCGACGCGAGAATGGAGTCGGAGCGTGACCACCCCGAGAGTGCCGGCGGTACCCGATTCGAGGCGCCCGAAGAGTTCCTCGAGGCGCTCGCCGGCACGGAGGTGAACCGCGGCTGCTCCCGCGGAATCGGCAACGACTACCGAATCGAAGGCGACCTCGTGGCCGGCTCCGCGCTCGCAAACGAGGGGCTCGTACATCTGACGGCACTCCCCACCTAGTGTCGTGTCCCAGGAGCACGAAACGCGAAGCGTTTGGCCGGGACGGCACGGAAGCTTCGGTCGCATAGCGACCAACGCGCAGGGCTAGCCAGAAGCCAGCCCACCCGGCTTCAGGCGGGTTCGAGCGTGAGTTTGAACTCGTAGGGCGACTCCGGGCTACCGATGACGAGCTGCCCACGATCGCCTTGCAGGAACACGGGGCCGGGCTCATCACGGGAGCCGCCGAAGCGTATCCCGTCGAGGCTGGCCCCGAGCTGGCTGCCGCGGTCCACGACCCCGACGCGCTGATCCTCGACGATGAACGCGAGGTGGTGGCGCGAGATCTGCCACGGCATCTGATCGCGCAGCTCGAGATCGTTCTGCACCAGTGGATTGTGGCTCGCGCGCCCGATGCGAAAGGGAAAGTGATCGATCCGGAGCAGGCCCACGTCGAGCAGCGCCGCCGCAGCTTCGGTGGTGAGCGCTTCGAGCCGCAGCACGGGGGTGACGACCTGGGTCGGAGCGGGAGCAGGCGAAACTGCCGACAACCTCTCTCCCGTCTGCTGCGCAAGAATCCGGTATAGGCGCGCATCCGCTTCCCGCAGCCGCTCGAACAGTGACTTGAGCAACATGATCGCCAGCTGCGGATCGGTCTGGAGGGACTCGTAGAGATCGTCCTGGTGAATCTCGCTGACGACGGTCGGCTCGAGCGCTATCGCGGTGGCGCTGCGCGGCTTGTCGTCCACGATGCTCATCTCGCCGAGCGTCTCGCCCGGACCCAAGGTCGCGAGGTGTACCCGCTCACTCCCGACCTGGTGTGTCACCTCGACCAGGCCCTTCTCGATGATGAAGGCAGTCTCGCCGAGGTCGTTCTCACGGAGAAGGACCTCACCGCGCTTGAAGTGCCGCTGCTCCAACATACGAGGCCTCCCTGCCGAGCCCGATCCTAGCCTGCGTGTATCCGACGAAAAACCTGCGGCAAGCTTCGGGCGTTTACCTGAAACATATGATTGTTGACTCCAACACCGACCGGCGTGAACATCCGGCGAGTGTCGCGCTACGGTACTGCGAAACCAGCACCCGATACGAGGAGCTCCGACATGGCCGAAACCGCACCGCCGCAGGTGGACGATTCCTATCTCTCCAAGGTCATCGAAGCCGCCGTCCGCGTCGGGCTGGTGTTGCTGCTGATCACCTGGTGCTTCAGCATCGTTCGCCCATTCATCACACCGGTCGTCTGGGGCATCATCCTCGCGGTCGCGGTCTTTCCCGCCTACCAGTGGCTGGTGACTCGCATTGGCGGCCGTGACAAGCTCGCCGCGTTGATCGTGAGCATGGTCGGCCTCACGACCGTGATCGTACCCGCGATAGTGTTCACGGGTTCGTTGGTCGACTCGGGCCAGCAGATCGCAAAGACGGCGGATCTGGATGCAATCGAAGTCCCCCCGCCGCCGTCCGAAGTTCGAGACTGGCCCCTGATCGGAAAGTCGGTCCACAAGCTCTGGGCGCAGGCCCACCGCAGCCTCGAGCCGCTGCTGGTCAAGTTCTCACCCCAGCTCAAAGAAGCGGCGCTGTGGCTCTTCGGCGCCGGCGTCGGCGCCGGACTCGCGATTGCGCAATCACTGCTCGCGATCGTGATCGCGGGAGTGATGCTCGCGGGAGCGAGCGGTGGCGCAGCGGCGGCGACGGCCATCTCCAGACGGCTCGTGGGTGCGGATGGCGAGAGGTTCGTGGAGATGGCGAGCGCCACGGTGCGCAGCGTCGCGGTCGGGATCGTCGGCGTCGCGATCATCCAGGCCGGCCTGATCGGACTCGGAATGCTGGTCGTCGGCGTCCCACACGCGGCGGTCTGGACGCTGATCGCGCTGTTCTTCGCCGTGCTGCAGCTCCCGCCGACGATCGTCGTGCTGCCCGTGGTGATCTACATGTTCTCTCACCTGTCCACACCGGTCGCGGTGGCGTTCACGGTCTGGGAGATCCTCGCCTCGGTGAGTGACAGCGTCCTCAAACCGATCCTGCTCGCGCGCGGCGTCGAGGTCCCGATGCTCGTAATCTTCCTGGGCGCAATCGGCGGCTTCATGTCGTCGGGCTTCATCGGGCTCTTCATCGGCGCAGTGATCCTGTCGCTCGGCTATGAGCTCTCGCGCAGCTGGCTGCTCGTTGGTGCAGAAGTCGGGGACGACGCCTGATGGCTGACGAAGAGGCGGCGGCCGCAGTCGATCCGGTGCGCCGGTTGATCCGCCGTGTCGCGATCGTCTGTGCGCTGCTGTTCCTGTGGTACGTGACATCGGATCGCTGGACACCCCACACCGATCAGGCGCGCGTCGACGGCTACGTGGTGCCCATTGCGCCCGAAGTGTCGGGACGGGTGACCGAGGTCGTGGTCGGGAACAACCAGATTGTCGAAGCCGGTGACCTGCTGCTCAAGATCGACCCGTTCCAATACGAGCTCGCGGTGACAGCTGCCGAGGCGGACCTGGAAAAAGCGGGTCAGAGCATCGGAATGGGCACGGCCGATATCGCAGCCGCGCAAGCTCGCCTTGCCGACGCAAAAGCGCAGCTGACTCACGACCGCGTGCAAGCCGACCGCCGTATCACCCTCGAGGGGCTCGGCGTGGCATCGAAGACCGAGGCCGACCGCGCTCGGGCGTCGCTCTCCCGCGGAGAGGCGCAGCTCAAGACCGCGCAGGCGGACCTCGAGAAGGCCAGGGAGAGCCTCGGAGACGCCGGCCGCGACAACGCCGAGGTCCAATCGGCGATGGCCGCTCTGGAGCGTGCCCGCGACGATCTTTCCAACACCTCGCTCTACGCACCTTCGAAGGGTGGCGTAGCCGACCTCTCGATCACCGTCGGTCAGTACGCCAGCGTGGGGCAGCCGCTCATGACCTTCATCTCGGCCTCGGACGTCTGGGTGGTGGCGCATCTGCGTGAGAACAGCCTCGGCAACATCAAGCCCGGTGACGCGGCCGAGATCCTGCTCGACGTGGCCCCTGGTCGCATCTTCCAGGGCACGGTGGCGAGTATCGGCTACGGGGTCGAAACGAGTCACGACCAGCTCGGCGCGCTTCCGAGCGTCGGCGGCCAGAGCGGCTGGCTGCGGGATCCGCAGCGCTTCCCCGTGATCGTCCGCTTCGGCGACGATTCCTCGCGCGGGCTGCGCCGGGCCGGCGGACAGGCCGACGTGGTGATTTACACGGGCCGGAACTTCGTGCTCAACCCACTCGCCTGGTTGTGGATCCGCTTCCTGGGGCTGCTCTCGTTTGTCTACTGACAGCACTGCCGGCCTCGTCACGCACGCGGGCTTTCGCGATGCCCGCAGCATCCGGACCCTGCGGCTCGGCATCGGCATCACGCTTGCAGCCGGTGTTGCACTCGGAATCGGCTGGCCGCTCTCGTTCCTCACGGCAGTGCTCGCGACGAGCTTGCTCGCTTCGAACGCGCCGTGCCCCTCGCTCCGCGCCGGTGCGATGCTCGTCATCGCCATTGCGGCGGCGGCGCTTTTCGGGCTCGTAGTGGTCGCACCGCTCGCGATCCACTACCCGCTCGTCTGCGCGGTCGCGGTCGGCCTCTTCTTGTTCCTGATCTTCCGTGCGAGCTACGGCGGTGCCTCGCCATTCCTGATCTTGTGGTTGTTGATCGCAGTGCTGCTGCTTCCGATGGTCGCGCAGCAATCGCTCGCGATGGCCCAGACCGTCGCGGAGGGAATGGTGCTGGGCGGTGCGGCGGCGGTCGGCTTCACCTGGATCGCGCACACACTCGTCCCCGGCCCGGCGGGGGCCGAAACAGCGACCGCGCCACAGAAGCCGGCCGACGCGGACACAGCGCAACGCGATGCGCGTGCAACCGTCACCACCTGCGTCGTCTACCCGGTCGCGCTGCTCTTCTACTCATTCGGCTTGACGAGCGACCTGCTGATCCTCGTCTTCATTGCAATCCTCGCGCAACAGCCGAGTCTGACCGCGGGCCGCAAGGCCGGCGGTGCACTGGTCCTCGGCAACCTGGCCGGGGGCCTCGCCGCCATGCTCTTCTACCAGTTGCTGGTGGCCGCGCCGACACTCGGTTTCTTCCTCGCACTCACGGCTCTGACCACACTGCTGATCGGGACGCGGATCTTCTCGGACCGCCCCGAGGCGCCCGTCTACGCGACCGTGCTGTCGACCGTGCTGCTGCTCGCCGGCGGCAGCATCGCTCCGTTCGGCGACGACGTGGGCGCCAAGTTCACCTTGCGGATCGTCCAGATCCTCATCGCGGTCCTGTACGTCGTCGGTGCGTTGACACTGATTGATCGGATTCGCTCGGAGCACGAGCCCGCAGCCTGAAGGTCCAGATTGCCATATCGGGGCACATGCGAAAGACTGCAACATGGCCGACCTCCTCTCTCTTTCGACCCAGATCATCGACGACGGTGCGGCGATCTTCCCGGTGCGCATCAACCAGGAACTCAGCGAGATCGACGACGGCGTCGCCGTGGTGGAGTCGTTCTCGAACGTGATCGCCCTCGCCACGGACGAGGGGCTGGTGCTCTCGGATACCAGCGGCGCGCTCACCGGCGGCGCAGTCGTGAAGAGTCTGCGCGGCTGGAGCAACGACCCGTTCCACACGATCCTCTACACGCACGGCCACATCGACCACGTCGGCGGCGCGGGCGCATTCGTCAGCGATGCGGCCGACCGCGGCGACCGGGCACCGAAATTCATCGGCCACGAGAATCTGCCCGCACGCTTCGAACGCTACAACGCGACCGCGGGCTACAACACCCTTATCAACACGCGCCAGTTCAGTGGCGCGAAGAAGATGGGCATTGGCGGCGAACATCGCTTTCTGCCCGAGAGCACTCCGACGCCCGACGTCACCTTCCGCGACCGGCTCGAAGTCAGCGTCGGCGGGCTGCAGCTCGACCTCCACCACGCAAAAGGCGAGACGGACGACCACGTCTGGGGCTGGCTGCCCGAGCGACGGATGATCCTGACCGGTGATCTCTTCATGTGGAACCTGCCCAACGCGGGCAATCCCCAGAAGGTCCAGCGCTACCCGCGCGAGTGGGCCGCGGCACTGCGCGAAATGTCGGGCCTGAACGCCGAGCTGCTCGTGCCCGCACACGGGTTTCCGATCGGGGGCGCGGAACGCATTCGAAGGGTGCTCGACGACACCGCAACCGCACTCGAGACACTCGTAAACGGAACGCTCGAGATGATGAACGCGGGCGAACCTCTCGACGCGATTCTCCATACGGTGAAGATCTCCGAAGAACTGCTCGCGAAACCCTATCTGCGCGCGCTCTACGACGAGCCCGAGTTCGTGATCCGAAACATCTGGCGACTCTACGGCGGCTGGTACGACGGCAATCCGTCACGCTTGAAGCCGGCTCGCGACACCGCGCTCGCGACCGAGATCGCGCAGCTCGCGGGGGGCGTCCACGCGCTCATCGAACGAGCGGAAGAACTCTCCGAAGCGGGCGAGCATCGGCTCGCGTGCCACTTGATCGAGATGGCGGTGCTCGCCGATCCGGAGAACAAGCGCGCCCACGGCGCGCGGGCCGCCATCTACACACAGCGACGCAGCGGCGAGACTTCGCTGATGGCCCACGGGATCTTCGGCTTCGCTGCACGCGAGTCCGAGGCAAAGGCCTAGAACATGGCGGATCGTGTCGCCGAGTCCGAGACCCGCTAGCGTTCCCGAGAACCCGGCGCGCCCCCAAGAGGATCTCTTCATGTCGAAACTTGCGCGGTTCGGCGCCTACGCGGCTGCCTTCGAGAAGAGCTACCAAAGCGATGATTGGAGCTGGGTCGAGCCCTTCTTCACCGAGAACGCCGTCTACGACGCCGGAGTCGATCTCTTCATGGGCGGTCACTTCGAAGGGCGTGCCGCCATCCTGGCGTATTTCAAAGCGGTGCTCGACGGATTCGATCGCCGCTTCGAAAGCAGGGAGATCGCGCTGCTCGACGGTCCGTTCGAGGAAGAGCAGACGGTGCGCTTCCGCGGTAGCGCCAGCTACCGCGCCGAGGGGGTTCCCGATCTCGTGCTCGTGTTGGAGGAAATCATCACCTTCGAGGGCGATCGAATCATCCACCTCGAGGACCGATACGACGACGACATGATCGGAGCCCTGCGGGCCTACCTCGAGGAGCACGGGGAAGCACTGGAACTCGCGATCGCGGGCTGATCCGTGCGTCGACGTGGCTGGAGACGGCCGGTTCAACCGAGCGAAGCGTAGACTGCATCCACCAACCGCTGCGTTCTGAGCGTCTGCCAGCGATCCCCGGGGCGGTTCATCAGGTAGCCGAACGCGATACCCGCCTCGGGGTCTGCAAACCCGAGCGCGCCCCCGTACCCATAGTGGCCGAAGGAACCGGCGTTGGGGCCCAGCGGTCGCCCAGGCATCGTCAACTGGAAGCCCGCACCGAAGCGAGAAACCCTCCCGAGCACCCGATCGGGCCCATCGACGTGGATCGAGGTGGCATCCCGCAGCAGCGCCTTGCCGGGCCATGCACACTCGCGGAGCGGGCGGCCCAGCAACGAATCGTATAGGGCCGCCACCGCGCGTGCCGTCCCGTGGCCGTTGGTCGATGGGATCACGGCCGATCGCCACGGTGCGGTGTTGACGGATCCGATCCCGGAAAGCCCACTCGGGTTGAAGTAACCGTGCCAGACCATGGTGTCGTGCTCTTCGTCGCCCGTCGGAGGGAAGACCAGCGCCCACTGCTCGGGGGTCGTGAGTACGGCCTGCGGAGCGATGATCTCGGCCACGCGGCCATGCTCCCTGAGTGGCAGTCCGTAGTAGAAACCGTCCACCCCGATCTCGGCCATCGCGCGAGCGAGCATGTCACCGATGGAAACACCGGTCGCACGTCGAATGAGTTCGCCGAGCAAAAAGCCGAAAGTATTGGTGTGATAACCGTGCGCCGTGCCGGGATCCCAATACGGTCGCTGGCGGGCCAGTGTGGAGCACATCAACTCCCAATCGAGCCAGGCATCTTCGGGCAGCCGCTCGCGAACAGCGGGGAGTCCGGCCTGGTGCGAGGCGAGTACACGGACCGTCACGTCGCCCTTGCCTTCCGCTTCGAACTCGGGCCAATAGCGCGCGACGGGAGCATCGAGATCGAGCTCTCCGACCTCGACGGCCGACAGCAGCAGCATGGCGGCCACTCCCTTCCCCACCGAGTACGCATTGACGAGCGTGTCCCGCTCCCAGACACGCGTGCGCGCGGCGTCTCGATGCCCGCCCCAGAGATCCACCACGGTGCGGCCAGCGACCCTCACGCAGACGCCCGCACCGACCTCGTCCTCCACAGCGAAGTTGACCGCAAAGGCCTCACGAACCGCGGCGAAACGGTCGTCGCAATCGCCGACGACGGGAGGGCTGGAATGCGTGGAATCGGTCATCGTCCGCAGGCTCCGCTAGCGCCCCACAAGACTACCGTCATCGGTTCACTGCCACACCGGGGCAACCCGCGAGGTGGCGAAGACCCCGCCCTAGCGCAGTACCGGCTCGATGAGCATCGTGGCGAAGATGGCGACGAGGTAGAGGATCGACACCCGGAATACGCGACGGTCGGCGGCGTCGCTGCGCCGGTGCATCGCCTGCCGGATGCTCAGGCAGAATGCGAGGCCCCCGACCATCGCCACAATGGCGTAGAACACGCCGAGTACTCCCGCGAACCAGGGAATCAGCGTCACGGGGATCAGCAGTAGCGCGTAGGCGAGTTGCTTCCGACGTGTGGCATCGTTGCCCACGACGCTCGGCATCATGGGGAAACCGGCCGCTTCATACTCGCTCTTGCGGTACAGCGCAATCGCCCAGAAGTGCGGCGGCGTCCACAGGAAGATGATCGCGAACAACACGAAGCCCCAGATCCCGAGCCGGCCATCGACCGCTGCGTCGGCGATCAGCGGAGTCGCGGCACCCGCGGCTCCGCCGATCACGATGTTCTGCGGTGAGCGAGGCTTGAGCCAGAGCGTGTAGACGAAGAAATAGTGCGCGAGAGTTCCGGCGCCGATCGCCGCGGGCAACGCTCCCCCCGCCGCGTACAACACCGCGATACCGAGCGTCGAAACCACCAGCCCGAACACGAGCGCCTGGATTGGCATGAGCCGCCCCGTCGGCAGCGGACGGTTGGCGGTGCGCTCCATCGCCGCGTCGCGGTCGCGCTCCCACCACGCGTTCAGCGCACCACAGCCAGCCCCGATCATTGCGGACCCGACGAGTACGCCGAGCAGCACCGCAAATTCCGGCCATTCGCCGCTCCCCATCACCATCGCGGGCGGTGCGGTGAAGAGCACCAGGGTGAGCACACGGGGCCGGGTCAGCGCGACGTAGTCACGTACCCGCGCACGACTACGCACTGCGCTGAGCAACCAAGGCGTGGTCGAGAATGCGCTCATCGCCGACTCCTCAGTGCCAGCTGAAACCCGCAACACGATCGAAGACCACGACGCGGCGGGCTTCATCGGTGAACGTCAGGCTCTTCTCCGCCTCAAAGGTCCACTCATCCGGATCGGCGGTTTCGCCGATCGCCACGCGTATGTGGTGATCGCCGGCTTCCAGTGGGATCCTCTCGAGGGCAACACTATTTCCGTCCTTCCACAGACCCGAAGGGGGGATGCTCGTGTCGAGTGTCAACTCTCCGTCGACATCGACACGAAGCCGCACGGATGGACGAGTACGCTTGCACTCGCGGGGCTTGCGCATGTGCACTGGCGTCGCCGCGAGTTCCTCCTCGGAGACCTCGCGACAGCTCTCGTTCTCCGCACCGGGGTGCTTGAAACTGACAGCCAGCTCGGAGCCCGCGTGGCGCGGGGCGGCGTAGACGAGGTCGCTCGCGGCGCCGATCGCAAGCGCGAAAATCACCGCGAGCAGTGCCGCCGCGGCCATGTCGAAGTAGCCGGGCCTGTCACCGCCACCACCATCGACGACCGTTGCGCCGGCCGCACGATGCCGTGCCGCCTCCGCCACGAGTTCTGCCTTGCGGGTCCGGTCGAGGCCCAGCAGCAATACCTTGTCGCGATCGACCTTGTCGGGCCGCAGCGCGGGTTCACGCGCACCTTCGAGCCGCAGCGCCGTCCATCGCGCACCCTCACGATACGCGCACTCGCCAGGGCCACAGCTCACGACCATTACGCCATCGGCGCCGTTGCGCATCGCGCGTTCGATCATCAGCGGGTGAACCCAACCCGCGCATGGAACCTGCAGCACGCGGTAGCCCGGAAGCTCGTCGCAGCGGCCGGTTGCGAGGTCGACCGAGAGTCCCGCTGCGGCCGACTCCGCGCACGCGAACGCGATGTGGACCTTCTCGCCCTCGCTTTCGGCTTGCGTGAGCCAACTCGTGATGCGCTTGCGCTCATCGATCGACGACAGCCAGTCGATGCCGATACCCGCCGTGTCGCACGAACCGGTACAGATCCCGCACGACACGCACTTCGACGAAATCACGAATGCCTGTGCCTGGTATTTCTCGTTTCCGTCGGTGCGCGCCACCATCTGGATGGCGTCATAGGGGCAGTCCGCGTAGCACTTGCGGCACTCGTTGCAGCGTGTCTCCACCACCGCGGCGGGTGCCCGGCGTCGCCGGCCGAGCCACCACGGCACCGAGACGAACGCCGCCGAGGCGAAGAAGAGCAGCGCCCAGCTCTGGCCCGCAGCCAGGCGATCGATCGCAACCAGCGGAAAGAGGAACCACCAGTCCATCGTGAGGTCGCGCGGTAGCGCTGTCATCGCGGCGGGCACTTCGTTGGTCGCCGGGTAGAACACGCACAGCAGCAGCAGCACGCCGACAACCCACAGCGTCATCGGCCGCGTCGTGAGGAAGCGCGCGCGAGCCAGGCGGGTGATGTGCAACCACGCCGCCACACCCAACGCAAGCGGCAGCAACATGTGGACGAAAAAGACCACGAAGAACAGCAGCGAGTTCACGCCCTCGTCGGTGAGGAACGAGCGACTCAGCGGTTCGACGAAGATCGGAAGGACGTCCAGCAGCTTCGCGGTACCGAACGCGACCGCCTGAGCGCGCGCATCCCATACCAACCAGTAGCCACTCCAGCCGATGAGCAGGATCAGTGCCATCAGGGCCGCGCCGGTCACCCAGGCGAGCCAGCGTGCGCCGTCGAAGCGACGTTCGAGAAAGATGCGCGCCGCATGGAGCATCCCGAAGAACATCGCCGCGTCGGAGCTGTAACGGTGGAGGGAGCGCAGCAGGCCGGCCGTGTATGGCGATTGAGACATTGCCTGGACGGATTCGTACGCGAAGTTGACACTCGGCTTGTACCAGATGAGCAGCACGACACCGGTCGCGGTCGCAATCAACGTCGACATCACCGTGATTGCACCGGTGTGGAACATTGGATTCAGTGGTTCGTTGACGATGCGCGCGAACAGCCGGTCGACATAGAGGAAGATCCTGCCGAGACCACGCAACAGGCCGGTCGGTTTCTCGATCTCGTCGCGATCGGGCTCCACGCGGGCTGCAGTCACCGCGGGCCGCGATGAATCGAGCGGTTCGCTGCCGAGCACATCCGGCTGCGCGCCAGTCATCGTCTGTTTGGCCTGATCAGGCATGATCGTTTCAGTCGTCCTACGTCTCTTCTCGCAACAAGACGCGAAGAGCCGAAACGAGCCAACGCTGCTGGCGCTCGCCGAGACCCAGCCGGTAGGCGAGTCGACCCTCCCGGTCGATCAGCAGAAAGAGGTTCGCGTGGTTGATGACGCCGGTTTCCGGGTCGCGCTCGCGCGCCATCTGCATGCCGTCGAGAATGCTCTCGACCTCCGCGGACTCACCGGTGACGAGATTCCAGAGCGGCGCGTCGAGCCCGTGATTCTGCGCGAGCCCGGCGAGCACCTGCGGCGAATCGTTCTCCGGGTCGAGCGTGACCGCGACCAGCCGCAGCCCATCGCGAGTCGCGGGGTCGAACTCCGCGATCGCGGCCTTGGCCTGGCTCAAGATGGCGGGGCAGGTGTGGGGGCAGGAGGCGTAGACCGCGGTCAGCACCACGACGTTTCCGCGCAGCGCAGCCAGATCGACCGTCTGCTCGAGCTGGTTGGTGAGCACCAGCTCGGGAGGCGAGTAGGCTGTGCGCAGCGCTTCGGCCGGGAACGGCATCTCACCCGTCGGTGCCTCGGCGCCGGAGTACGCGAAGCCCACGCCGGCGGCCGCGACGAGGATTGCCGAACTCGCAATGTGGGGAATGAACGCCCGCGGCCGCCGCGACATCTCTCGCAGCGGCACCCACCAGAAGCCCAGGATGAACCCCGCGAGCATGGGCTGCGGCAGCAGCATCGCCATCACATAGGCGATCTCCGTGCGGCCGGTCGCC
>JAFDEI010000177.1 GCA_019310425.1 Deltaproteobacteria bacterium | reverse complement strand
TCGCCGCCGTGCAGCCGATGATCGCGGAGCTCGAACGCGACTCGAGCATCGCGAACCTGTCGAAGCTGATCGAGTTCGGACTCGACAACATCGGATCGAGCCCGGAGGCGCGCACACAGTGGAGCGAAATTCTCGACCGCCTCTCCGCCGGTGCGGCCGGCGTATTCGACGAATATCCGCTCTCGATCTCCTGGGAGGAGTTTCTCCTGAGCGGCTCTTCGCTCGATGTCTCGAAGCGCCGCGTGATTCTCGCGGAACCACTTCTCGACTTCCAGGCATTCCAACCCGCGAGCGCGCCACTCGCGGCCGTGCGAGATTCGATCGAAGAACTCGCGCTCACGAGTGAGCGCGGCGTCACGGTGCGCATTACCGGCAATCCAGTGCTGAACCACGAGGAACTGTTCGGCATCGCGTGGGACGTGATGGCGGGGGGGGGCGTCTGCTTCGTCTTCGTCGGTTTCGTGCTGGTGGTCGCGCTGCGCTCGGCCAGGCTCGCGATCGCCTCGCTCGCGACGCTGCTGATCGGCCTGGTCTGGACCGCGGCCTTCGCCGCCGCTGCGGTCGGGCACCTGAACCTGATCTCGCTCTCGTTTGCCGTGCTCTTCATCGGTCTCGGCGTCGACTTCGCGATCCATCTCGGCATGAATTACGCGGCGCTGCGTCACGACGGCCTCGACCACGAACAGGCCCTCTTCGACGCAATCGACTATGTCGGTAGCTCGCTCGTGCTCTGCACACTCACGACCAGTATCGGCTTCTTCGTATTCGTTCCGACCGACTACGCCGGGGTCGCAGAGCTCGGCCTGATCGCCGGGACCGGCATGCTGATCATCCTCTTCCTCACACTGACGATGTTCCCGGCGCTCATCAGCTCATGGCTCGCGCTGCCCCAGGGAATCACCTCGAAGGCGAGCCTGCGCTTCGAGAGCCGAGCACCCGGGGCGCTGCTGGAGCACACGGTGGCGGTCCGCTGGGCGGCTCTCGCCGCGGGCGTGGCGGCACTGCTGACGCTGCCGCAGATCACCTTCGAGCCCAACGTCGTCGACATGCGCGACCCGAACACGGAATCCGTCCAGGCCTTCAACGACATCGCGGCCAGCAACGACCACGGCTCACCGTGGTACGCCAACGCGCTCGCGCCCGACCTCGAGTCCGCGGACGCACTGGCCGAACGGCTCGCGCAGCTCGACCTGGTCTCCCACACCGTCACGCTCAGCGACTACGTACCGACCGATCAGGAAGAGAAACGCGAGATCCTGGCCGATCTCGCGCTGATCATCGGAGACTCCGCAGCCGACCCCGGGGAGACGGCGGACAAGACCCCCGAGGAGCAGCTCGTCGCACTGCAGCAATTGCGCGATTACCTCGCGGAAACGGGCTTCGGCGATGGTGAAGCCCGGCTCCAGGGCAGCGTGAGGCGACTCTTGAGCGTGCTCGACGATTTCATCGCACAGGTCGACGCGGGCGAAGACCTCGAGACCGCCCTCTCCAATCTGGAACTCGTGCTGCTCGCCCAGCTCCCGGTGCACCTCGAGCGTCTCCGTAACGCGCTCATGCCCGAGGAGATCACACTCGAAAGCCTGCCGCCCGACATCACGAATCGGATGATCGCGCCCGACTCACAGCGTGCACCCCGACGCGACCGGAATGTCGGCGAACATCATTGCATTCGGCCGCGCCACCGTGCAGTCACTCGCGCAGGCACTGGTCTCAGCGCTCGTCGCGATCGCGCTGCTGCTCTGGCTGCTCTGGCGACGCGTGACCGAGATGATGCTCGTGCTCATACCGCTGCTGCTCGGAGCCGCGCTCACCTGCGCGACGATGGTGGGTTTCGGGATGGCGTTCAACTTCGCCAACGTGATCGTCATTCCGCTGCTGTTGGGAATCGGGGTCGACAGCGCGATCCACCTGGTCCACCGCTCGAACCTCGGCGACGCGGGCGGAGCCGGGCTGCTCGGCACCACCACCGCGCGTGCGATCTTCTACAGCGCGGGAACCACTGCGGCGAGCTTCGGGGCACTCGGCTTCTCGGCCCACCGCGGCATCGCGAGCCTCGGCATCTTGCTCGTGGTCGGGCTCGTCTACACGCTGGTCTGTACGCTGATCGTGCTACCGGCGCTCATCGAATGGCGGCGAGCTGCTTCGGCGTCGTGAACACGACCTCGCCGCAGCGGGGAGGGGGAGCGAGATCAAGCCAGCGGTCGACGTCGAAGCGAAGCATCGCGAGTGCCGCGGTCGGAAAGTTCGGCGGAGCCCATGCGTTCGGGTCACCCTCCGGCGGCCGGGTCAGGCTCGCGGCGAGCTGCTCCAATCCCGGGTTGTGGCCAACCACGAGCAGCGAATCGACCGTATCATCGACCTCGCACACACGCTGGAAGATCTGCTCGGCGCTCGCGAGGTAGAGGTTTTGCTGGAATTCGCCGTCGTCTCCGAGCGGAAGCGACTCGCGCACGCCGTCGAGGGTCTGGGCCGCTCGCCGCGCGGGCGAGCACAGGAACCAACGCGGCGGTTCGGGACGTTCAGCCAGATGGGCGCCCATACGAACTGAATCCCGCAGGCCACGCGGCGCCAGCGCACGGTCGTAGTCGCGACCGCCCGGCGTGCCGGACTCCGCCTTGCCGTGGCGAAGCAGGTACAGTGTCCGCATTCGAGAAACGTACCGCAGTCGCGGCAAGGCGTGCGATCCGCGTGAGCGGATCGCACGCCTTGCGTAAGCATCGGCCGCAAAGCGGCCAACGCGCAGCATGGGAGTGAGAGTGAACCCTTGGATTCTCGTCGCAGCGATAACCGGGGCCGCAGGCGTGGTGCTCGGCGCCTTCGGGGCGCACACACTCGAGACGCGCCTCACGCCGAGCCAGCTCGCGAGTTGGCAGACCGCGGTGCAGTACCATCTACTCCACGCCGTGGTGCTGCTCGTGCTCGCGCTGTTCACGATCTGGAGCGGTCGCTCGGTGCGCGTTCCGGCTTCACTGTTCTCTCTCGGCGTGTTGTTCTTCTCCGGCTCGATCTATTGGCTGGTCCTCGGTGGACCGCGTTGGCTCGGGCCCATCACGCCGATCGGCGGCACGTGCCTGATCGCGGGTTGGATCTCACTCGCATGGCTCTCGCGCACGAGTTGATTTCGGTTCCCGCCGAAGCGCAATGCGACCACCGGGTCGGCCCGCCCGCGCTGCGACCGCTATTCTCGCCTTCTCTCGAATGGAGGGGCAGGTGCGGAACACCCGGCAACGCCTGACGAGCGCAACCAACGGCGGACCGGCCAGGTTCCTCGCGATTTTCGGAGTGGCCGCCGTCGCGCTCGCGATCTGGTTCCTCGCCCACCAGGGCCTGCCCTGGAAGCTCTGGTCCGGCGATGCCTGCGAGTACGCCGAGATGGGCCGGCGCCTCGCGACCGGCGAAGGCTTCACGACGGGAGTCATCTATCCAGCCGAGCTCCGATTCGGAGCAGGCCTAGACAAGCCCGCGGTGATGCGGCCACCCGCGTGGCCGGTCGCGCTGGCCGCAGTCTTCACCATCACGGGCCCGACCGAGACGGCCGCACACGCGCTCACCGGAGCGCTCTTCGCCGGCACGGCGGCGCTCACGGCGGCGCTCGGCACAGCGCTCGGAGGGCCGCTCGTGGGCGTGTTCGCGGGCATCGCGCTCATCACCACACCCGCCTTCCTCGGGCTTGCGATGGACCCTGTGTCGGAGACACCGTTTGCCTTTCTCGTAACGCTCGCCTTCCTGCTGTTCGTACGTGGGCGCCCCGCGTTCGCGATCGGTCTCGTCTGCGGCGCCGCCTACCTCACTCGCTACAACGGCCTGCTGCTGCTGCCGGTGTTCGCCGTCGGGTTGTGGTGGCCCGCACCCCGGTCACTGCGCCCCGCCCTGCTCTGCTGCGCGGGCTTCGCATTCGTCGCCGTACCGTGGTGGATCCGCAACCTGCTGGTCTCGGGCGACCCCTTCTATTCACTGCTCCAGCTGAACCTCCACTTCTCCCCCCATCTCACCGACCTGCACGACAGCCTGTACTACGTACTCGAACCCGACTTCGACTCGAAGATCGCGATGCACCCACTCACGAAATTCTCGAAGCAACTCCCGTCTCTGCTGGCCGGCTGGCCGCTCGCGAGCCTCAACCTCGCTGCCTGCGCGGGCCTGCTGCTCGCGAGCGTTCGCGGGCATGCCGCGGCCCTCGCGCTCGTTGCGCTGGCTCTCGGCACGACCTTCGCGGTCGCGCTCGGCCTGCCGCAAGGCCGCTACTTCGTGCCGCTGCTACCGGCCACACTCGCACTCGGCGCTTACGGCTGGCAACGCTACGGCAGCAGGCTCGCGACCCCGGGCCTCGCCCTGATCCTGCTGCTGCCCTGGCTGCCCTCGTTCCCCGCACCGCGTGACGACCTCGCAATGCTGACGGGATATTTTGACGTGGAGCGCCATGCGTTGCGCGAAGACCCCGAACGGGCCGCACGCGAACGCGCGCGCTACGAGGGGCTGCGTCGATGTCTGCCCGACCGTCCGCTGGTACTCGCACAGGGCGCCGCGCGCCTGGTCTGGGAAACCGGCGCGATCGCGATCTACGCTCCGAACCATCCGACAGACTTCTGGAAGATCGTCGACCGATACTCGATCGACTACGTGCAGATGGAGCGCTGGCGGAAGATCGACCGCAAGCGCTTCGAGCGCGGCTTCGAGCCCTTCGACGACTGCGCTGCAGACCTCTACCGGAGACGCTGAAAACCGGCCAAGAGCTTTGGCCGCAGAGCGGCCAAAGCGCAGCGAGGCGAGGACCCGCCCGAGCAGAACAAACGCCGGGCGGAAGCTTTGGCCGCAGAGCGGCCAACGCGCAGCTAGGATTCGGCCATGTCCGATCCCATTGCATTCTCCGGAAGCCCGCTCGACCGCGCCGCGATCGCGCGGCGCGATCCCGCCTGGATCGAAGGCCGGCTCGCCGATCCCGCCGCGCGCTTCTTGCCCCTCTACGCGCTCGATCCGCTCGTCAAGCTCGCTGAAACACGCACGCTGGCGTGGGCGCGTGCCGAGTTATTCGACGATCTCGACCCGCGGCCCGAGCCGTTGCTGTTGGGCATCGACGACGGTATCGCGCATTTCGCGGTCGACGTGTCGGCCGTCGACGAGCCGCTCTCGACGCTCGGCCTCGAGGATATCGCGGCATTCGAGGATCTGCGCAGCATCGCGGGCGAACTCACAAGGGCTGAAGTAGCGATCTTTGCGCATGCGCGCTCGCTGGTGGATTGGCACGCACGCCATCAACATTGCCCGGCCTGCAGCGGCGACACCACGCCGGTCCTCGGCGGTGCGAATCGCCGCTGCATCGACTGCTCCGCCGAGCACTTTCCGCGTACCGACCCGGTCGCGATCGCGATGGTGGTGCGCGGAGAACGCTGCCTGCTCGGCCGAGGCCCGGCCTGGCCGGACACCATGTACTCGGCGCTCGCGGGCTTCGTCGAACTCGGCGAGACCATCGAGGAAGCCGTGCGGCGCGAGGTGTACGAAGAAAGCGGCGTGAAGGTCGGCGACGTGCGCTACGTGAAGTCGCAGCCGTGGCCGTTCCCGTCCTCGTTGATGCTCGGCTGCATCGCGCAGGCCGAGAGCGAAGAGATCACGATCGACCACGCCGAACTCGTCGATGCGCGTTGGTTCGGCCTCGACGAAATCCGCAAGGCACTCGCGGCTGAGCCCGGTCCGCTGTTCGTGCCGCCGCCGTTCGCGATCGCGAACCACCTGATGCAGGCCTGGGTCGACAGCTTCGACCGCTGATATCTGGAAATCGGCGCCGCTGGCCTGCCTCGGGAACTCGCTGCGCGTTGGCCGCTCTGCGGCCAAAGCTTCCGCCCGGCGTTTGCTCTGCTCGTCCGGGTCCTCGCCTCGCTGCGCGTTGGCCGCTCTGCGGCCAGAGCTTCCGCCCGGCGTTCGATCCGGGGGCGGGGACACCACGCTAGAACGATGCTAGACTGCGTGCTCCGTTTTCCCCTTCACCCCAGTGGAAGCGCTCTCTCGCGCCGCCTGCACGTCGGCGGCCGGTCCCCGACACGACCGGCCGTGAACTCGATCGCGCAGGCCGGCCGCCGCGAACGTCCACAGCATAGTGATCCCCATGACTTCGACCGATCCGTTCCAGGGAGTTCCCACAGCGCTTGCCGACGCCATGCGAAAGCGCGGCTTCAGCGAACTGACCTCCATCCAGCGCAGCGTGGTCGATGCGGAATCCAGCGGGCGCGACCTGCGTATCTCGTCGCAAACCGGCTCGGGCAAGACAGCCGCACTCGGCCTCGCCCTTGCCCCGCACTTCCTCGCAGCCAGCTCGCCGAAAGCGAAGGCGAACAAGCGGCGGGGCCCCTCGGCGCTGGTGATCACACCCACGCGCGAGCTCGCAGCCCAGGTCGCCGAGGAGCTGAGCTGGCTCTACCAGGGAATCCCGGGGCTGAAGATTGCGGTCGTAACCGGCGGAGCGCACATCGGTCGCGAGCGCATGCAGCTCGCAAGCCGTCCCACACTCGTGGTCGGGACCCCGGGCAGGCTCCTCGACCACCATCGCAACCGCGCACTCGACTGCAGCTCGGTCGAACACGTGGTCCTCGACGAAGCCGACCGAATGCTCGACATGGGCTTCCGCGAGGAACTCGAGGCCATCGTCGAGGCGCTACCCGAAAAGCGGCGCAGCCACCTGCTCTCGGCGACGTTTCCGGCGGGTGTCCGGCGACTCGCAGATCGCTTCCAACATGACGTGCTGCCCCTCGAGGGCACCCGCCTCGGCGCCGCCAACAGCGACATCGAACACATCGCGTTCCTGGTGAAACCACGCGACATCCATGCAGCGCTCGTCAATCTGTTACTGCTGGCCGATGATTCGCGCTGCCTGCTGTTCGTGAAACGTCGCGTTGACGCGGCCAACGTCTCAGAAAAGCTCGCCGCGGACGGCTTCGCGGCGATGCCGCTCAGCGGCGACCTGCCGCAAGCGCAGCGCACGCGAACCCTGAATGCGTTTCGCAAGGGCACCATCCGCATCCTGGTTGCAACTGATGTTGCGGCGCGCGGCATCGACGTGCCGGACATCGGCAGCGTGATCCACATCGACCCGCCGACCGACACCGACACCTACACCCACCGCAGCGGTCGCACCGGCCGGGCGGGGCGCAAGGGACGCAGCCTGCTGCTCGTGCCCCCGGCCGAGCAGCGCCGCGTGAAGCGAATGCTCGGCCCGGCGCGAATCGACATCGACTGGCAGACGATTCCGTCGCCGGGCAAGGTCCGCAAATCGTTGCAGAAGCGTGCGCGTCGGGCGCTGCGGCTGAAACTCGACGCTGAAATCGAGCCGAGCGAGACACAGCGAGCTTGGGCGGCGCAGCTGCTTGCCGAGGGCCGTAACGCCGAGACGATCATCGCAACGCTGCTCGAAACGGCAGGCCCGCAGCTGCCCTGTGAGCCGATGGACGTGCAGGGGATCGACGCAGCAGCCGCGGCACGCCACCCACGCAGCGCGCCCGGCTACGTGCGCTTCACACTCAACTGGGGAAAGAGCAGCGGCGCAACCCCCAGCCGCGTGCTCTCGCACGTCTGCCGCCGCGGCGGGCTCGCGGGCCGGCTCATCGGTTCGATCGAAATCGGCGAGCGCGAATCCAACTTCGACGTCGTCGCAGGCGTCGCAGACGCGTTCGAGGCCCGCTCGAGCAAGCCCGACGCGCGCGACCCCAATATCGTAGTTCGTCGCACCGGTGCGGGCGGCGCAACGGCCCAACACCGCAAGAGCGGCCACGCCAGACCGGGAAGCGCGCGCCCCGCCAGACCCCATGCGCACCGGAAGCCTTCGAGCGAATCGAAACGCTTCAAAGGCAAGACCGCCCGCAGGCACGCTTCGAAGTAGCTCTCCGGGGTGTTGGGATTCGATTCTCGCGCATGGGAACGCCGAATGAAACGCGTCGCAATCGCCATGGTGCTGCTGCTGGTGGTCGCCGCGATTGCAATCGTCACGAGTGGCCGGGTCGACGAATTTGCGAACGCCGAGCAGATGGCAGCGCTGCTCGACCGAGCCGGCCCGCTCGGCCCGATCCTCTTCATCGCGCTGATCGTCGCGCTCTTCCCCGTTTTCCTGATCGGGCCACCGATCTGGGCATCGCTCGCGCTGTGGCCCGCGCCGCTCGCCATCCTGTATTCGAGCATCGGCTGCTTCACCGCCAGCGTGATCTTCTACGCGCTCGCTCGATCGTTCGGACAGGAGTGGGCGCAGCCGCGTATTCCCGACAAGATCCGGAAATACGAAGACCGGCTGGTCGAACACCCGTTCCGAACCATCGTCGTGATGCGGTTGCTGATCTGGGCCAATCCGGCCGTAGACCTGCTGATCGGAGTTTCGCGGGTCCGTCCGCGCGACTACCTGCTCGCAACCGCCGTCGGCCTGCTGCCGAGCACGGCAGCCCAGATTCTCATCGTCGGAACCGGGTTGGGCATGGCGCTCGAGCTACCGAAGGAAATCTGGTTCACGGCGGGTATCGCGATCGGCGTGCTCTTGCTGGTCCGGACCCTGCGGAAGCGCCGGAGCGCGGCCACCGACACCGAAAGCTGAACTGCAATAGGCGGAAGCGCCGGATCCATGCGGTCAGCTGCGCAACCACATGGGTCCGACGCCCTGCTAGCGTTACGGCATGGATCGTGGATCGCTCCACCCCCGCAAGCTGCGATTCGGACGCAACGCAGCCAAAGCACAGCAACTCGGTCGCGATCGTGAAATCACGCGAGCCATCTTTGCCACAGCGATCATACTCGCCGGCGCGCTCGCAACCTGGCACGCGGCCCGGATCGCTGCCGCGACACACGACGCGGAGTGGGCGGGAGTCGGGGTCGCACTACTCGCGGGAGTCCTCCTCGCCGACCTCCTGGCCGGCGGAGTCCACTGGGCCTGCGACACCTGGGGTGACGAGCGGACGCGCTGGCTCGGTGCAGGCCTGATCCGGTCGTTTCGCGACCACCACCACCGCCCCCAGGCGATGCTCGAACACGACTGGATAGAGGTGAACGGCGAAGCCGCGACCGCAGCAGTTGGCGCCTTCGCGGTAATGGCGCTCGGCGGCCCCTCGCTCGGCTTGCTCGAGCACCCTTCCTGGTACGCGTTCTCATGGTCGGCAATCGGCGTTTCCGCATTGTCGAACCAGATCCACCAGTGGGCACACAGCCATGCCCCGCCGCGGTTCGTCCGAAAGCTGCAGCGCTGCGGGCTGATCCTGTCGCGGCGACGCCACGCGCCGCATCACCGCGCGCCATGCATCGATCGCTACTGCATCACGACCGGCTGGATGAACCCCGCCCTCGACAGGACTGGGGCATGGCGCACCCTCGAGGCCGGAATCGCGCGCGCGACGGGTGCGACTCCACGTGCGCACGAAATTCGCGCAGCACCGAACACCAAAGGCACTTCGCGCGCGACCGCAGCAGGACCTTCATGAATAATGCGGGCTAGACTCGTCTGATACTCACTCGAGGAGGATGCATGAATCTGGTCGACTGGCTCGCGGAAAAAGTCACCGACGATCCGCGTGCGCTCAGCTGGTTCGATGAGACCGGCTCCGACGATCGCATCGTGCGCGCCTACAAGGAGCTACTCGCAGGCTACGAAGTCGAGCCGAGCAAGATCCTGAAGACCACCCGGATGCTCGCCGCCAACGAAGCGCCCGGCCTCGTCGAAGTCCGCGACATCGAATTCCATTCGATCTGTGCGCATCACTTCCTGCCGTTCTTCGGCCACGTCGACCTCGCCTACGAGCCCGGCGACCGGATCCTCGGCCTCGGCAAGCTGCCTCGCCTGGTCGACGCCTACGCACGCCGCTTTCAGATCCAGGAGGACCTCGTCCGCGAAGTTGCGCACGCCATGATGGAGTTCGGGCATGCCCGCGGCGTTCGCGTGCGCGCCCTCGGACGGCATTTGTGTATGTGCGCCCGCGGTCCGGCAAGTCCGGCGTCGGAGACGCATACGGAGTTCGCGCTTGGTTCGATGGCAGGTAGCTAGAAGCCCTGGCCTTGAATCGGCCAGAGGGAATACGGCGCGTCCTACGCTTCCGCGGCATCGCACCCTGGCGGCGTCCTGCCTGAGCGGCTGCCTGTTGCTCGCTGGGAGCTTCACCGCGGCAGCAGACAGCCCCGCGGAGCTCGCATTCTCCAGGCATTCCGAGCCAGTCGCGACACGCAACCTCGCGTGGCTCCGGAGCGCTGTCCCGATTCGGGTAGCGCGCGTCGTCGACCCGTACGAGGAAGAGGAGGTCGAATTCGAGGCCTTCGCATTCGACGCGGTGCTCGACGCGGTCTACGGG
>JAFDEI010000176.1 GCA_019310425.1 Deltaproteobacteria bacterium | reverse complement strand
GCCCGTCGACTCGAAGCCCGAGCCCCGACCAGCCCGCGCGAAAGTGCCCGAACACGCGACACCCGCGCTGATGGCGTCCAACTCGGCCAAGCCGAAAGCGGCCGAAGCGAGGGGTGGTTCGCGAGACTCCGATGAATCGCCCCATAGCGGAGCGGGTGGCTCCGTCTCGCGGGACGATCCCGACAGCGAGCGCGTGACGGAGGTCGAATTGCTCGTGCCCCGAGCGGAGTTCGCGCGCGACTTCGGCCCCGCCTCCAATCGCGGCGTCGAGGCCGCGAGCGACGCTCTAGTCGTCGACGAGTCCGCTACGACCGTTCGCCCAGACTGGGACGACGACTCGCTGAGTCACGATGCCGATCGCTCCGCCAGGTTGATTCGTCGCATGCTCGCTCTCTACCGCAGTAGCGGGTCCGGCCCGTGACGTCGCGCGGACCCGCACTGCGTTGGGGCAGCCGTGCCGTGGTCGGCACCTGGGCGGTCGCATTCTTCGCGCTGCAAGCCGGCCCGGACCCCACCCTCGCGCTCGAGGAAGCTGCCGAAACCGTGGCGCGCGTGCGGCCCGTATTCGAGGAAGCCGTCGAGCTCGCCCGCGCTGAACCGCCTCGGGAAACACTCCCCGAGCCGGAGCCGGAGCCGGAGCGAGCGCCCGAAGCCGAGCCGGAGGCCAGACCTCGCCATGAGATCGCGACCCCGGTCATCGCAGGAGATCTCCGCAGCGGTGACGCGCTGCTCGGAGGCGGCAATTTCCCCGTGCTGAGTTGCAGCTACAGCTCCTTTCCGTCGTTCCGCGCCTACGCGCGCGCGATGTCCGCGCTCGGCGCGCGCTTCGTCGTGGTACAACATCGTGAAATCGTCGGAGGCGTCGACGTCGAGACCGGGCTGGTCCGGGACGCCTCCGGTCTCGCCGCGTTTTCGCCACGCGCTCGCGACTACACCAGCGAGCCGGGCCTGTCGTTTCTCGCACGAGCCATGCGCGACCGCTTCGGCGCTGCCGCGGTCGTCATGATGCTGGTGCCGCGCAGCGTCGACGCGGGCCTGTTCGGACGCATCGCTCGCTTTCTCGAAGAACGCGGCGAACACCACCAGGACTACCGTGAAATCCGTGGACGTTACGAGCGCTCGGGAAGCGGCATCCTCCTCCGCGTCGAATCCGGCCTGCGCCGGGACGGCCGTGAGGTCGCGATCGACCTGCTCTTCGACCTCGCCGACATCGCGGATGCAGGAGCGAGGGCATGATCCCGGGAGTGCGCGTCTGGCTGCTTCTGTTCGTGCTGGTGAGCCTGATGATCGCCCGCGCGGTCCCAGCCGACGAGGGTATCGCCCGTCGCCTCGCAGCGCTGAAGATGCTGTCGACGACTACAGCGGTGCGGGTGGCGCTGCCCGCCGAGCCACCCCGCGCAGATACCCACTGCGGAAGCAGACGCGCGGCCTGGTGGCGCCTCACCCGCTACGGCGTGCGAAGCCGAATCGACACCGCGGTCCGCGATGCCTCGCTGCGCTACCGAACGGACCGCCGATTGATCGAGAGCGTGATCCGGGTCGAAAGCGGCTACGACGTAGACGCCGTGTCGCACAAGGGCGCGATGGGGTTGATGCAACTGATGCCCGGTACCGCGCGCGACCTGGGCGTGGTCTGTGCCTTCGAGCCGCGTGCGAACGTGCTCGCGGGCACGCGCTACCTGCGACGGCTGCACGACCGCCTCGGCAGCTGGCCGCGCGCGCTGGCCGGCTATCACGCGGGCCCGCAACGCGTCGAATCGGGTCGCATCCCGACGATCACGCGGCATTACGTGAAGAACGTGATGCGACGCTGGAAGCCGGGCGCGCGAGCGTCACTCGCGAAGCCCTGAATCTCGACCTGCGAGAGTTCAGGGATCGCTGCGCGCGCCCAGCGAGTCCAACAGACGCTGCGATCGTGCCAGAAGTTCCTCCGCGCAGTCGAGCAGCTCTCGCTCCGCCGCTTCGTCGCGCGCGACGCGCCGACCTGCCGCCTCGACGGACGTCTTGCGCTTGTGGCACGGTGTGCAGAGCGTCTGCAGGTTCAGCAGATCGTGGCCGCCACCGTCGATCAACGGCACGATGTGGTCGAGTTCCCAGAACGACTTGCGCGGCTTGAAGCCGAGTGTGCGCGTCTTCTCGAATGTGCCCTTGCCGCGGATCGATCGCCGCAGCTTCACGGTGTCGAGACCGCAGATCGCACAGCGCCCGCGGTCGCGCTTCCGCACGCACCGCCGCGCCTCGCGAGGATCGCTCTGGTTGTAGCGGTCGACACAGGCTGGATGCCAGCGGCGATGGCGGTTCGGCTCACCCCGCTTCGGACCGTCCTGGTGAAGGATCAGATCGCCGCACCAGCGACAAGTGCCGCGTGGCGCATCACTGAAGGGGATGGTCGGGCGCCGGTGTGCCGCCATGCCGCACCTCGTTCTAGAGTGCCCGCCCGAGGCCGGTCGCTTCGCGCGCCGCGGCCAACACCGGCTCACCGAGCATGCGCGCGCGCCTGGCGCCATCTTCGAGGATGTCCTCGACATCGTCGATACGCGCTGCGAGTTCCTCACGGCGCTCCCGCATCGGGCCGAAGAAGTCGAGCATGCGCGCCAGAAGGTCCTTCTTCACCTCGCCGTAGCCGAGGCCGCCCTTGCGCGCGCGCGCGAACATCTCCTCACGCTCCTCGTCGGAGGCGAACAGCGACCACAGCTCGAACAGCGCACCCTTCGGCTCCTTCGGATCCTCGACCGGGGTTGCTCATCTTGCGGCCGTCGGTTCCGGGCACTACCGCGACGCCATCGAGGATGTAGGGCTCGGGCAGCTTGAGCACGTCTTCGCCATAGGTGTGATTGAAGCGCGCGGCAATGTCGCGGGTCATTTCGAGGTGCTGCTTCTGGTCCTGCCCCACCGGCACGACGTCGGCGTGGTAGAGCAGGATGTCGGCGGCCATCAACATCGGGTACGCAAACAGCCCGTGGTCGGCGCTCTGCCCCTGAGCGACTTTGTCCTTGTAGGCGTGACCGCGCTCGAGCAACCCCATCGGCGTGACCGTCGAGAGCAGCCACATGAACTCGCAGACCTCGGGGGCGTCGGATTGACGAAACAACACCGCGCGTGCCGGGTCGATGCCGCAGGCCAGGTAGTCGAGCGCAACCGAGCGTGTGAACTCGCGGCGCTGCTTCGCGTCGCGCACCGAGTTCATCGAATGATAATCAGCGACGAAGTAGAGCGCCTCGTGCTCTTCCTGGAACGACACGTACTGGCGCAGCGCACCGAAGTAGTTGCCGATGTGCAGGTAGTCGCCCGTAGGCTGGGTGCCCGATAGAACCCGCATGCCGCTACTCCCCGTGGACGTGCGTGAGCCAGTGGTGGAAGGTCGGATCGTCGCCGCTGACGACTCGGCGAAAGCGCGCCTGCAGCTTTTCACTCACCGGGCCCGCCCCGCCCGTCCCGATGTCCCGACCGTCTACCTCGCCAACCGGCCAGACCCCCGCGGTGGTCCCCGTCACGAAGACTTCGGCGGCCTGCTGCAGTCGCTCGGGTCGCACACGCTCCTCACTCACCACGATCCCATCGTCCTTCGCCATTGCGAGAATCGAGCTGCGGGTAACCCCGAGCAGCACGCTCTTCTCGGGCGGCGTAACCAGTCTACCGTCTGCCTCGACCATGAACACGTTCGTGGTCGGGCCCTCGGCGATGTAGCCGTCTTCGTCGACGAGCAGGATATCGTCGTAGCCCGCGCGCTGCGCGGCCCACTTCGCTCCCATCGGCGAGGCGTAGTTCGCGGCGACCTTCGCCTGCGGCGGCACGATGTCGTCGCGGCGATTCTTGCGCTCCTTCTCGATCCACAGCTTGAGCACGGGGTGGTAATTCGGCTGGCGGTCCTTGCGCGCCACGATGTCGCTGCCCGGGTGGTAGGCCGCGATCGCGAGAGTGACGTGGTCGTCGCGATCGCATCGCGGCCGTAGCCGAGCGGCAGGTCGACCAGCTCAGCCGAACGCTGCAGCCGTTCCACGTGCTCTCGCAGCCGGAAGATCGCCGGACCGTCCGCGGTCTCGTGGATGCTCATGTAGTCGAAGATCAGCGAGCCGCGCTGAAGGCTGTGGGAGAGCACGTGGACCGTGGCCTGCTCCCAGGGCACCAGCACGCCGTCGATCCAGATCCTGCGGTCGACCGGGTTGTCCGAATCAGGGCGCGACACGCCGGAAATGTATCACGCCCCCGCGGGCAAACGATCACAGGGCTCAAGTCCAACAATTTTGTGTCCGATATGCCACCAAGAGAGTCGAGACGGCCACATACACGTCGAAGGAGATCGATTGTGAAGACCGCTATCCACAAGGCCACCGAAGTGATCGTCGAGACGACCATCGCGACCGTGGACCTCTACCGCGAACTCACCCTCTCAGCGCTGCGCCTGCTGCCCGGCCGCAGCTGACGGCACGCCGGCCGCCGGCCGGCCCGCTTCGACGCCTGGGCCGAGTCCCGGGCCACCCTCACAGACACGCTCCAGTCCCCTTTCGCGCCCGCTCAGCGAAGCTCGGCGCTGGTGTCTTCCGGTTCCAGCGGTAGCTCGTCGTAGTCGTCATCCTCGTCGACCGGCACCAGCCGCGAACGGCCCCGGGCCGATCGCACGGCCATCAGGCGGTGCTCGTTCAGTTTCACGTAGGTCCGCGCGGCGAGTACCAGTGCCAGCCCCAGAGCGAGGCCCGTGATGATCACGAAATCGACCGCGCTGAAGCCGAACACACTCGGTCGATAGCTCGTCGTCAATGCGATCGCCTTCAGCACGAAGCCGATCAACAGGCTGCCCGTACTCATCAGAATCAACAGATCGATCAGGGGAAGAACGGGCAAGGGCGGCACCTCCAGCACCCATCGTAAACGGACCCCGGGCTCCGGGTCAATGTTTCCATGCTGGGCGGGCGAGGGGATTCCTCTTCAGCCGCGCCCCGCCCGGCCCGCTCAGGTGAAAACCCGTACGGTCACGGCTAGACTTCCGACCGCTTCACGCCCGGAACACCACCTCAAGCCGACGTAGCTCAGCTGGTAGAGCAGCGCATTCGTAATGCGCAGGTCAGCGGTTCGAATCCGCTCGTCGGCTCCACCTCACGCCGCTTCCACATCGCTACTTCGCGGCGTGATCGGGCCCGATGCCGCTCGATCCCGTCAGTGCCTGGAGGTCGGCGTCGAGGCTGCCGCGCACGTCGGCGACCAGTGCTTCGTGCGCGCGTCGCTTGGTGTTGCCGAAGGCGGGCTGCGGTAGTTCGCCGAGGCCCCTGGCTTCGCTGAGGGCGTGATCGAGAATCTCTTCGGCGGGCACGACGCGGTCGAGATAGCCCGCGTCGACCGCCTCTTCGGGAGAGTAGAGTTCCGCCTGGGCGGTCGCGCGTAGATAGTGGCGCTTCGACAGCCGATTGCGTGCGAGTGCGGCGGCGAAGTGCGGCAGTGTCATGCCGATCGCGACTTCCGACAGTCCGATCCGGAATTTCCCCGCGGCGCCGAGACGCGCGTCGGCGGCGAGCAGCATGATGGCGCCGGCCGCGACCGCGTGGCCCGTCGCGGCGACCACGATGGGGAGCGGAAACTCGAGGAAGCGGCAGAACAACTCCGCCCCCGCGGCCACGAGGCCGTGCACCTGGTTCGAGCCGGCCCCCATCACCTTCAGATCGAAGCCCCCGGACAACACGCCGGGACGACCCGCGAGCAGTATCGCCTTCACGCCACTTTCGGCAGCCTCGGCGCCGAAACGATCGAGGTGCCCGCCGAGCGCCGAGATCACCTCATGGGAGAATGCGTTGGCCTTGCCGTCGTCGAGGTGCGCGATCGCAACGCCGTCGCGCAGTTCGCTTCGAATGGGTTGGTTCGTCACGATACTCCCCTTTGCGCAGTCCGCTTCGCAGGCTACCGCCTCTTTGATTTCGCCTTCGAGTCGTCGGCGGATGCTCGCCGGAGCTCTTCCTCGATCTTCCCGGCTGCCGCCGCCATGGACGCGGCTGCCCGCTGCCTGCCCTCGGCATGCAGCATCGCGGCGAAATCGACCATCGTCCGGCGCACGGGTTCGCTGCTGCGGCCGTAGTTCGCGATGAAGATCTGGATCGCGACCTTGTACCGCGCCTCGGCCGCGGGGTAGCGCTCCTGCTCGGTGAGCAGATTCGCGAAATCACGCGAAAAGATCGCGACATTCGGGTTTCTCGGCCCGTTGATCTCGATCGACAAAGAGATCGCATGGAGGTGCATGCTCTCGGCCTCGTTGCCGCGCCCCATGCTGCGGTAGAGAACAGCGAGGTTGTTCTGCGTGACCGATGCGACCCCGAGAACCTCCTCGCCCCTCCCCTCGTAAGCGCTCAGCGCGAGCACGTAGAGCTTCTCCGCCTCATCAAAGCGCCCGACCTCGTGATAGGCGGAGGCGAGGTTCTGCATCGTCGCGACCGTTGACGGATCTTCGGACCCGTAGATGCGCGCACGCAGGCGCAGCGACTCTTCGAACAGCGGCAGCGCCTCGCTCGCGCGACCGTCGTCCGCGAGCAGCACTCCCAGACGGTTGAGGGTGTCCGCGATGGCCTCGTTTTTTTCGCCGTACGCAGCGCGTTGGCGGCGGATCACCTGGACGTATTGGGCTTCCGCGTCATCGGTTCGGCCCTGCGCGATGTAGAGGTCGGCAAGCGCGAGCCGCGTCTGCAGCAGGCGTTGATCACCGATACCGAATGTCCGCCCCGCATCGAGCGCCCGCCTGTAGTGCCGTTCCGCGTCCTCGCGCATCCCGCCGCTATCGAAGCGGCGGGCACGCCCGTACTCGCGCTCCCAGACCGCATCCGGGCTCTTCGGCCGGAGCGAGGCGTGCTCGACCGAGGTCGTACAGGCGAAGACCGCGATCGCGCACCACACCAGCGCCCAGCTGGCGACTCGCATCCCGGTTGCGAATTTCTGCTTCATCCGCGCGTCGAACTCCTCGAAGCGGATAACGGTAGCGCCTGCGACTGCCGCGCAGTAAACCAGCGTCGTAACGCCTCGACGCTACCTTGCCCCGACGTCGTCACCACCACGGGGTTTTCCGAATGATCCGCCGCCTTGCTCTCTGCCTACTCGCCTTCTCGTTTCTCGCATGCGCGGGGTTGTCACCGTTCAAGACCTCGCCCCTCGGCCGCACTCAGCTGAGGCTGTTTCCCGCGGCCGAGATGGACCGGATGGGCATCGAGGCGTATTCGCAGATGAAGCAGCAGCTTCCGCAGTCCCGGAACGCGGAGGCGGTTCGGCGCGTGACCTGCGTGTCCAACGCCGTCACCGCTCAGGTTCGAGCCGACAACGCCCCGCGAAGCTGGGAAGTCACGGTCTTCGAGGACGACAGCGCCAACGCCTTCGCGCTGCCCGGCGGCAAGATCGGCGTCCACACCGGGCTGCTGAAGGTCGCGACCAGTCAGGACGAACTCGCGACCGTCATCGGGCACGAGATCGCGCACGTGCTCGCCGAGCACGGCAATGAGCGCGCGTCGACCAGCTTCGTGGCCCAATCCGGCCTTCAGGTCGTCGAGAGCCTGGCCGGGCCACCATCAGCCGGACGCGACACCGCGCTCGCGGTGCTCGGCCTCGGCGCCCAGGTCGGGGTACTGCTGCCGTTCAGCCGAGCGCAGGAGAGCGAGGCCGATCTGCTCGGACTCGACCTGATGGCCCGCGCGGGCTTCGATCCGCGCGCGAGCGTGACGCTGTGGCAGAACATGGCGCGCACGGGGGGTGGTAAACCGCCCGAGCTGTTGTCCACACACCCGTCGAGTGCCACGCGCATCTCGGAACTCCGCAAGCGCATCCCGCAGACCCTGCCCGAGTTCGAAGCGGCAGCTGCGGCCGGCCGGAGCCCGCACTGCTACTGATGCAGGCCGAGCCGATCGTCCAACGTCGCGCGGTCGAGCGCGATCGCCAGCCCGGGTTGGACGACCGCGTCGGCTTCGGCGTAGCGCAGCACCCGCAGTGACGAGTCGCTTGCGGGCCAGCCGCCCGCTGGTGCATCGAGCGCGAAGTGGAAGGCGAGACGCTGCTCGGGGTCGGGCGCGAAGGCCGCGCGAATTTCGGCGTGCGCGCGTTTCACCAGACCGATCGCAACCATGCCGAGCGTAAAGCGCGCGTTCCACTCGACGACCGGCCTGAAGGCGGCCGCCCCGGAGGGCGCGCGATACGCGAACGCATCGAGCCCACACGGACCGAAGAAACCCTCGCGCGCAGCGCGACCCGCGATTGCGACCGCCGCCTCGCGCAGCTCCTCGTCGCGCTCACTATCGGACGTGACCCGCCCCTTCGAATCGACACTCCCGCGCTGGCCGCGGTAGAGGCCCGACGGCGCCAGTACCTGCTCGCTGGTCCCGAGCAGCTGCAACGTGCCGGCTTCGTCGAGCCACAACGACGCAGACAGATCTTCGCTGCGGTCGAGCCACGGCTCGAGCATCGCACCCCCACGTTCGGCTAGACGCGGCAGTGCCCGCCGCAGCGCGGGCTCGTCGGCACGACCGTCCCGGCCCGCCGCACGACCACGCCCGCTGCTTCCGAAGCGGGGCTTGAGCGTGAAGCGTTCGCGCGCCCAGTTCGGCCAACCGTCGAGCGTGCGCGCGATCGCGGCGACTCCCGCATCGGGGTCGCGGAGCTGCTCCGCGTCGAACACCGCGATGGTCGCGACCAGGTCTTCCGGCAGCAAGGCTTCGTCGCGCGCTGCCTCGAACGCGAACGCCTTGTCGTGAACGCATCGCACCACTGCCGGGGGAGCGCCCGTGAGGCGACGCCCAGCCGCGTCGGCGCGTTCGAGCGCGGACTCGGTGTTGAGCCACGCAGTCAGCGCAGCGTCGGCTTCCAGCCACGGGAATACCGCGCGTTCTTCCGCCGCGGCGCCGACCGCAGCCGGAACCCCGGCAGCTTCGAGCCAGCCGGTTTCGGCGCCGAACAGTCTTCGCCACAGGCCCGCCACCGCCAACAGCCACGGCGCGGCGCGGCGATCGTCGCGCGCTTCGCCCTCCTCGGCAGCGACATTCGGCCACAGCAGCAACGCTGCGCTCACGAGTCACGTGGGCGACGCGGCCGCGTTTCCTGCGTCGAGCGCGCGGAACGCACGAATTCGATGAACTCGTCCCCGAGACCCGCGCGCCGCCGCGCGGCGACGTCGAAGCGCCGCGCCTTCGCACGCGCAGCCGACAGGGGGAACGGCACCGCTCGGCTGTAACGCTCGATCTCACTCTGATCCGGTTCGGACAGCCGTTCGAGCCAGCGTGCAGCTAATGCAACGTGGCCCACCTCGTCGTCGTGGATGACCTGGCACACGCGAGCGCTCGCTTCGTCCCCGGCTTCGCGAAATGCATCGCGATAGAGCAGCGCGAAATCCAGATTCGCCTGTTCGAACGTGAGCCCCATTGCAGACAGGAATGCGCGCGGGCCGTGGGGCGATGCGGCGATCGCGGGGGCGTGTTTCCAGAAGTAGGGCGAGAGCATGTGGTCGTCGAGCTTCGAACCGTGCGCGTACAACCGCTCGAGGTAGAGCCCGCAGTGCCTCTGCTCGTCGCGCAGCGCCAGGAGCCAGCCGTGTCGCAACTCCGCCGGCAGCTCGGGCCAACGCAGCAGCGCCCACGCAAACAGCTCCGCGGCCATCAACTCGTGATGCGCGAAACGCGCCAAGCAGCTCGCGCGCGCCTCGGGCGATGCCAGCTCACCGGGCCGAGGCAACGGCGGTGCGCCCGCTGCGAGTTCGAGCCCGACTGCACGCACCGGACGGTCGATCGAGAGCGACGGCCCGGGTGCACCGTCCGCCAATGGTGAACCGTCGGGGCACGTCGGGGGTGCGAGCTTCGTTTCCAAGTCGCCGTTCCCGAGCAGACGAATGCAGAACGCGCGAACGTCCGTCACAGCGCCTTCCGAGCGTGTCGCGTCCACTGCGATCGCGTCCCCGTTCACCGTGACAGGAAAGGCCGTCTCACGAGCCGCGTCAATTCCGCGGGCTCGCGTGTCGGCCACGCAGCAACAGGCCCAGCCCACGCAGCAACAGGCCCAGCGCCACCGCACTGCAACTCCACGGCAGCCAGTCCCCCATGCGGGCGTAGAAGGTCGGGAGCCGCAGCTTCGGCACGTCGGCCACCAGTACCTCGCGCGTAAAGACGCCCGTCTTCTCGGTGATGAGCCCGCGCGTGTCGACGATCGCGCTGATCCCCGTGGTCGTGCTCCGCAAGAGCGGCAGGCCGTACTGCGCGGCCTGCACGGCCGCGAGCATGAGGTGCGTGTGGGGCTCGGAGGTATCGCCATACCAGGCATCGAACGTGAGGTTCACCAGCAGCTCGGGGGCCTGCAACACCGCCCGGCGCACGTAGCCGGCCTGGATCGCCTCGTAGCAGATCAAGAACGCGAAACGCGCGCTTTCGGCTTGGTAGATCGGAAGCGAGTCGCCGCGCGCGAAATCGCCCGGACCGCGAATTCCACGCAACACGGGGAAGCGTTCGGCAAGCGGCATGGTTTCGCCGAACGGCACCAGGATGTTCTTGTCGTAACGCACGTCGATCTCGCCGTTGCGGTCGATTCGATAGGCGGAGTTGCGGGTCCGGTGTTCGCCCTCGGAATCAGCCGGGCGGACGTTCGCCCCCGTCCAGACTTCGACGCCCGCTTCGCGAACGAATTCGAGCACGGCGCGATTTCGCTCGGCACCGGGCTCGCGCGTCAGCGCCCCCTCGGGCCAGACGAAGACTTCGATGCCCGGGTGCTCCCGCAATGCCTCCCGCGACATCGCGACCAGGTCGTTCGCAAATGCTGCGGGTTCCTGTAAGCGCATTTCACGCCGACGTGGAACATCGTGGTTGGGTTGGACGAGCGCGACGCGCAGCGAATCGACCGAGGCCTCGAGTGCATCGATGCGGTCCAGCCGCAGCGCCGACACCGTCATCGCGAAGAGCAGCATCGCCATCAGCACCGCGGCGTTCGCGACAAAGGCCCGGCGAGCGCTCCGATCCCGCCCCGTCCACGCCTCGAACAGCTGGAGTGCCACTGCGTTGCAGAAGATCACCAGGAACGTGACGCCCGAAGTCCCGGTGATCGCAGTGACGAGGAACAGCCACGGCGCCTGGTACCACATCGAGCCCTGGAAATGCGGGAAGAGCTGTGGATTCAAGAACTCGAGTGCGGTGAACCAGGCCGCAATGCCGAGTGGCCACCAGCGCCCCGAAGCACGCCGAACCGGATCGAACCCCCACGCGAAGATCGCGGCATAGAAGCCGCTCGCCAGCGCAAAAGCGAGACCCACGAACCACGCGCCTGCGGACGGAATGCTGCTGAACCGCTCCACGGTCTCCGCGATCCAGTAGTAGCCCCCGAGGATGCTCGCGGCGCCGACGAGCCAGCCCGCCAGGAACGCGCGTGGCCCCGACAGTCGCGCGATGACGAAGAATGCCGGCACCCACGCGATCGGCTGCAGCCAGATCCAGCTGCGCGGCGGCGCGTAGAAGAAGAACGCCCCCCCGGAGGCGAGCAGCGCCACCACCGCGAGTAGCGCCTTCATCGACCGCGCACCGCGGTGTAGACCACGTGGCGCAGGCCGCCGCGGCCCGGACGCGACCTCTCGAACGCGAAGCCCGCGGCCCGCAGCCGCTTTTCGAAACCCGAATCGGGGCGCTCGGCCCAGATGCCGAACACGCCGCCGGACGCCAGGGCATCGCGCGTCTCCTCGAGCGCACGGCGGCCGTAGAACGGCTCGTCGCTGTCACGGCCACCGCTCGGGCCTTGGTAGAGATCGATCGCGATCGCGTCGAAGCGCTGCGCACGCGGGTTGCGAATCAGCTCGGCCACGTCCGCGATCACGACCGCGACCCGCGGGTCTTCGACCGCCCGCGCATTGAGTGCAGCCAGCGGCCCGCGGCACCAGTCGACCACGACCGAATTCAGCTCGGCGACCGTCACCCGAGCATCAGCCGGCAAGTCGTCGAGGGCCGTGCGCAATGTGAGCCCCATTCCGAGCCCACCGACGAGCAGCCGCGGCGCCTGCTGCTGTGGCAGCCGCGCACAGACCTCTCGCGCGAGCGCCTCCTCCGAACGCCGAGCTGCGCTGTTCATGAGCACGCGGCCCGCGAGCGTGATCAGAAAATCACTCTCACCGCGGCGACGCAGCTCGAGGCGGCCGTCGGGCGAATCCGCTGCGTCGAGAGTTTCCCAGGAACGCACCGGGAGAGCGAGCTACCGCCCCTTCCAGTTCGGCGCGCGCTTCTCCGCGAATGCGCGCGGCCCCTCGATGAAGTCCTCGCTCTTGAGCATCGCGTAGAGCCGGTCGTAGCGACGACTCATCTGCTCCTCGACGGAGCCACCGTCGAGGCTCGCCATCGCACATTGCTTGGTCGCGCGCACGCTGAGCGGTGCGCACTCGGCGATCTGGCCGGCCCAGCGCCGAGCGGCCGGCATCAGTTCGTTCAGCGGCACCACTTCATTCACGAAACCGAGTTCGAACCCCTCGCGCGCCGACACCCGGCGACCCGTGAGCAGCATCCCCATCGCGTGCTTCAGCCCGATCTGTTGCGGCAGGCGCTGCATCCCGCCCGCGAGGGCCGCAAGCCCGACGCGCGGCTCGGGGAGCGCGAACAGCGCATTCTCGGAGGCGACGATCAGGTCGCACGCGAGCGCGATCTCGAAGCCGCCGCCCATCGCGACGCCGTTGACCGCGGCGATCACGGGCTTGACGTTGTCGTAGCGCCCGGTGAGGCCCGCGAAGCCCTTGGGCGCCGCGCCCAGCTCACCGCCACCCGCAGCCTGGTACTTGAGGTCATTGCCGGCCGAAAACGCCCGCTCGCCCGCGCCGGTGATGATCGCGACCCACTGATCGTCGTCTTCACAGAATTCATCGAACACATGGGCGAGCTCGGTGTTCGCCATCGGGTGCAAGGCGTTCATCACTTCGGGGCGATCGATCGTGATCGTCGAGATGTGCCCATCACGTTCGACCCGGCAGTATTTCCGCATGCTGCTTCCTCCTGGCTCGGTCCTGCGCGCGTGTATGCCGTTCGTGTAGCACGCAGCCACCGGAGAGGCCCCGAACCGGGCCGAGCGAAGGACCCCGCCGGCGGGGTCGCGCTTGACCCAACACCACGCTGGCGCATTATCGTGCGACGATGCCGCGGAAAGAAGTGACGAACCTCGACAAAATTACGCGCACCACGCTCGCCCACTACGATGGCTCGGCGGAGTCGTTCTGGCGCGGGACCCGCGACCATGACGTGGCGCAGAATATCGAGGCGCTGCTGCTCGACATCGAGGGCGACGGGCCCCACACGATCCTCGACTTCGGCTGCGGCCCGGGGCGCGACCTCGCCGCGTTCCGCTCGCTCGGGCACGAAGCCGTCGGGCTCGACGGCTCGGAAGCGTTCGTTCGGATGGCCCGTGCCTACAGCGGCTGCGAGGTGCTGCACCAGAATTTCCTCACGCTCGACCTGCCGGCCGACCGCTTCGACGGCGTGTTCGCGAACGCGTCGCTGTTCCATGTGCCGCGCCCCGAACTCTCGCGCGTGCTCGGCGAACTGCGCAATGCGCTGCGACCCGGCGGCGTGCTGTTCACTTCGAACCCGCGCGGCGAGAACACCGAGGGCTGGAGGGGTGATCGATACGGCGTCTACCACGACTTCGAGAGCTGGAGCAGCTACGTGGGCGGGGCGGGCTTCGAAGCCGTCCGGCACTACTACCGCCCGCCCGGGCTGCCGCGCGCACAGCAGCCGTGGCTCGCGAGCCTCTGGCGCCGCTGACGTTCCGAGCACAGATCGCCGCTCGGCCCTGCGCTACGCTGGTGGCTCCGATTTCCCGGAGTGCGATCGGCAGGCGCCCACTCCACGCACTCCGCTCCGAATTTCCGATCCCAGAAGGAGAACCCCCATGCCCCTCGAGCAGACGACCCGCGACCTGATCACCGCGTTGACGGAGAGCAACCAGGTGTTGCTCTTCATGAAGGGCAACCGCGACCAGCCGCAGTGCGGCTTCTCGGCAACCGTCGTGAAGATCCTCGACGCGCACCTGCCCGCCTACGAAACCTTCGACGTACTATCGGACGCGAGCATTCGCGAGGGCATCAAGGAGTTTTCTTCGTGGCCGACGATTCCACAGCTCTACATCCAGGGGGAGTTCATCGGCGGCTGCGACATCATCAAAGAGATCGACGGCACGGGCGAGCTTGCACAGAAGCTCGGCATCGAACTCGAAGACATTTCGGCTCCGGAGATCCATATCAGTGAAGCTGCCGCGAAAGCGCTCGCGCAAGCGACCGGCGGCGCGCCGGCAGACCAGGGTCTGCACCTCGGCGTCGACGCGCGCTACCGCACCTCGCTCTTCATGGCGACGGTCGCGGAGGGTGCGTTCGAGGTCGTTGTAAGCGGGATTACCATCCGCGTCGACCGAGCCTCCGCGTCGCGCGCGCAAGAGGCGCGCATCGACGTCGCCGAAACGCCGAACGGGCCCGGCTTCCAGGTGCACCTGCCCCACGCGCCGCAGCGCGTACAGCAGATGTCAGTGAAGGACCTGAAGTCCCGATTCGATGCCGGCGAGGCGTTCGAGTTCATCGACGTGCGCACTCCCGAAGAGCGCGCGACCGCGAGCATTCCGGGCGCAACCCTGATCAATGAAGTCGTGGCCCAACGACTCGAAGCGCTGCCGAAGGCGACCCCGCTGGTGTTCCATTGCCACAAAGGTGGTCGATCACAAGCGGCCGCCGAGCACTTCGCCGACCTGGGCTTCACCAACGTCTTCAACCTGACCGGCGGTATCGACGCGTGGTCACAGGAAATCGACCCCGAGGTACCGCGCTACTAACTGCGCATTGGTCGCTTCGCAGCGAGTGCTTCCGCGTCTTCCAGCAGAACACGAAGCGTGTCAACGGGCTGCTAACCGGGTTCGAAGCGATTCATGTCGTCTCGGACTTGGACCTTGCCGCTTCGGCCGACGTTCTCGACTGCGACGAACTGCTCCAAGTCTTCGCGGTCGTTCGGCGTGTTCGCGATGAAGCGAGTGCCGTCGTCGTCGAGGCGCCCGATGACGATCCCCCGCTCGGGTGCACCGTCCCGTCCGTAGAGAACCGTGTAGGTCTCCACGACTGCCGCTCCATCGGCCGCTTCGCGCAGCCCCACCGGATCAGCTTCGCCGGAGACGTCCACCTCGGCCGCGGGCTCGAAATCGCCTGATCTGGGTTCAGACGACAACACCGTCGCTGAGTGCTTGGTCAGGTACCAGCCGTTGCCGGTCACGAGCGCCCGCCGCTGGGGACCATCGCGCAGCCGGTCCAACGCCGTCGCGAGCGAGTGCAGCGTGTAGTTGTTGGCTGGGCCTCCGCCGTACGGGAGCCCCCCGGTCAACGTCAGCCCTCGGGGATCGGCCTCATCGAGAACCAGCATCTCGCAGGCCATCTCGACCGCGACCGGGAAACAGCTGTAGAAGTCGATCAATTCGATGTCGCCGATGACGATGCCGGCGTTGCCGAGCGCAGACTGCGCCGCGGCGCGCAACGCTGCCGACTCCGCGAAGTTCGGCCGCTCGCTGGCGTACCACGCGCGCTCTTCGGCGTGCGCCCCACCCCACCAATAGATCCAACGATCTTCCGGGATACCGTGCGCGCGCGCCGCATCGACCGACATCATCACGACGCCGGCGGCCTGATCGGTGTCGAGCACCGCGTTCAGATACTTGGTGTACGGGAACGCGATCATCCGATTTCTCGCACTCGCGGTGGTGAGTTCTTCAGCGCTGCGCACCGTTGGGAACCACGCATACGGGTTCTTCGCCGCCACCTCGGTAAAGCTGCTCATGAGCGCGCCCAGGCGGACGCGATGAGCCTCGAGATCGAGGCCGCGGTGAGCACGCAAGGCATTTTCGAAGATCGGGTAGACGGACGTCGGCGAGGCCAGTCCGTATCGCGTCTCGATCTCGCTGTTGCCGAGTCGGCGTGATCCGATCATGGCGGGCTCACCACGGCCGCCGGTCTGCCAGTTCAACTCGACGCCGGCCTTCACCGCGCTCCGGATGGTCTTGAGGTTGTTGCAGCCCGCGACCACCGCGATGCGGCTCTCCCCCGCCGCGATCCGGTTCGCGAGTTCATTCACGAGTACCAGCGGAGTCTCACCGCCGATCCCGGTCACGAGTTCGTGCGCGGGTGATGCGAGGATCTTCTCGGCGAGCAGGCCCGGGGCGTTGTTCGCGCCCCACGCAATGATGTCGACCACGGCGACCGTGTCCGCATCGGCCAACAATTGCGCGCCACCGCCCGCGACCTCCGCTGCCTCGCGTGAAACTCGCTCGAGCATCGCGATCGGATCGAGTGCCTCGACGGGATCCGCATCGCGCTGCACCAGTTGCGCGCCGCCAACCAGAATCGGTGTATTTCCGTCCATCGTCCGAGAGCTCCCTTCAATGGGCTCGAATGCCCACAGCAATGTGTGCGACCGAGCTGCCCGTTGATTCAGCCGGGGGTGCGCGGCGCGCGCAGGTTCCGCAGCCCCTGCTCCACGAGCAGCAGCATCGCACAGGCGTAGGGCGACACGACGGGGTAGACGTAGCGGCTGCTGCGTGCGGGAAACGACGACGCGTCGACGAGAACGAGCAGCGCAATGCGCGCGATCACCCACACGAGCAGCATCGCGATCACGCCGATCGCGGGGTCGCAGAAGCGATCGCGGCGGCGTGGCCACGCCAGCGCCACTGCGGCCAGCAGCCCCGCGGCGGTGAGCGCTACGTATAACGGCGGGTGGGAGAGCCACAGCGCGGTCCGCGCAATCCGGCGGAGCGGGTCTTCGCGACGGGTCTCCTGGAAGTCCTCGATCTCGACCTCCACCCCAGCGAGCGTGAGCGGGCTGCGAACGGCACGCAGCAGCGGGATCTCCTGCAGCTTCCCGGACGCGCGTTCGACCTGGAGCATCGGCACGCTGAGGCCGAAATCGCGCGATCGCTTGTCGATTTCGAACGCGAACGCGACGCCACGTCCAGCCGGTGTACCCGTCGACACGACCACCTCGTTCGTCTCGGAGTCGACACGCTGGTGCCTGGTCTGCAACGCCGTGCGCACGACGGGGTCTGTTTGCGCAACCGCACGCCCGCGAACCCGCACCCGCCCGTTCCCCGTCTGTTGCTCACGCCGGTTTGCGACCGCATCGAACAGGCGCCGCACCCGCGGCGGCTCGTCTGGGGAATCCGCCGCGGAATCCCAGACCCGCAGATCACCGCCCGACAATGCGGCGCGGAGGACCCGCCGCATCGAATCGCCGAGATACGGCAGGTAGGTCGCGGCAACCGGATGAAGGAAGCTCGTCGGCGAACTCACGCACGGCAGTTCGCCGGACCGGCAGGCCGCAGCGAGTTCCGCTGCGACACGTGCGAAGAAGCGTTCAGACTCGGCATGCGACCCCAGATGGCCCGCCTCGGCGGCGGCCTCCCGCATCAGCCATCGGAAATAGCCCGCGCCGATGTCGTTGCAGACGTGATCGATCCGACAGCTCACGCCGCGCGCCCAGCTCGGACCCTCGAGCACCGGGCGGAGTTCGCGAAAGGCCGGGCTGGCCGAGTAAGCGCGCTCGCGAACGTCGTGCGGAACCGGAACGAAGCGCCGCGGTTCCACCTGCTCGATCGACAGCAGCGCGCGATTCGCCGCCAGATAACCCGCCCCGGAGACATCGGTGGTCGCCATGACGCCGTAGTGGTGGAAATTCGCGAATGAGACTGCGCCGACGACCGCCGCGCCTGCCGCGAGCGGCGCAGACAACAGCAGCGCGAATCGGGTCAGCGCGGGCCGCCAGGCCTCGCCGAGCCGGCGGCCAGCCAGCAGATCGAAACCCGCGGTGATCCCCACGGGGATCCACAGCAGCAGTTTTTCGGGTCGCGTCGCCCACAGCAGCCCGAACGCGAGTCCCGCCGCGCAGCCCCAGGCTCCCAGGCCGCGAACGTGGCGGGCCGAACCGCTCAGCACCAACGCCGCCATCCCGGACAGCAAGATCGAGAGGTAGAAGCCAGCCGGCAGCACGTCGCGGTTCACCAGCAGGCTGTTGGGTTCGAGGACGAGCAGCGCATAGGCGACCGCCACTACTCCCGATGAGACACCGATCGCTGCCAGGGACGCACAGAAGAGCCCAGAGGCGCCCAGGAGCAGCCACTCGTTCGCAAGCCGGAGAGGAACCCCGAGCCCGTCGATGAGCGCGACCCAGGCCGGAAAGCCCGGCTCACGGATGAGCGTGAGGAGACCGTAATCGCCCAACCAACGCCCTCTAGACAGCTCTCGCGCCATTTCGAGGTAGCGAATCTGGTCGAGCGGGTTCGCCCGCGCCACAATCTCGTCGCACGCGACCAGCCAGAGTTTGAAACCGGCAACTCCGATGCAAACAAACAGCAACAGAATGGGGCGTTTCGGTGCAAGCCGCTCTTCAGAGACAAGTTCCAGGTCCACCGGCGAAGAAATACTCCAATCTGCGGATTCAGCTATTGCCGCGGGGCCGTTTCACGTGTTAAAACTTATGAGTGCGGGTGAAATTTTGCGTTTGGCTGCAGCTAGCCAAACCACGAGATTGTATCCGTCAAGACATTCGGTTTCACGGCCGATGAAGAAGCTGGGCCAATAGACTCAGCTAGACAACGCAGACAACGTATAGACAACGCAGACAACGTATAAGCAACTGGGAGAAACAAACATGCGAAAGTCCCTTGGACTGTTACTCGGCACTCTGTTAGCCCTCGGATTTGCCGGCTCGGCAAGTGCGAAAACACTGGGTTGGCACGGAACGTTGGACCTAGACCTCGGCGCGTTGGAGACGCTCCGAATCGAAGGCAGCGGCGTCGCGACCGTCAACAATTCGGGCGGCGGCTCACACCTGAATACGCTGCGGATCGCGGGCGGCATCACGGGTTCCGGCACGATTCCGGTCACCGACCCGGACGCGACCGGCACCATCGCTTCCATCCAAATCAAGGGGACCCTCGGCACAGGCACCCTTAGTGGGATCTCCGGCGCACCGCCGTTGAACCCGCCCGCGACCCTTCCGATCAAGGGCTTCACGCGCGTCTGTCTGTTCACGGGCTGCTCGACAACGGGCTTCCTGCCGCTCAACAACACCACGAACAGCGGTGCGACGGGTCTCGGCGTCGGCGGCCTGCTGACGCTCGGCAATGTCGGCGCCATCCGGATCTCGATCATCAATGGTCCGTGGACCCTCGGACAGGTGACCGGGATCAACCAGACCAAGGACGGCGGCTTTGTGACCTTGTCGCGGACGGGCTTCGTGCACGGTGCTGCGTCGAGCAACTCTTCGACGGCAACCGGGTCGGGCCTGATCCAGT
>JAFDEI010000175.1 GCA_019310425.1 Deltaproteobacteria bacterium | reverse complement strand
CGTCGCAGAGGGCGGCTTCGATTTCGCGCAGGAAGCGGTGGGCGTCGCGTCGGCCGCGTGCGGCGAGGTCGACCACGAGGTAACCCACGAGCTGCCCCGGCGCGTGATAGGTGATGGCGCCGCCGCGCGAGACCTCGTGCACCTCGATGCCGCGCGCGCGCAGCTCGGCGGGACACGCGAGCAGGTGTTCGCGTCGCGCGCTGCGGCCGAGCGTGATCACGGGCGGATGCTCGAGCAGCAGTAGCGCATCGGTCGCTTCACCGCGGCGGCGCGCCGCCAGGCGCTGCTGTTGGAGTTCGAGCGCCTCGGCGTATGGCACGCGCCCGAGCCATTCGATTGCGAGGTCGCCCATGGCAACGCCCTTCCCTGCTAGATGTCGAACTCGGCTTCTTCCAGCAGGCTGCGAATGCGGTGCAGGAAGCCGTTCGCGGGTGCGCCGTCGACGGCGCGGTGGTCGTACGAAAGCGCGAGGTACATCATCGGCCGGATCGCGATGGCGTCCTCGCCGCGCTGCGTGATCACCACGGGCCGCTTGACGATCTCACCCATGCGCAGAATGCCGACCTGCGGCTGATTGATGATCGCGAAGCCGTATAGGTTGCCCTCGCGGCCCGGGTTCGAGATCGTGAAGGTTCCGCCCTGCAGCTCGTCGGGCGACAGCCGCTTGCTGCGCGCGCGGTCGGCGATGTCGTCGATCGCCTGCGCGAGCCCCGAGAGCGACAGCCGGTCTGCGTGGCGCAACACCGGCACCACCAGCCCCTTCTCGGTCTCCACCGCGACTCCGATGTGGATCGCCTGCTTCTCGACGATCGCGTCCTCGACCACCGACGCATTCAGCGCGGGGAACTCGCGCAGCGCGCGCACGGTCGCGTGTACGATGAACGGCAGGTAGGAGAGCGAGAAGCCGTGAGCTTCCTTGAAGGCGCGCTTGTGCTGCTCGCGCAGTCGGAAGATGCCGCCGAAGTCGATCTCGGCCACGGTACCGACGTGCGGGCTGGTGTGTTTCGACAGCACCATGTGCTCGGCCACGAGCCGCCGCAGCGGCGACATCGGGATCACCTTGTCCTCGGGCTGGAGGGTGTAGTTCATGAACGCGGGCCGGCCGGCGCGACGCGCCGGTGCGGCCGACGGCGACGCCACCGGCACTGACGCGGGGGGGGCCGGAGCGGCTGCGGGGGCAACCGGCTCCGCAGCCGCGGCGAGGTGTCGCTCCACATCCTCCTTCGTCACACGGCCCGCAGCGCCCGAGCCGTGCACACTCGCGAGGTCGACGTCGGCCTGCTCTGCGATGCGGCGCGCGAGCGGCGTCGCCTTGGGCCCGTCTGCAGCCGGCGCGGCTACCGTGGCGGAGCCTGGAACATCCGCCACCGTGGAGACCGCTGCGGTCTGCGGCGCCGCAGCCGCCGCGGATGCATCGGAATCGATCCGTGCGAGTGCGGTGCCGACCGGCACGATCGCGCCCACTTCCACCAGAATCTCGACCACGACGCCCGCCGTGGGCGACGGAATCTCGGCGTCCACTTTGTCGGTCGTGACTTCGACGAGTGGTTGGTCCTCGACGACCGTATCGCCGACCGCGACCAGCCAGCGCGCCACCTCGCCCTCGACGACGCTCTCACCCAACGCGGGCAGCTCCACCGCAATCGACATCACGCACTCACTCCTACCGCAGGCCCGGAGCCCGCCTTCGCTTCAGATATGGCTCGGCGTCAGCCCGCCGGTGCACGAGTCGCGGGGTCCGCGAGCTCGTCGATCTCCCGATGGCGTCCGTCGGCGGGGATTTTCTCCACCTGCACCCGAGCCTGGAGTTTCAAGATACCGTCGAGCACGGCTTCGGGGCGCGGCGGACAGCCCGGAATGTAGAGGTCCACGGGGATGATCGTGTCGATGCCCTGGACCGTCGCGTAGTTGTTGTAGGGACCGCCCGAGCAGGTGCAGGCCCCGAACGCGATCACCCACTTCGGCTCGGCCATCTGGTCGTAGACTTTCTTCAGGATGGGCGCCTGCCGGTGCGTGATGGTGCCGACCACCATCAGCAGGTCGCTCTGCCGCGGCGAGAAGCGCGGCAGCGCACAGCCGAAGCGGTCGAGGTCGTAACGCGGGCCCGCGACCGACATGAATTCCGTGCCGCAGCAGGCCGTCACGAACGGATACAGGAACATCGAGTACTTGCGGCTCCAGTTCATCACCGCATCGGCACGAGACGTCACGAAGGAGTCACCGCCCTGCCGCAGGTATTCGATCGCACGCTGCTGGTGCGAACGCTCGGAACTCTCGCGCGGGATCGCGCGAATCCGCTTGACGCCGCTCTGTGAGGTGGCCATCGCGCTCCCCGGGGCTGCGATTCGGATTCAGGATAGCGGCTCTGTTAACCTCAGGCTGCAATGTCCAAGCCCGCAGTCAGCGCCCGCGAATCCGTCGCAGCCGGCTTTTCGCCCGCGCGAATCGCGCTCGCCTGGGGCGTCCACCTCTTCACCGCGCTGGGCGCGGTGCTCGCCGCGGTCGCGCTGGTCGCGATCGGCGAAGGCGACTTCCGCACCGCCGCCATACTGATGCTCGCCACGCTGGTGATCGATTCGGCGGACGGCACCATGGCGCGCGCGGTCGGCGTTCGCGAAGTGCTGCCCGGTTTCGACGGCCGCCGGCTCGACGACATCATCGATTTCCTCAACTACGTGATCGTGCCGGTGGTGTTCATGCTCGCGGCGGGTAGCCTGCCGCACTGGAGCATCGGCGCACTCCCGGTCCTCGCGAGCTGCTACGGCTTCTCGCAAGTCGCCGCCAAGACGAACGACAATTTCTTCCTCGGCTTTCCCTCCTACTGGAACTTCGTCGCCCTCTACGCCTGGGGACTGGGCGTATCACCCGCGATCGGCACGCTCACGGTCGTCGCCCTGTCGATCCTGGTCTTCGTGCCGCTCAGGTACGCCTACCCGAGCATGCTGCCGCCGCGGCAGCGTTGGTTCAACGCGGCAGTCGCCGTCCTCTGGGCCGTGGTATTCGCAGTCTGCCTGCTCGTACCCGAGCGCGTCGCGCGCTTTCACCTGCTCGAGCTGAGCCTCGCCTATCCCGTCTATTACCTGATTCTGTCGTGGCGGCTCGTGCGACGCAGCCATTCGATCCCATGAGCCGCACCGGCGTTCTGCTCGTCAACCTCGGCACCCCGGATTCAGCGTCGACGCGCGACGTGCGACGCTACCTGCGTCAATTCCTCAGCGACCCACTCGTCATCGACATACCTGCCTTCCCGCGCTGGCTGTTGCTCAATCTCGTGATCCTGCCGTTCCGCCCCCGCAAGAGCGCGGCTGCCTACGCGCAGATCTGGACCGACGCGGGCTCACCACTGAAGCTCCATGGCGAACGCTTGCGCGATGACGTCGCCGCCATGCTCGGCAACGATTTCCACGTCGAGCTCGCGATGCGGTATCGCGAGCCCTCGATCGCTGACGCGGTCGCGCGCGCGCAGGCTGCCGGCGTCGACCGCTGGGTCGTGCTGCCGCTCTTCCCGCAATACTCGACCGCGGCCACGCTATCCGCGGTCAACGCCGTCGAAGACGCATTCACGAAATCCCACAACACCGCGCCCGTTCAAGTGATCGGAGCCTTCTACGACGCCCCGGGCTTCATCGAAGCATTTGCCACGGTCATTCGCCCGCACCTCGACGCCTTCCGTTCCGACCACGTGCTGTTCAGCTACCACGGCCTGCCCGAGCGGCAGCTGCGCAGGCTCGATGCGAGTGGAAGCCACTGCTTCGCAAGCGACGAATGCTGCGATGCCATCACAGACGTGAACCGCGGCTGCTACCGCGCGCAGTGCGTCGCCACCACGCAACTGCTCGTGCGCGAGCTCGGGCTCGGCCCGGACGCGCACTCGCTGTCATTCCAGTCGCGCCTCGGCCGCACACCCTGGATCCAGCCCCACACCGATCAGGTGTTGCCCGAACTCGCCGCGCGCGGCGTGAAGCGGCTCGCCGTCGCCTGCCCCGCGTTCGTCGCCGACTGCCTCGAAACCCTGGAGGAGATCGCAATCCGCGGCCGCAACCAGTGGCTCGAACTCGGCGGCGAAGATTTCACCCTCGTACCGTCCCTCAACAGCCACCCCACCTGGGTAGACACAGTCGTCGCCCTCATCCATAGCAAGACGGCCGAGGCTGAGGCGCCGTGACCAGACTGAAGCGCGAGGAGGGGGGTGCCTTCCGCGGCGTTTGAAGGGCGCGGAAGGCACCCCCCTCCTCGCGCGCGTCCGGATGCACCCTCAGCGCGCGCCGTGCGACGCTCCTCCAAGTACCTCACGCGCGGCCGCGACCCCTGACGCGAAGCTGTCGGGAACACTCACACCCGCGCACCAGCTGCCCGCGAGCGCCAGGCCCGGTTGGTCCGCGAAGCGGCTGCGGATGCGCGCCACGCGCGCATTGTGCCCCGGCCCCGGCTGCGGCACGGCGCGCTGCCAGCGGCTCGCCGCCAGCACGTCGGGCGCACCCTTCAGGCCAAGCACACGGTCGAGGTCGGCTCGCACCTGCTCAGCGAGCTGATCGTCGGGCAGATCCACGAGGTCCGGGCGCCGCAGACCGCCGATCATGCATTGCAACAGCTCATGGCCTTCGGGCGCGCGCCCGGGGAAGAGCTGGCTCATGAACAGACAGCCGAGCAACGGGATGCCCGCGTCCTTCGGGACCAGGAAGCCGAAGCCTTCGACCGGCGTCGTGACGTCCTCGGGACGGATACCGATCGCGACGCTCGCGATCGGCGCATATTCGATTTCGTCGAGCTCGGCTGCGGCATCGGCGCTCACCCCGCGCAGGATCTCCGCGGCCTCGCGTGCGGGCGTCGCGACGACGAGACGCTCACTGCGGAGCCGGCTCTCACCGCTCGCACCCGACACCGAAATCAACCAGTCCGGCCCGTCTCGACGAACACCTGAAACGCGCGCGCCGAGCGCCGGCGGCTCGACGAGCAACTCCGCGAGCGAACGAGCGAAGGGCCCGAGCCCCTTCTGCGCGGAGTGAATACCGCGCAGACCCTTCGGCTTCTTGCCGCCGAACGCACCCGCGATCAGACCGAGTACGATCGAGCCAGCCCGCTGCTCGGCGGCGACGAGCGGACCGAAGACCGGCTCGGCACCCAGCCGTTCCTCGTCTCCCGCATAGACGCCGGTCAGGAACGGTCCGGCGAGGTTCCGCACGACCTCACGGCCGAGTCGCCGTTCGAGGAAGGCCGCGACGCTCTCTTCACTTCCGTTGCCGCGCCGAACGAAGGGCTCGATCAACAGCCGCCCCTTCGCGCGCGCGGACAGCAGCGGCGTGCCGACCAGTGCCGCGGGCGACATCGGCACGGGTACGAGTCGACCATCGTGGTAGACGCAGCGCCGGCGGCTGGCGGGGGTCGCCTTCATGAGGCTGCCGTCCAAACGATCGCGTTGCAGACTCGCCAGCATCGGCGCCTTCACCTGGAAGGTGTTGGGCCCGCGTTCGATTACATAGCCATTGACGTGATCGGTTCGCATCACGCCACCCGGGCGATCCGACGGATCGATCACGAGCACTTCGCTGACTTCCTGCTGCAACTCCAGCGCCGCAGCCAGCCCCGCGATCCCGGCTCCGACGACGACCGCGCCTACTTCGGGTGCGCTCACGTCATACCGTCTTGCTGAACATCTGCTTGCCCGAGCGCAGCTGCTCAGGGAGGTATGCGTCGAAGTGCATGGCGACGTTGCGCACGAACAGACGTCCGAGCGAGGTGACCTCGATGCTGCCGTCGCCCGCGATCGTCACGAGCCCGTCATCCACCATCTCTTTCAGGGCTGTGAGCTCCGACGCGAACGCGCCGCTGAATTCGCGGCCGAACTCCCGCTCGAATTCTTCGGCGCGCAGCTCACCGAGGCACATGATGCGGCTGATGACCCAGCGCCGCTCGATGTCGTCGTCGCTGAGCATGTGGCCGCGCATGGTCGCGACGCCGTCCTCCTCGACCGCCTGCTCCCAGGCTCCGAGGTCGCGCTGCGACTGCGCGTAGCTGCGGCGTAGCTCGCCGATCGCACTCGGCCCGAAGCCGATCATGTCGACGCCCGCCTGGGTGGTGTGTCCCATGAAGTTCCGACGTAGGGTGCGGTCGCGCAACGCGGTCGCGAGCTCGTCGTCGGGCTTCGCAAAGTGGTCGAGACCGATGAAGATATAACCCGCGTCGAGGAAGCGCCGGATCGCGAGCAGCATGATTGCGAGCTTCGTCTCGGCGTTCGGCAGGTCCTTGCGCTCGAAGCCGCGCTGCTGCTTGGCGACCCAGGTGACGTGCGCGTACGAGTAGAGCGCGATGCGATCGGGCGCGAGCTCCATCACTGTGTCCAGCGTGCGCGCGAAGGTCTCGGGCCTCTGGTACGGCAAGCCGTAGATCAGATCGAAGTTCACGCTCTCGAAGCCGCGGCTACGCGCGCTCTGGAGGAGCTCGCCCGTCTTGTCGGCGGGCTGAATCCGGTGCACGGCCTCCTGGACCTTCGGCTCGAAGTCCTGGACCCCCATCGAGATGCGATTGAAACCGCACTCGCGCAGTGCGACGATGTGCTCGTCGGTGGTCACGCGCGGGTCGACCTCGATCGACACCTCGGCATCGTGCGCAATCGGAAAGGCGGCGTTCACGCAGCCGAACAGTCGCTGCACTTGCTCCGGTGAGAGGTAGGTCGGCGTACCGCCGCCCCAGTGGTGCTGCGTGGCGCGGCGCGGTACGCGCACCGCCGAATGCACCGCCGCGACCTCGCGTTCGATCATGTCGAGGTATTTATCGGCGCGGCTGTGGTCGCGCGTGATCACCTTGTTGCACGCGCAGTAGTGGCACAAGCTCTCGCAGAATGGAACGTGGACGTAGATCGAAAGCGGGTCACTAGGGTCGATGTCCTCGCGGCCGAGCTCCTTGCGGTAGGCTTCGGGACCGTAGCTCTCGTTCCAGACCGGCGCGGTCGGGTAGCTGGTGTAGCGCGGGCCTTCCGTCGCGTAGCGCGGCAGGATTTCCTCGAAGCGGTCGAGCCCGAGTCTGAAGGGGTCGTCGCTCATTTCGCACCTCCAGCGAGTGATCTTGCGGCCGCGGTGAACGCGCGCACACCCTCGACCGGCGTGTCGGGAAGACAGCCGTGCCCGAGGTTCAGGATCAGCCCGCGCGCGGGTGCGGCCGCAGCCGCGAGCGTGTGCACCTGCGCCTCGATCTCGTCGGGCGGGGCCGCGAGCGTGCATGGATCGAGGTTGCCCTGGAGGCTCACGCGGCCGCCCGCCTGCGCGGCGGCCGCCGCCATGTCGACCCGCCAATCGAGCGACAGCACGTCTGCGCCCGATTCGAGCGTCTGGTCGAAGACGTGCGCGCCGTTGTTCACGAAGAGGATCAGCGGCGCGGCGCGGCGGTCGAGCCGTGCCGCGATCTCGCGGTGGGTCGGCAGCACCCACTCACGGTAGTCCTGCGGCGACAGGATGCCCGCCCAGGTGTCGAACAGCTGCACCGCCTGCGCGCCGGCCTCGATCTGCGCGCCGAGGTATTCGACTGTGAGGTCGGTGAGGCGCGCCAGGAGCTCGCGCAGCACCTCGGGCGCAGTCCACATCATCCGCTTCAACTGGGCGAAGTCCTTCGAGCCGCCGCCCTCGACGAGATACGCAGCGAGCGTGAACGGCGCTCCCGCAAAGCCGAGTAGCGGCACCTGCGGACCTTCGAGTTCGGCCCGCAGCGTGCGCAGGATTTCGAACACGAAGGGCACGGTCTCGCGCGGGTCGGCGACTCGTAGCTTTTCGACCTGCGCGAGCGAGCGCAGCGGCTCCGCGACCACCGGCCCCGGCGCGAAATCGACCTCGACCCCCATGCCTGGAATCGGCGTGAAGATGTCGGAGAAGAAGATCACCGCTTCGGTGCCGACGAGCTCGAGCGGCTGCAGCGAAACCTCGACCGCGCGATCGACATCAGCGCACATCTCCAGAAACGACACCCCCTCGCGAACGCGGCGGTACTCGGGCAGATAACGGCCCGCCTGGCGCATCAGCCAGACCGGCGGACGGTCGACCGGCTCGCCGCGGCACGAGCGAAGCAGCCGCTCCGTACGCGTAATCGGGTCGCTGGAGGTCAAACTCCCTCCAGCCTGGGCGAGCGATCGCGCTCTCATACCGCCTCTCCAGAAATCTCATCGAGCCCGCCACGCATGCCGACCGGGTCACTGTCTTCGAGGTCGCGAAGCGTCTTCGGCGCGTCGGCCACGAGCCGCGTGTCTGCTCGCAACGCATCGAGGTCGGGCATTCACAGCTCCTTTCCGGCAGCTTCAGGGCCGCTCCAGCGGGCGGCGAAGCGGCAACACCCACCGGAATGGCCCGGTCGGGGCGGGTTCCCGATTATAGCGGTGGCGCGATGGCCCCGCAGGCGCTGCCGGCACTTGCGTCGCGTCTGCGGGATGCAGGGGTTCGGAGCTAAGCTCTGGCCCATGGACATCCTGCTCGCGAATCCACGCGGTTTCTGCGCGGGCGTCGACCGCGCGATCGAAATCGTCGAGATCGCACTCACGCGCTACGGCGCCCCCGTCTACGTGCGGCACGAGATCGTCCACAATCGACACGTCGTCGACGAGTTGCGCGAGAAGGGCGCCGTCTTCATCGAGGACCCCGCCGATGTGCCGATCGGCGCAGTGCTGATCTTCAGCGCGCACGGCGTGTCGCCGGCCGTGCGCGAGGCTGCCACCCGGCGCGGGCTGAACGTGGTCGACGCCACCTGCCCGCTCGTCACCAAGGTGCACGGTGAGGCGCAGCGCATGGCC
>JAFDEI010000174.1 GCA_019310425.1 Deltaproteobacteria bacterium | reverse complement strand
GAGCCGGGGAGGGGGAGGGGGATTCCTGCATTTCTGGAACTGTCGAACTTCGACAGCCTCCCCGGCAGAGCCGGGGGGGACTCCCGATTGGGCTAGAATACAGCCGTGCCGATGCGATCGTTCGCTGCTCTTCTGGCTGTGCTCCTGCTGTCGCTCGACGCGTCGGCGGTCATCATTGACTCGAGTGATGGCACGGGCAATACCATCGCACCGGTCGACGATCCCGGTTTCGAGAGTGTCGGGAAACGCGGGTCTCTGACGGGAATCTACCTGGGATACGGATGGGTTCTCACGGCCGCCCACGTCGGTGACGGCGACATCGTCTTGGGGGGTGTGACCTATCCAGCGGTCGGCGGTTCGGAGATCGTGCTGATTCATTCGGGCTCTCTCTATGCCGACATCGCGCTCTTCCGGGTAGACCCGGCTCCCGCTCTGTTGCCTCTCAGCATCCGCGCTTCGGCACCTTCCCCGGACGACGAAGTAGTCATGATCGGACAGGGGAGGAACCGGGGCGATCCATTTTCGTACTTCAATCCCCCCAGTCAGGACGACGGGTATCTCTGGGGAACCGGAAGGGCCATCCGCTGGGGCAGCAACGTCGTCTATCAGTCCGGTAACGACCTCGAATTGAGTGGTAAGACCACCCGCGCGTTCACGACCGACTTTACGCGCAACGACCCCGGAGATGAGTGCCAATCTGCTAACGGAGATTCCGGCGGTGCAGTCTTCATCGATGACGGCGGTGGCTGGGAGCTGGGCGGGGTGATGTTTGCGATCGCGCCCTTCGACGAGCAGCCGGCATCGACCGCAGTCTATGGAAACCTCACGTATTCGGCCGACTTGTCCTACTACCGGACCGCGATCCTCGACATCGTCACTCCGTTGTGCGGAAACGCCTACCTCACCTCCGACGAACAGTGCGACGACGGAAATACGCTCGACGGCGACTGCTGCTCATCGACGTGCCAGTTCGAGTCGACGGGCGCCGCTTGCGATGACGGTGAGGTGTGCAGCGACGGGGATACCTGCGACGGCGGCGGTATTTGTCTCCCCGGATCGCTGCTGAACTGCGATGACGGTACCTACTGCAACGGAACGGAAAGCTGTGTTACGGGCGTGGGATGTCAGCCGGGGACGCCTCCCACGCTGGACGACGGTGTGGCGTGCACCGACGACAGCTGTGTCGAGGGCACTGGGGTGGTCAACGCCCCGAACGACGGCAACTGTACCAACGGTCTGGTCTGCGACGGCGCGGAGACCTGCAACGCGATCAACGACTGTCAGGCCGGCGTACCGCTGGTCGTCGACGACGGTGTAGCCTGTACGAACGACAGCTGCGTCGAGCCCGGCTTGGTAGTGAACGATCCGGACGATCTTCAGTGCGACGACGGCGACATCTGCACGGCGGACGCCTGCGACGAGATCACAGGCTGTTCGAACACGCCGATCTTCAACTGTGGTGGCCCGGTCCCGACGACACCGACCTGGGGCATCGCCCTGCTGGTGCTGATGCTGCTTTCGGCCGGTATCACGGCAATCCCCCGCCAGGATTGAACTTTCCTGCTGGGGGATGCCGGATCATCCACCAAAAAGACCGAGCGAAAGCGAAGTGAGCGACTTCTAGAAGCTTCGACTACACGGGTCACAGACGGGTCAACGGGCGGCGCTCCTGCAGGGGGTCGCAGCGGGTGCGTCGGCCCGGCGCGGATCCATCGAAATTCAAGGAGCGAGACATGAGCGATAGCGAGAGCCACCTCCTCGTCGAGAAGCGCGACGGGATCATGATTCTGACGATGAACCGCCCCCAGGCGAAGAACAGCCTGAGCCCCCAGATGCTCGTCAAGCTGGCGGCGGCGTGGTACGAGTTTCGCGATACCCGGGATCTGCGCGTGGCGATCCTCACCGGCGCCGGTGACGAGGACTTCTGTGCGGGCGGCGACCTCAAGCTCACCATGCCGCTGATCACCGGCGCGCGTCAGCCCGAAGACGAATGGGATGAGAAGCTGATGGGCAATCTCCAGCAGTTCCTGGACGGCATCCTGCGCGGCTTCGAGCTCTACAAGCCCGTCATCGCGGCGGTGAACGGTCGAGCGCTCGGCGGAGGCACGGAGATGACGAATGCCGTCGATCTGCGCCTGGCGGCCGAGCACGCGATCTTCGGCACCCCTGAGACTCAGCTGGGGCTGCTGCCCGGCGGCGGCTCCCTGACTCGGCTGCCCCGGCAGATCCCCTATTGCAAGGCGATGGAGATGTTGATGATCGGCGACTCCTTTACCGCGCAGGAGGCCCTCGATATGGGACTCTTGAATTACGTCGTCCCGAAGGAGGAGCTGATCGACAAGGCTCTCGCCATGGCGGATCGGCTGGTGCAGAATGGGCCGCTGGCGGTCCAGAAGGTGAAGGAGGGCATCATGCGCTCGAGCGGCCTCAGCCTGGCCGATGCCTACCAGGTAGAGAACGAGGTATCTGCTGTCGTGATGCAGTCGAAGGACGCCCGAGAGGGACCGCGCGCCTTCAAGGAGAAGCGCAAGCCGAACTTCACCGGCGAATAGATGAATCCAAAGCGGACGGCGTTCCGAAGCACGTGGCAGAACCGGACGGCCGAGCGTGTCGTCGGGTCAGCACGTCGTGAGCTTCTCGACCACGTAGTCGTCCTGAACGAAGACCACTTACGACGACTACTCCGCGAATACGTCGATTACTACAACGACGAACGCATTCACACCTCGATCAGCGATTCACCATCTGGCCGCGACGTGGAATCTCGGCCAACAGATCGCGCGAAAGTCATCGGATTCCCGCGTCTCGGAGGTCTTCACCATCGATATGCCTGCGCGAAGCCTCCTGATCAGCGAGCAGCTGCTCGTCGATCAACTCGATAGACGTCGCGGATGAATTTTGAGAACAGACAATCATGGCCATCGTCTAGCGGGCCTCGGTAGCGGAGCGCTACGAGGGCGGGGCCCTGCCGGAACGCCAGCCTGCTGACGACTCCAAGGCGTCGCGCCGTCTTCGGTCGCTCGCGTCCACCGGCCTGTATGCCGCTAGTTCAGGTTCAGGCGCCATGGCGGTGAGGACTGCACCTCGCCCATCACGCAGACTCCGAGCGTGCCGAAGTCCATGGACACCTTCACGCGTGGGTCGCGCTCGATCGCCTTCCACGCCAGCTGCATTCCCTCCGACCAGCGGATGTCGTCGAAGACCAGCAGGTCCTCTCGAGCGAGCCGGGGCGCGATGCGCTCGAAGTAGTCGATCGTGGCTTGTCGATCGTGGTGACCGTCGATGAAGACATAGTCCACCGGGCCTTTGTCTTCGAGCTGTGCGTCGAGAGTCACCTCGAACGGACCGACCACGGTGTCGACATTGTCCAGCCCCAGTTCTTGCCAGTTTCGCTTTGCGATCCTGCACAGCTCAGCCGATCCGTCCAGGCAGGTGAGCGTTCCCAAGCCGTTGAGTCGCAATGCAGCTGCCTGGTAGGCGCCGGAAATACCGAGTGCGGTACCCAGTTCCTCAGCCGTCAATGACCGAGTGATCGCAGCATGGGCACTGAAGGCGAGCAATTGTGCGCAGGGGTGCTGCTTCTGCCACAGGGCGTGGAGCTTGATCGAACGCGCGGTCCGGCGAACCAACCTGTAGGTGTTACTGACAATTGTTCGCATCGCGGCGGATTCTAGTGTCTCGGTGACCCTACGTGCAAAGTTCGTCGGTCGTGAACGAAGGCGCCCGAGGCATTGATCGAAAGTGAAGCTGGGGATTCCGCGGGTATGAATGGCGCGAGTCTGCGACCCACCTCAGCTACATCGACGGGGGGCCCGCCGCGACCCCGGCGGATGTGCCGTTCTCGCTGCTGCTGGTGATGTCGGTGAGATCGCCAGCAATGCCGCGCAGTCGGTTGGCGGCCGTACGGATCGCTTTCTTCGCCGCGGAGGGTTCGCCGTGCGCTGCGGCGAGTTCGGCCGCCAGGGACGCCATCGTGGTTGCGCGATCCTTGCACTCCAGAAAGCCGGCTTCGCTGATCGCGCCATTCTTCGCCTGTTCACAACAGGCTTCGAGTGGAATCTCCCGCGACTTGGGCGGCGGAGCGCAGTTCCTGGATTTCGACCTTGTTCACGCCCAGCGTGGCGCCGGATTCTTTGAGGAATTCGACCTCGGCCTTGAGGCCGTCGATCGCTTCGCCATGAAGTTCGTCGGAGGATAAGCCAAACAAGCTACGAATTTCCCAGGTCCGATAAGCCATGTTCTGGTAGATAGCAAGAGCTAGGCCGAGAGGGGAGAAAGTAGAGTCCTTCCTCACTGAAATGAAGGAGAAGCTCGCGAATTCCCGGATTACGGATAGAACAAACGTGGGAGAACCGCTTTCGAACGAGGCACTCGAAGCTCTCAAGGCTCTCGGATACATCCGCTAGGCCTCCCCACTCTCGAGCCCAGACGTCCTACTCGTCAACTACGTGTCCCGTCAGATAGAATGAAGCCGAATTGACGTAGACATCAACAGAGACTTACGCCAATTCAACAATGATGAACGAGGTCTCTAGATGAGCAAAAGCTATTTGGAAAAGTCAGTCGAAACGATCCATCGCAGAACCCGGCGCAATTCTTCAGTTGACGAGACAGCATCCAACCTAGAAAGAACAAATCAAAATTCACCGTACTTCAGCATCCCGAAAAATTACGCAGCGCAAGAAACCCGAAACTACGAACAGAAGATTCCCTTTATTATTCATCAAACGTTTAAAACCAACTTAGTGCCCAAAAGAATGCACGAAGCTGCAGATTCCTGGAAACGATTCAACCCAGAATACGAATATAGATTTTCCGACGATGGCGATTGCAGAGCGTTCATAGCCAAGCATTTCCATAATGCCCTGCTGGAAGCATATGATTTGCTGCCTGATGGTGCATTTAAAGCTGATCTATGGAGGTACTGTACTTTGTACATCTATGGAGGCGTCTATGCCGATATAGACGCTCGATGTTTGCGTCCACTTTCTAAACTAATAACCCGAGAAGTGGAATTTGTCGTTCCAAAGGGAATTGCGGACAAGCATACTCTATTTAACGGCTTTATGTGTTCCACTCCTGGTAACAAAATCCTTGAAGAAGTAATAGCACGGTCAGTGAAAATTTTGCCGATCAAACCTTCATCACTATGCTATTTCGACATTGTTGGTCCGAATGGTCTTGGAAATGTCGTTAATCACTTACTTGCCAAGAACGAATACTCTCTCCATGGCAGTAATATTGAGTGTAATACGGCAAATTTCCGTATTAGAATTTTGGGAAAGCTCAAGAAGCTTGAAAATCAAGTTTTTCAAGTAAAAGATCATGATGAAATAGCCTTCTATGCCAAATACGAGGGCTACGAGGAAGACTTAGAATCACTCTCAGTTCCTCATTGGAAGAACTGCAAAACACAATAATTGTTGATTGAAAAATTGATGACTGTGATATTTCGAATCCAGTCGAACGTCCTTTTGGGTTGGAGGATTCCTTCAGCAGCTCAGTCGCACGGCGGTGGATCGCGAGCTCGGTCTCGAGTTCTCGGATCCGTTTCCTTGCTGCCGCGAGCTCGGTGTTCGCAGAGGTCGTAACGCCGACCTCGAGGCCGGCATCGATCCGCGCCTGGCGGCGCCACACGTAGATTGTTTGCTCACTCACTTCGAGCTCGGAAGCGATCTCGGAGACCTTCCTCCCAGCTTCAACCAGATCCACCACACGTCGCCGGAACTCCGGCGGGTAGCCTCTTCTTGCCATCTCGTTCTCCTCTCACGATGATGGCAGCGAAATCCAGTCTTCTCCCTCCGTCAAACCCAAGGCTGTGCGTTCTCAGTATTCGTCCGCGTTGAAATTACTCAGCTTTTCCGCGCTGCACTGCAAGTCCATCCGCGCATGTTACACCCGATCGATTCCTAGGTTCAGGCTCGTTCCGGGCAGAGAAATCGCGCAAGATCTCGTTCCCCATGCGCACCTTGGTCCGTCTCGCAGCGCTCCTCCTCCATTGCATCGTCGCCTTCTTTCGAGATCATCGAGAACAGGCGATCGTCAATCTGGCTCTGCAACAGCAGCTTGCTGCGTATGCCCAGAAACGCCCCAAACTGAAACTGTCTCCGCTGGATCGTGCTTTCTGGGTTGCGCTCTCGCGACTCTGGCCACACTGAAAGGATCATCTCGTGGTCGTTCGACCAGAGAACGTCGTCCGCTGGCATCACGACGGATTCCGCCGCTACTGGCCAGCGAGCTGCTGCTCGTCGATCAACTCGATAGACGTCGCGGATGAATTTTGAGAACAGACACCCTGCAGGAGATCGTGCTCACGCACGGCCATCCCGATCACATCGGCGGAGCGATCGCGCTCAACGACGACGCCCCCGAACCGCTCGCGGACGACTGGAGACTCGTCTGAGCAGCCGTACGCGGCAGACCGACGCGGTCTAGAGTTTCCGGCCGAACAGGCTAAACTCCTGTCTCGCTTGGTGTGCGCCCGGAGATCGGCCGGTCCGATGGCTGCGAACTCCGCGGACCACTAGCCAGCGAAGACGTCCCACCGTCTTCAGACTACCGGCATTGCATCCGATCGGGAGTGTTCTCGGTCGGCACGTGGAGATATGCCTGTATGAGACGAATGCTCCGGAGACGCACGGGAGTGTTGCTGGTGGTGACCGCCCTCGCCTGCTGCTGGGCGACCGGCGACGCGCGCGCCGAGGCCACCCCGGCCGACGCCACGCCCGCAACGAACGCTGCGGCCCCCGCACCCCCCGGGGCTGGGCCCGAGGCCGCCGCCGCCGAGCCCCCTCCCAAACTCGTCGGCGACCCGGCAAAAGGTGCGACCAGCGCCGCCCTCTGCGCCGCCTGTCACGGCGCGGACGGCAACGCGCCGGTCCCGATGTTCCCGAAGCTCGCGGGCCAGCGATCCGACTACGTCGCCAAGCAGCTGCGCGACTTCAAGGCCGGCCACCGGGTCGATCCGATGATGACCGGCATGGCAGCGATGCTCTCGGACCAGGACATCGTCGATGTCGCGGCGCACTTCGAATCCGGCACCGTCAACCGGGTCCCCGGCGACCCGGTGCTCGTCGAGGCCGGTCAACAGATCTACCGCAAGGGGCGGCCGGAGATCGGCCTGCTGCCCTGTATCGGCTGCCATGGGCTGAACGGCGAAGGCGCCAACGGCGCAATCGATGGGGGATTCCCAGCCGTCAGCGGCCAGAACCCCGCCTACGTCGTGAAGCAGCTCGAGAGCTTCCGCGCCGGCTCGCGCGCCAACGACTGGAAGGGGATCATGCAGATCGTGGCGAGCCGTTTGTCCGACGACGACATCGCGGCGTTGAGCGTGTACCTGAATTCGCTCTCGCGCTCGAGCAAGTAGCCGCCCCGGCGCGGCTCCCGCGGGATCCGGTCGCGAGGCGACCGACCGATGTACGCTCAGCCCCTGCCCAGGTTCACATGGCAGCGCTGGCAGCCGGTCTGAGGCGGAAAGGCCACCTTTCCGTGACACTTTCCGCAGTACTCGCCTTCGAAGATCTTCTCCATGCTGATCGGATCCGCCCCGGCCCTCATCGCGAAGATCGCCGGATGGCAGTTGTCGCAGCGCAGCCAGTAGGTATGGGCCGCGTGGGGGAATACGACCTCGAAGCCCGGAATGCCCGGGTCGAGGTGCACGTCGTGGTCGAGAATCGGCGATTCGAGCGATTCGGGGTCGGGGCCGGGCAAAGGCACAATCGCGCCCTGCTCGGCAGCGGCGACCCAATCGATGTTGCGCATCACGTCCTGCGGGAGTGCGGCGTACAGAGCGGCGTAGGTCTCGTAGCGCGGCGCCCGTGGCTCCTGAACGGCCAGTGCCAGATCCTCGGCAGTAACGTCTTCTTCCACCGGGGGCGGGGGCTCCTCACGAACCACGCGACGGCGACGGCGGTCCAGCTTGGGCGTACCCGGCGGGGGCACACCGTCGAAGACCGTCGAGAGGACGCGGTAGCGCGTCTCGGGCGCACAGCCCACGATCCACGTCGCCCCCAGGCCACAGAGGCAGATACCGAGAAACGCGACGGCGACGCTCCCGCGACGGCTCGGGGAGCCGCGCCGACCGGGACTGCGGCCGTCCGAAGCCGAGGGTCTCACTCGATCGGCGCTTCCCCGGTCGCACTCGACGCGGTTGGAAGCCCGTCTCCCGCCTCGGTGTTGACGAGCCGGTAGATCGTCACTCTGCGGTTCAGGTAATCGCCCACGTAGATGGTGTTGTCCGGCGCGATGGCGATGGCGGTGGGATTTCGCAGCAGGCCGGGGTAGCCCCCCCGTCCGCCGAAATAGAGCAGCACGTCGCCATCGGGCCCGAAGATCTGCACGTTGCTCCAGCTCGAATCGACCACGTAGACATTCCCGAAAGCATCGAGATCGACGCCCTTGGGCTTGTCGAACAGGCCGAAGCCGTCCCCTCGCGACCCGATCGTGCGCACGAATTCGCCTTGCGCGTCGAAGACCGAGATGCGCGAATTCATGGTGTCCGCGACGTAGACGCTGCCGTTCGATTCGTCGACCGCAAGGTACGTGGGAAAGAGCAGTCTCCCCTCGGACGATCCGCGCCCGTCGCCGATTTCACCGAGATAGTTCCCCTCGAGGTCGGGCCACGTACAAACGATTGCGGCCTTCGTCGATTTCGATGTCGACGGGGCGAACCAGGCGATCGCTGCGGAAGAAGCGCAGCGTATTGCCGCCGGGGTCGATGACTCGGATCTGCTGCTTTTCCTGCTCGGCTACGTAGAGGTTGCCCGCCGAATCGAGGGCGAGGCCGAAAGGACGGTACAAGGGTTCGTCGGCGCCGAAGTAGCGGGCCTCGCCGCGTGCCTGGTCGAAGACATGAACGATCCCCTGGGCGAAGTCTGAAACGTACACGGTCGACCCATCTGCGCTGACCGCGATGTCCGCAGGCTGGATGATGCTGCGGACTTCCGCCGAGCCGTCCAGTCCGATGAAGTCCTTGAAGTTGTCGCCGAACGACGGCGGGCCCGTCAGGTCCCGGGAACTCTGGATGATCGAGACGTACTCGATCCGGCTCGGATCGGGCGGGTCGGGCCAGCGGAGCGTCACGGGAAGCTCGCCCCCACCTCCGGAGGCGCAGCCGATCGCCGCGAACGCGATTGCGGCGCAGCCTGCCAAACGAGCGACCGCTCGCGAAACGAGGTGGATCCCATCCGAGAAATACATAGTCGATTCCTTTCCATCGCGGGGTGCGACGCCCGAGGACAAGAGACAGGCTTCGTCTCGCGGTGGTGTCGTGGCGGCCGAGCGAGAATTTATCACATTCGAATCGCGCGGATAGCGAGGCCCCACGCTCCGCCAGGGAATTCGCAATGGCGCTGCGACCCGCGACGCGTTTAGAATGTGCCCATGCACGACATCCGAGACGATTTCGGCCACCGCGCGGTGCGGTGGCTTCGACTGCTCTGCGCGGTGCTGGCGGCTGCGGCCGCAGCGGCACCCGCCCAGGCCGAACTCCGTCCACTGGTCCGCGAGATGCTCGAGAACCTGGCGTCGTTGGACGAAATCGGTGCGGGCGTCGCCGTCGGCGATTTCGAGCGCGTCGGACGCGCCGCCGCCGACCTCGATGCGCGCGCCGCTGCACTGGTCGATTTCGACGTCACCCGCCTCGGCATCCCGGCCCAGCGGGGCCCCGCCTTCAACGCCTACCTGCTCGAGCAGCAGCAGGCCGCGCGCATGATCGCCGAGGCGGCGAAGGGGCAGGACGGCCAGCTGGTATTCAAGAACCTGCAGGGGCTCCTGAACCAAGCCTGTGTCGGCTGCCACGCCAGCTTCCGCGAGCGCGAAAACCTGATGCGTCCGCTGGTCATCCTCATGACGAGCTTCCTCGACGCCTGGCAGGACATCAACCGCGCCATGCTGACCGGGAACTTCGACCTCGTGTCCCGTCGCGCCCACGACGTCCAGGTCGTGACCCGGGTATTCACCGCAGAGTCGGTCATCGCGGCGGCCTTCGACATCGAAGACCCCACCAAGCTCGGGGAGTTTCGCGCCTTCCTGCTCGAGGTGATCGCCCAGGCCAAGCAGGTCGAGCGCGCGGCCGACGAAGAGAAGCTCGACGGCATCATCGAAGCCACCCACCGCATGTGGACGAACGGCTGCCTCGCCTGCCACGACCAGTTCCGCGACGAAGACTGAACGCTCGCTCAATCGCAATCCCGGTCCTTGTCGTTGCCGACGTACGATTTCGGGCAATGTTCCTCTCCGTGGCAGAGCAGGTAGCACGTCCCGCGCCGGTTGCCGTTGTCGATGAACTCGAGCCGCCCCGTCTGATTCGACGGGCGCACCACCTCGGTTCCGTTCTCGTCGAAGCGCAGGAAATTGATCAGGTGGGTGTTGATGCGCGAGCCGTGGGGGTCGTGGCAGGCCACGCACGGTGCGTCGGCGTTCTGCAGGTGCTTCTGGTGCTCGAAGGCGGAGACGTCTTCGAGATCATCCTCGTCGTGGCACTTGTAGCAGAGCGCGTAGGCGGCGGAGGACTGGTTCACGAAATCGTGGAGCGGATAGGAGCGCTCCAGGATGGGGTGTTCCATGGAGCCGTGGGGGCCGAGGGCCGTGTCCGGCCCGGGGTTCGGCGCGTCGTCGGTGTTGTGGCAGTCGTGGCAGTAGATCCGGCTGGTCTCCGTGAGCGGCGGGATCAGACTGCGTACGTCCGGGTTGGTGCCGATGGCCGTCACCGGGTGATAGGACGGATTCGTCGGGTGGGTCTCCAGCCGGACGTTGGTCTCGTTGTCGAGCCGGATGACGCGCGGGCTGCTCGCCTGGGCCAGCCCGTGGCACTTGAAGCAGACCTCGTAGGCGAACTGGGCCTCCGCGATCGGTACACCGCCGAGGTCGACCCCGCGCACGAACTCCTGCTTGCCCGAGACGTCCGGCGCCTGCGCCGTCGTGGAGCTGACGGCGTGCGGATTGTGACAGTCGGCGCAAAACACGTGCCGCGTCATCATCACCGGATCTTCGGGCGGGTCGTGGATTCCGCTCGTCTCGATCACCGGATGGTGCTCGGGCTTGACGAGCTGCCCCAGCACGTCGGTTCCCGCGACGTTGCCGTTGTGGCACACGAGGCAGACGGTCTCGATCGGCGAACGGACCATCAGCCGCTCGGGGATCGGCGCCGAGTGCGGCGTGTGGCAGTTGAGGCAGCCGTTCTCAGCGACGGTGTCGAACTCGAGACCCGGCCAGGGGTCTTCGCCGGAGCCATCCCACTGGGCGGTCGACGTGGCGTGGGAGGAGCCCACCCAGCCGTTCTTCGTGTGACAGGTAACGCAGAGGTCGGCGTTCTGGATGCTGGCGACCAGGAACTTCGGATACACGTCCGAGTGCGGGTCATGGCACGAGGTGCACTGGACGCGACTCTCGCGGTCGAGCTGCACCGGGCCGTTGAGCGCACCCGGCGAGACCAGTTCGCCGTTCTGCACCGCGAGGCCCTCGTCGTAGATGAAGGAGACGGGGTGGTCATCGGTCAGGTCGGTTCCGAGAAGCGTGCGCCCCTGGAGGGTTCCGATCGGCGAGATGTTCTCGCCTGGCGCGTGCAGCAGGTTGCCCAGGGCCACCGTGCCGTCGTGGCACGACAGACACAGGCGCGAGGCCCCCGTCGGCTGCTCCGGCGTCACGGTGAGGGTCGAGCTGTCGTAGGGGTCGTAGGCCTGGGCGGGCAGATCGCGGTTCCACAGCGCGAGCGTCTGTGCGGCGCGATGCGGCGTGTGACAGAAGCGGCACAAGCCGACCGGATCCGGATTCGTCATGTCACCCGGCCCGCTCGGCGTGAAGTTGTGGAGCGTGTTCACGATGTCCGCAGCGGAATCGACGGCAATCCCCAGCGCGATCCCCAACACCACTGCCGGAATCCAGCTCTTTGCGCTCATCATGCCCCCGCCGGCGGCCGGTACGCGAACACCTGAATCCGCTGGTTGAACGAATCGACGACGTAGACATGACCTTGGCCGTCCAATGCCACGTCGGCGGGCAGCCAGAACTGACCCATCTCCGTGCCGCGCCCGCCGAAGGCCAGCAACAGCCGTCCCTCGGAGTCGAATATCTGCACCGCGTCCATCAAACCGTCGACCGAGAAGATCCGGCCCTCCGAGTCCACGGCGAGACCCCGCGGCCGCGCGAAGGCCCCCGCGCGATCGCCCGCGACGCCGAAGCTGCGATCCAGCCGGCCGCTCGGATCGACGTGCTGCAGCCGGAAGTTGAGCGCATCGGTCACCCACAGGCCGCCTTCGGGATCGCCCGCGAGCATGGTGGGGAAGTTGAAATCGCCCGGACCCGATCCGCGGCGTCCGACGCGGAGCAATTCGCGCCCCGACAGATCGAAGGCGCGCAGCCGATGCTCGAGCGTTTCGGCCACCCACAGACGCTGCCGAACCTCGTCGAACACCAACCCCGTGGGTTGACGGAGTCGCGCGTCGCCCAGACGCCCGAGCGCGGTCCCGTCGATGCCGAACAACCAGATCCCATCGAGGGCCGAATCGGTGACCGCGATCCTACCACCGGGCAGGCACGCCACGCCGACCGGCGACCTCAACGCTCCGACCGGGGCTTGTTCGATCACCAGCCAGGTCCTCCGGTAGAGATCCAGGACGTGCACCACCGCCGCACCGGGGTCCGCAATCGCGAGGGTCGAGCCGCGCGCGCACACGGCGGCGGGCCGCACCAGACGCACACCCGGGCTCCCCTCGAACGCCTCCACGAGCCGCCGCCAGAGTGGCGCCCGCGGTTCGAACTTCCGTTTGCCCTCGATCTCCCCGAGGTAACGGATACGCGCCTCGGCGGGCGGCGGCGGCCACTGCGGCCGGCCGGTGCGTTCCTGTTCGGCCTCGCGGTCGTCGAACTCGTCGAGCAACGGCGTCGGCGGAACCGACGTGCAGGCCGCCACGAGGACGGCCAGCAAGAAGATCGCGAAGCGGCGGTAGCGCGGCTGGTCCATGCTCAGAATCTCCTCCGGAGGCGCAGCACGCTACGCAGGTCGTTCGAGAGGCTCTGGCCGCGCTGGCGCCGCGTCCAGACCAGGCTCGGGATCACCTCGATCCTGCCGAATCGCAGGTTCGCGCGCGCCCCCAGGCCGGCGTCCCGCTGATCCTGAGCGACCGAGTTGTGCATGTCGCGGAAGTTGCCGAACACGCGCAACGTCGAGGTCGGTGTGATCTGCCAGAAGGCCGAGACGCCCAGGGTGATGGTCCGCATCTCGCGCTTCGGGCGCCGGAAGAAGCGCTGGCTCTCGCGGGCGACCGCGCTGACGTAGACGCCTCGGCGCGGCTGCCAGCGCAGCTCCTGCCCGAACGCGATTTCGTCGTACCCCGTGCTGCGGGTCTCGTCGTTCAGGTACTCGGCGCTCGCAGCGCCCTCGAACTGACCCCGTTCGGCGCGCAGGTCCAGCCGAATCGAATCGCGGCGGAGGAATTGCAGCGGCTGTTCCTCGCCTGCGAGCTGCATCTCCTCGCTCTGGACGTGTTCGAATCTGAGCGCGAGCCAGCCCGCATCCCAGGCTGCTGCAATCCGGAAACCCGGCCTCGAAATCTTCGCGCTCGGATCGGAGAGGTAGACGTAGTTGACGAAGAGCACGTCTCCGATCTCGACCGGGCTCGTGAACGGAATGTCGATCGACGTCAGATCACCGACCACGTCGACGACGTAATCCACGCCTTCTATCAGCTGCACACCCCCAGCGCTCTCGAAGACCTCGATGCTGTCGGGATTGATGTTGCGGTTGGAGAGGAAGTTCCCGGTGAATCCGGTGATCGCGAGGTTCTCGCTGGTGCTGATCGTCCGCACACCGTCGAAGGCGCGATCCTCGTAGCGGTATCGCGCTCCCAGATCGAGCGACACGATGCTGTTCCACGGAATCTGCTTCTGGTAATTCAGGTCGAGATTGGTCCCGTACGAGGTGCGGACGCCGAAGTCCCGACCGGTTCGCTCATACAGTGCGCTGAAGTTCGTCTGCAGGCTCTCGTACAGCTCGTGATCGAGCGAGAGTATGGTCATGTGCGTGGTCGATTGTTCGCCGTCCGAATCGGAGAAGTCGAAGGTCTGCTCGAGGCTCGAGTTCAGCCGATCGGTCAGCCCCCAGTAGAACGCGGCGGACTCGGATGCGTTGCGGAAATTGAAGTTCCCCTGCCGCTCGAAGTAGCCACCGCTCAAGCGGAGATGCTTCTCGTAGAAGGTACCCCAGCGGTGGCTGACGGTGGCGTCGCCGGCGTAGACGCGGTAGTCACCGACCGGCGGGACGCTCTCGTCGTCGACGTCCTCGGCTCGCGCCGTCACGCGTGCCGTCCAGGCCTCGGAATTGTGGCTGCCGTTGTACTCGACGAATCGCCGGGTCTCGTCGCGCCGGTTCTCGAAGGAGGAGCCATCCTTGCTTTCGAATCGCGTGTGCAGCTGCTGGACGCTCTCCCAAGGTATCGCCGAGCGAGTCGGTGTTCGCCCCGAAGCTCTGGATCAGCTGGTCCTCGAATCGGCTCGCGAACAGCAGCAGCGATATCGGCTTGCTCGGGAACAGGTTCAAGGTGCCGTTGTAACCGAACAGCATGCTGTTCGTGTCGCCGGAGCCGCTGTCCCCGGAGAGGATCTCCTGGCGCGGCCCGAAGAGCCCACCGAGCTGGAAGGTCAGCAGCTGGCTGCTCACGATGTAGCCGGCGACGTCGAGTTCGATTGCTTCGGTGAAGCGAAAGCGGTCGAAGGTCCGCGGTTCCGAGTTCTCGCTCTCGGTTTCCTGGTGGCTGATCTCGACGCCGACTTCCAGCGCGCCGCCGATATGCGTTAGATTGAAGATCCGGGCCGAAGCGTCAGCCGCGGCGACACTGCCGATCGCCAGGAAGATCCTCAAGCATATCCAAGCCGCACGCTCCGACACACTTCACATCTCCCCGAGAGAATGACAGTCGCGGCAGGTGTCGAATCCGATCGCCCAGGCCGTCTTGCCGTCGTGACAACGCCCACAGTGCTCGCCGACCCGAAGCCCGTCCATATTGATCTCGTTGGCGCCTGCCTGCATCTCGAAGATATCAGGATGGCAGGCGTAGCACCGGAAGCGGCTGCGATGCTTCCAGTGCGGGAACACCACCGCCGGCACCCCGTTCGCCGTTGAGATCCGGTTCATGGTGATGTTTCCCAGGATGTCGGGGGCGGCGACCGCACCGGACAGGGCGACCGAAAACAGGCCGATCGCCGCCGTCCAGCGAAGCCGATTCGCTGCGCTCCGTGAGCCGCCGTCCGGTCGCGGCTCATTGAAGAGCAGAGCAGCCTTCAGGCGGGTCGATTTCCGGCAAGAACGCCACCGCGTCATAATAGCGCCCAAGCTACTCATCGGTCGGCCTGATTCGAATGAACCTACGGGTGCTCGCCGGCCGCAAATAAGGATGCAGCGCGTCGAGAAGAAATCTCCTCGACGCGCCGCATCATCCCACCGCCGGTGTTCCGGCGAATGTTTGCAGCTCCTACTTGTTGTGGCACTTCAGACAAATGTAGTTCGAGTCGCTTCCGGTCAACGTTCCGCGCAGGAAGTACTCTCCGAGGACCTGGCTTCCGTTGTGCGGGTCGTGGCAGGAAGAGCACTCGATGCCGCTCTGGCCCGCGACGGCGCCCGCGGAGACGTTCCCGGAGCCGTCGTCGTTGAACAGCCGGATGCCGCCGGCCGTCGGATCGGCCACCCAGCCGCTGGCAACCACCTCGGAACCCGACGTCACCGAGTTGTAGGTGCTCACCTGGCCCTGGAACGGGAAGGGATGCGCGACGGGATGGTTGCCCGCCATGTCGCCCGTGCCCGGATTGTTGAAGGTGATCAGCCTGGGGTCGCCGGGCAGGTTGTGCTGGTCGGCGAACAGGTTCTGGTTCGGTGTCGCATCGAACCAGGCCACATCACCAATCGCCACCGTGCCGTCGTGGCACGACAGGCAGTTCTTGCTGACGCCCTGCCAGGTGTTGTCGAAGGTCGGCAGCGGAGTGCCGTTCGTCGTGTTGGTGGTGTCGCTCCACGAGTACGAGAGGCTCGAGAGCGTGTGGTTCCACAGCAGTTTGGTTTGCTGGGCCCGGTGCGGCGTGTGACAGAAGGTGCACAAACCCACCGTAGTGGTTGCGTCATCGGTGAAATCGTGTGCGCTCAGTGCGATTCCGTCGCCCGGTGCCGCCATCGCACCGCCCGCGATCACGAGACCCGCGATCAGAGCCACCGCTGTCATCCAAGAACGATTGATCCTCTTCATTGCGTACCTGCCTTTCTTTTGCGTCTCGTCAGCGGCCGTGCCAACGGCGTTTGACCCCCCTCTCGCAAGCGTCGTGCCAAAACTTCAGGAGTCCGTATCGAGGCGTCTCGTCAGCTGAAAAGGCCGCAGAGCCCTGCGAGCGAGGCGCGGCGGCAATGCTCGCGCAGCGCGGCCTCGCAGATCTTCGAATCCGGGAGGCGCCGCCATGCAGGTCTGCGAGGCTCCTCAAGCTGCTGGTTTGCAACGGTTTTTCATCGACTCGGCGGGCACCGGCGCGAGCCGGGCTGAAACGCCTCGCAGAATTGCGAAAATCGCCGATCCAGGCGCACGCAATCGGCCGGCAGCCAGCCACTCTCACGGGCAACGCCGGGGCAGCGCGCGTCTTCACGCGCCAAGAACGCCCGAGGGCTGCGCCCGGAGCAACTGGCCCGGAACTTGCTCTCGAAGCGTGGGGCTGCCGCGACCCGCTGCGGCAACCCCACGGAATCGACGCGCCGGTCGGACGGGCGCGTCCGTCGACGATCGCGAAAGGATGGAAGTGACCTGCTCGGAGTCCCGCTTGATTTGCCTGTTTCGTCTGCTCGGAAAGGGACGGCTGCCGCTGGCGGTCGGGCTCGCAGCCCTCACCATCCCGGTCTTCGCCGCGGCCCCGCGCGCGGCCTGCCTCGGCGGCGGAACGTCGACACGACCGGTGCCCACGGTGGAGTTCCTGCACAGCTATCGCGCGGCCTTCGGCACGCCCACCCGACTCGCTGTCGACTCCTTGGGAAACATCTACGTCGCCGACCCGGCGCTCGGAACGGTCACGGTCCGCGCGCCCGACGGGCGCTTCGTCTCCCGTCTGACCGGCCTCGAGAACCCCGTCAGCATCGGCGCGAGCCACGCCGGGACCTTCTTCGTCGGCGATGGAACGAACGGCTCGGTGGCGGTCGTGACGCTCGACGGAGACATCCTCGGGAAGCTCGGACAGGGAGACGGGGAGTTCGGCATGCCGGGCGACATCGACGTCGACGCGACGACCGGGTACGTCTACGTCACGGACAGCGCCGACGACCGCGTGAACATCTACGCCGGCAGTGGCGCGTTCTTGTCGAGCTTCGGCACGTCGGGCGGCGGCGACGGCGAGTTCAACTTTCCGACCGGGATCTTCGTCGACGCCGACTCGAACGAGCTACTGGTCGTCGACCAGCTCAACTTCCGCGTTCAGAGTTTCACCCTAGACGGCAGCTACAATTTCTGCCTCGGTTACTTCCGGGCGAGCGCCTTCAGCCCACGGCGCGACTTCAACTCGCCGCAGGGCATCTGGGCGGATGACGCGGGCCGGGTCTTCGTAGCGGACGCCGTCGACGGGACCGTCAAGGTCCTCGACCGCGACGGCCCGATGCTGCTCAGCATCGGCGAACTCGGGGCCCGGCCCGGCCAACTGCGGATCCCGATGGATGTCGTGATCGACCCGTTTGGCCGGCTGTTCATCGCCTCGGCCAACAATTCCCGCCTGGAGGTCTTCGGACTCGACGCCTACGTCGACCCCGAGGCCTTCATCCCCGTCGAGGTGTCGCTCGAGCCCGACCCG
>JAFDEI010000173.1 GCA_019310425.1 Deltaproteobacteria bacterium | reverse complement strand
CGCAGCGGTTCTTGCATTTGCTTTCGTCATCGCGGCGTCGGCTTCAAGCATTGCTGACGAAGTCACTTTGCGCCGCACTCTGTCCCTGACCGCGACGGCGTACAATTCCGTCCCAGAACAGACCAACTCCGAGCCCAACATCGCGGCTTGGGGGGACTCCCTCACCCCGGGTATGAAGGTCATCGCCGTTTCGCGAGACCTGCTCGAAATTGGTCTCACCCGCGGTGCCGAGGTCGAGATCGACGGGTTTCCGGGCACCTACCTCGTGCTCGACAAGATGGGGAGCCGCTGGGAGAAGCGGATCGACATCTATATGGGTGACGACATCCAGGCCGCTCGCGAGTGGGGCGTGCGAAACGTCCGGATCCACTACTAGGTTCTGAAACGCGCGAAGCGCGTTTTACTCGCCGACGCGAAAGCTCCGACCGCACAGCGGACGACGCGCGAGCCAGTTACCCAACCGTCTCGGGGAGCCCGGCCGGATCGGCAGATACGTGCTGGCCCGGGACACGCGGGAGCGAGTAGGATGAGGGGTCGCCGCCACGCCGGCCCGAGCCCTGGAGTCTCACCTGTCGATCATCCCGAGCCATCTTCTCCGAACCGCGATGCTGGTATTTCCGGCCATCGCGTGGCTTCCGCTCGGCGAGTCGGCCTCCGCAGCCTCGCCGGCGGATCTGAAATGCCCGCGCGGCACTGAACGCCAGGGGAAGCACCCGCCCGAAGGCCGCAAGGAGTGGTGCAGCCGCCCGGATGGTACGCAGCACGGCCCGAGCGTCAGCTACTACGAGACGGGTGAGGAGATGGCGCGCGCGCGCTTCGTCGATGGTGAAATGGACGGCACGTATCAGGCCTGGCACCCCAACGGCCAACTCGCAGAAACCGGCAACTACACCCGCGACCGAAGAGATGGCGTATTCGTGACACGGACGCCCGATGGTGGCTCGCTAACCGAAGAGTCCTTTCGCGACGGTGAATCGAACGGCCCTACGAAGATCTGGTTTGCCAACGGGCAGCTCATGGTCGAGGCCAACTATGTGAACGGAGTCCGTCACGGCGCGGCGGTCAGATTCTACGAGAATGGCCAGAAGCGAACCGAGGGCGAGTTCAAGAACGGCGCCTTCCACGGCAAGTGGCAGGGCTGGTACGCGGACGGCAGCCTCGAAAAGGTCGCGGAGTTCAACGAAGGCGAAGAGTTGTCGCGTAAGAATTTTCCACCGAAGTCAGACGGCGGCGGCTGAGCGATCGCGCACACACTCGAGCAGCGTCAGCGTCCGTTCGGTGATCGAATGCCAACCGTGCACCGCCTCGAGCTGTCGTCTGGCTGCCTCGCCGACGCGCCGCGCGCGCTCCGGATCCATGAGTAGGCGGCGGATCCCGTCGGCGAGCGCTTCCGAACACACTGCCCGCGGCAGCAACCACGCGCTCTCGTCGTGGATCAGCCCCTCCGCGACCCCCTCGATCGCGACGATGGGAGCGGCCGCCTCCATGTAGCCGAGCAGCTTGATGGGGAATCCGCCCGGCGTGCGACGTGGGAGTACGGCAACGCCCGCTGCCGCGATCAGTGAGCGCATCTCCGCGTGGTCGGCGACCCGGACCGTTCGCAGCGCCGGATGAACCGAGGAATCCTCACCGTGGGTGGCAACGACCACATCGAATTCCGGAATGCGAGCCGCGGCTTCGCCGAGCAGGTCGAGATCCTGATAGCGATCGAGGTTTCCCGAGTAGATCGCGAAGCGGCCAGGCGACAGTCCGAAGCGCTTGCACGCGTGCGAACGCTGGTCGGCGTCCGGGGCGGGTGTCGGGTCGAGGCCCGGCGGGATCATGGCGACCGGTCCGCGTGCGGAGTTCCGAAACCGCGCTGCGGCTGCCTCGCAGAGCGCGAGTACCCCGTCGCAACGTCGTGCGAGCAGCCGCCCGAAGGCGCGCCCGGTTGCTGCAAGCGTGCGGTCGAGCGCGGCCGGCCCCCAGTGCGGGAGTTCCTCCCCGAGCAGGGTGTGGGCGACGTAGACGACCGGAACGCCCGTTAGCGGGCGCGCGGCCAGCGCCGCCAAGCCGGCTTCGACGTTGTGGGCGAGCGCGATGTCGAATCGGTGACGGCGGTGCGCGGCGATGAAGGTGCCGATGAGTGCGGCATCGGCAATCGGCTTGCCCAAGCTCGGCCCTGAGCGGAGCTTCCGGGCGGATAGCGCGTGCGGAACGCGATTGATTGCGATGTCGTCGGTACTCGCGCCGTTTCCCGTTCCATAACATAGAAGTGTGGTCGAGGCGCCGGCGCGCGTGAGTGCTCGTACCTGGTCGCGCACGTAGATCTGAGAGCCCAGGTCGAGTGGAAAAGGAAATGCACCGAGGATTGCTATGCGCAGTGGTGAGGCGGATTCAACCACCGTCATGGCTGGCTGCGAAGTCACTTCTCGGTCGGCGAAGTTCTCCGTACAACATCGCGAGCTCGACGAGCGCACGTAGCATGACGCTGGGGTTCGCGCCGCTCTGACGGCCATGTCGCCGCCGCCGGTGGGTGACCGGAACCTGATGGATGCGAAAGTGCGCCTTGTCCGCGCGAACCAGGATCTCGGTGTTGATGAAAGCGCCGATCGACTCGATCGGGATCGCATCGATCACGTGGCGGCGAAAGACCTTGAACGCGCAGTCGATATCCCGCACTCGCAGGTCGAACAGCGCGCGGACGAGTGCGCTCCACGACCAGCCGATGATGCGCCGTGGCCACGGGTCGCGCCGGTGCAGTCGATAACCTGCGACGATGTCGAATTCACGCGCATGCGCGAGCAGGGTCGAGAGCTCTTCGAGGTCGAACTGAAGGTCGGCGTCGCTGAAGAAGACGAATTCACCGCGTGCCTCGCGCAGGCCCGCGTGTAAAGCGGCTCCGTAGCCTCGATTTGCCGCGTGCCGGACCACACGAATTCGCGGTTCGGTTCGGCGCCGCTCTTCGATGATGCGCGCGCTGCCGTCGCGGCTGCCGTCGTCGACCACGATGATTTCGAAGTCGGACGAGAGCTTGGGTGCGAGTCGTAGGCTCTGGTCCAGCAGCTCGCCGATGTTGTCCGCCTCGTCGAATACCGGATAGACGAGCGAGAGCTCCGGCCGCGTGTCCGGCTCCATCATTCGAGATAGCCGAGGTTGCGCAATCGTTCGGCGATGATCGCCTCTTCGTCGGCGGTGTAGGCCATGCGCTCGGAGAAGCGCGCGGTGCCGTCGAACTCGCCGTCCCAGCTCACCCCCATTGCGCGCATCAGGGTCGGGGCGATGTCCTCGAGCGAAGGCTCGGGCGTGTCGTCGAGGTTGCGCGCGCCCGCACCGGTTGCGATCCAGGCGCCCAGCGGGCGGTGGGTGCCGTTCATCCCGCGGCCGCGACCGCCCGAAAATTCACCCGGTTCGAGGGTACGCACGGATTCGACCTTCCTATTCGACCACGGTGTCTGCACCAAAGACAGACCGTAGCCTGCGTCGAGAGCGAGTTCGACCACTACGTCGGGGGCGCGATCGGTACAGGGGCCCGCGTAGACTTCTTCGCGGCGCCGAGCTCGGGCGACGACCGGCCCGCCGCCGTCGGGGAGAGTCCAGGCCAGTAGCACCGCGATGATCTCATCGCGCACTCGTTCGTAGTCTTCCGGGGCGACACTGCCCGCCGGCTCGCGACCACGCAGATTGACCCACACCCCGGGTTGGGTGTTGGCCTCCTCGGAGAACGCCTGGGTGCGGCTCCAGTCGATTCCGCCGAAACGGGCCGCGCTCTCGAGGCGCGCTGCGGCGAAACGCGCGCGCCGGAAGATGCGTTCCGAAAGCCGAGCGGGAAGCAGGCGTAGCGCGAGGTCGCGTGTTCTTCTCGCTGCGGTATCGAGCGCGGCGCCGCGTCGACCCGCTGTGCGCGCAAACATGCCCGCTTCGTGGAGCTTTGCGTTCAGGTGCACGACGCGCTTCGACGCGCCGCCGCCGCCGTGGTCGGACACGATCAGGCAGAGTGCGTCTTCGCCGTAGGCAGCACGTATCCGCCCGCAGGCGGCGTCGAGCCGTTGGTAGACCGCGGTGATGGCATCGCGCCGCACAGCGCTTGCGGAAGCGTCGTGCCGAGGCGAGTTCGGGTCGTGGTCGCGCCAGTAGTGGTGGACCACGGTGTCGCTCTCGGAGAACACCACCAGCATCAGCTCTGGGCGCTCACCGTCGTTGGCAGCGCGCAGCTGTGAAAGCGCCTCGAGGGCGAAGTCGCACTTGCGATCGACGCGTGCAAGCAGCTGCCCGACCGCACGCTCGTGCCAGCCTTCGGAGTCGGCGCTTTCGTCGAGGTCTGCCCGCATCCAGGGACCGACTCGGTCGGCGATGCTCCGGTAGAACTCGGGATCGCTCGCGCTGCGGGGGTCGCTGCCGGTCGAAACCGGTGCGTCGAAACCCGACACCAGTAGACCGTTCAGAGGTTCGGGGGGGAATGTCCCCGGGACCCCGAGCACCAGACAGCGCCCGCCCGCCCGGCTCACCCGCGTATAGAACGGCGTGCCACGGCGATCGCTCGCATTCGCGAATACGAGTCGATAGGCGTCGGGCGCCTTCTGGGTGAAGTCGAACAGCCCGTGTCGCCCCGGTCCGAGCCCGGTCAGGAAGGTCGACCAGGCCGGGAAGCTCATCGGCGGAACCGTGCTCCGCAGTGGGCGGGAGACGCCCTGGGCACGCCAGGCGGCCAGATTCGGCAGCCTCCCGGCTGCGATCAGCGGGTCCAACACCTCGAAGCAAGCTCCGTCGAGGCCGAGGATCAAGGCCGCCCGTAGTACTCTTTTACCGCCTTGGGTCGACATTTCCCCAGCTTCTTCCTATATTTCCGCGCCTTCCCGAAGGCATGACCCGAGATCCGAATACAGCTTGGAGACCATCCCGTGGCCCTCGAACTTCTCTGCCGCAAGATCGGCATGACTCAAATCTACAGCGACAGCGGCGAGTGCATCCCCGTGACGGTTCTCGAAGCCGGTCCCAATACCGTCATCCAAAAGAAGACGGCTGACAAGGACGGCTACGACGCGCTGCAGCTCGGCTATGGCGAGCGCCGTCCGTCGCGCACCTCGAAGCCCGCCGCCGGGCACTTCGAGAAGGCCGGTGTGGCGCCGACTCGAGTGCTGTGCGAGAGCCGGCTCACCGCCGAAGAGCTGGAGAGCCATGAAGTCGGTCAGGTGATCAACACCGAGATCTTCAGCGAGGGACAACGCGTCGACCTGGTTGGTACCTCGAAGGGGCGCGGTACCGCGGGCGTGGTCAAGCGGCATGGCTTCAAGGTCAAGCGTCGCACGCACGGCACCCACGAAGCCTTCCGCCACGCCGGTGCGATCGGTGCGGGCGCCTACCCCGGCCGTGTGATCAAGGGCATGAAGATGCCCGGCCGTCTCGGCAACGCGCAGATCACTGCGATGAATCTGGAGATCATCCGGATCGACTCCGACCGCAGCCTGATGTTCATCCGCGGCGCGGTCCCGGGCCACAAGAATGCGACCGTTCGCGTCCGACCGAGCGTCAAGGCGAGAGTCTGATCGCGTAATCGTCGCCGCGATCGGGGGCGATCGGCCCGAGGGCCTTGGTGGAGTCGGCCGGCAGCGTCCGGGTTCTCGACGCACGGAGACGTCACGTGCTCCGCTCGCTGGTGTATGTTGCCGTCGCGCGCCGTCTGTCCGAACGGAGCAGTTCGCGTTGCACCTCATTGCAGTGCGATTCCGCCCCGCGAGCCGTGACGCGGAGCTTTCGTGAAATTCCTAGAGCGTGTCGAGCGCGGTTTCTCCGACTGGGGCTACTTCATCCATCGCCGTCGCTGGTGGGTGCTGCTCGCTACTGTCGCGATTACGGCGTGTCTGGTCAGCTGGCTCCCTGAGCTCACGGCCGATAATTCGACTGAGAGCTTCCTGCGCCCGAACGACCCCGCCCGTATTCATTACGACGCGATGCGGGAGCAGTTCGGTCAGGACGAGCAGATGGTGGTCGTGGTCCACACCACGGAGGTGTTCGACCTCGCCTTCCTGAACCGACTGCGCGATTTGCACGAGGCCCTCGAGGCCGAGATCCCGTACCTGCTCGAAGTCACCAGCTTGTTGAACGTGCGCAATACCCGCGGTGAGGGCGATCGGCTCATCGTCGAAGACTTGATGCAGGAATGGCCCGAATCCGCGGCCGACGTCGCGGAGCTGGAAGCGCGAGTTCACGAAACCCCTCTCTATCGGAATACCTTGATCGACGCCGCCGGAACGGTGACGACCATCGCGCTGAAGCCGTTGATCTACTCGACGCTCGGCGAGGAGGTCGATGCGTTGGCGGGTTTCGACGGCGCGTCCGAGTCGCAAGACTCGCCCGAGAATGCGCCCGAGTTCCTGACCGGCCCGGAAAAGCACGCGTTCAATGAAGCCGTCAGCGAGGTGATGGAGCGCTTCGACGCGCCCGGCTTCGAACTCGGCATCGCAGGCGGCGGTGTGATGAACCACCACGCCACCAAGAAGATGATGCGCGACATCAAGGTCTTCACGACCGCATGTGTCTTGGTCGTGATGCTGTTGTTGTTCGTGTTGTTCCGCCGTGCGTCCGCGGTACTGCTTCCGACGCTCACGGTCATGTGTGCGCTGGGGGTGACGTACGGGATCATGGCGTTGATCGGGGTCCCGACGTCGATTACCGGCCAGGTGCTGCCGATGCTGTTGATCACCGTGGGGGTCTGCAGCGCGGTTCACATCCTCACGATCGTCTATCAGCGACTCGAGGCCGGGGATTCCTCGGAGGCCGCCATCGCGGGTGCTCTCGCCCACTCCGGGCTCGCGGTCGCGATGGCGACCGTCACGACTGCAGGCGGTCTCTTCTCATTCGTTTCGGCGGAGCTCGCACAGGTGGCGAATCTCGGGAAGATGGCGCCGATCGGGATCCTGCTGACGCTGGTCTACAGCCTGACGATGCTGCCGGCCCTGCTTGCGATCGTTCCGCTGAAGGCGCACCCGAGATTCGGCGGCGATGCGCTACGCGCCGCGATGAGTGCTGCAGTGGCAAGCGCGGGCGATTGGTCGGCGCGCAATCCCTGGCGCGCTCTCGGCGCGACCGCGCTGGTTCTCGCGGTGTTCGGCACTGGGTTGTTGCAGGTCCGCTTTTCGCAGAATGGACTGCTGTGGTTTCCGAAGGGCGATCCGATCCGCGAAACGGTGGAGTTCATGAACGCACACCTCGACGGTGGCGGCGGTATGGATTTCGTGATCGACACCGGGCGCGAGAACGGCCTGCTCGACCCCGAAATGATGCGGGCGATCGATCGTGTCTCGCAGTACGCGGTCTCGCTCCCGCGGGACGAAATCTGGGTCAGCAAGACGATCTCGATCGTGGACGTCGTCAAGGAAACCCACAAAGCACTGAACGAGAACGATCACGCCGCCTATGTGATCCCCGATAACCGGGAACTGCTCGCCCAGGAGCTGCTGTTGTTCGAGAACAGCGGCAGCGACGACCTCGAGGAGTTGACCGACAGCCGTTTCCAGCTCGCGAAGATCAGCATGCGGATGCCGTTTGCGGACGGCATGCACACGCCGCCGTTCGTCGATCATCTCGTCGAGAAATTCCAGGAGATGCTCGGCGACGAGGTCGAGATCACGCCCACCGGACTCGGCATGCTGTTCGGACGCACGTTCTCGATCGTGAACCCCACGCTGGCGAGGTCGTATGCGATTGCACTCGCGATCATCACGCCGTTGATGGTGCTGCTGATCGGAAACCTCGAGCGCGGTTTACTGGCGATGGTGCCGAACTTGATACCGATCTGGATGGTATTGGGCCTGATGGGGTGGCTCGACATCCCACTCGATAATTCGAGCCTGATGATCGGCTCGATCATCATCGGTCTCGCAGTCGACGACACCATCCACTTCATGCACAAGTTCCAGCGTTACTACGCAGACATCGGCGACGCGCGGCTGGCTGTCCGGCGTACCCTCGAGACGACCGGCGCCGCGTTGCTGTTTACCAGCGTGGTGCTCGCGTCGGGATTCGCGGTGTTGATGCTGTCCTACATGAACAACACCTCCGAGTTCGGGATGCTTGCATGCTTCGGAGCGGTGACGGCGTTTCTGGCCGACATTATGGTCTCGCCGGCGTTGATGGTTCTGGCCACGCGCCGCAGAAGGAGGCAGACGAAATGAACCGTCTACTCATCGGAAAGAAGGCGCTCGTGACTGGTGGAGGCACGGGAGTCGGGCGCGGTATCGCGCGCCGGCTGCTACAGCACGGCGCGCATGTCACGCTCGCGGCCCGGCGCATGGAGGTGCTCGAGGCGACGGCGCAGCAGCTCCGTTCCGAGATCGACGCGGCAACGCTCGAGATCGCGCAATGCGACGTCACCCAGGAAGAGGAGGTCGCGGCCGCGGTGGCGCGCGCCGCCGGAGACGACGGCCGGCTCGACATCGCGGTGGCGAACGCGGGCAGCGGTGCACCGGGGCCGATCCTGCTGCTCGGCGCGGATCCGTGGCGCTTCGTGAACGATCTCAACATCGTCGGTACGGCTCTCACGATCAAGCATGCGGGCCTCGCCATGAAGGAGCACGGTGGGAGTATTGTGACGATCTCGTCGGTCGAGGGCGCGAAGGTGGCGCGCTACATGGCGCCCTACACGGTTTCGAAGGCGGCGCTCGAGGCGCTCACGCGCTGTGCGGCACTCGAGCTCGCAGCGTTCGGGGTTCGCGTCAACTGCATTCGACCGGGCTTCGTGCCCACCGAGGGCACGGCACTCGCGTTCGACGAAGACGAGGCCGCGGGGCTCATCGACATC
>JAFDEI010000172.1 GCA_019310425.1 Deltaproteobacteria bacterium | reverse complement strand
ACGTTGATCGCACCGGCCAGGGCATCCGAGCCGTGCACGGCCGAGAGCGGCCCGCGAACGATTTCGATCTGCTCGACGTTGTCGGTGTCGAGAGTCGAGAGGTCGAACGAGCCGCCGAGGTTGTTGTTCGGGTCGTTCATGCGAATCCCGTCGACGAGGATGACCGTCTGGTTCGGATCCAGGCCGCGCATGTAGATGGATGAGCGTCCGCCGCGAGATCCGGGCTGCTCCATGTGAAGGCCCGGAACGTGGCGCAGGAGTTCCGGGACGTTGTCGTATCTCTGGAGTTCGATCTCGACTTCGCCGATGACGTCGATGCTGTTCGTGAGGTCCGAGCGCTTGCGGGATGCGGAAGACGCCGTGACAACCATCACCTCCATCTCGCCTGTTTCGTCGCTCTCGGCGGGGGGTTCATCGGGCTCGGCAGGCTGCGTGATCTCCGTGTCCGCCTGCTCGGCCTTCTGCGCATTCGCCGGGACGGCGAGCGCAATCATCGCTCCCGCTACTACAGCGACGAGACCGGCGATGCGACGGGATCGTCGAGTTCGGCCCATTCAACCTCCTTCCGTGGAGCGCCCGCAGCCTAGTACGTCGGAGGCGCGGTGCAATTTCTATCGCGGCTCCCGACGAGGGGCTTCAAGTGGCGTTTCCGAGAAGAGCCGACAGCCGACTGCATCGATCACTACGTTGAACGGGGCACCGTGTACTCCGCGAAGCAGATCATCACGATGGACCCACGACTCCCATCGCCACAGCGGTCGCCGTGTCAGGAGGTCCAATGCTCGCAGTGGGTAGTCGTAATGAACTCAGCTGGCAGACCTGACGGCCCCGTGTCTGCAGCAGTCGCGCTTCTCGGAATCTGCTCACGAAACTCTCGAGAAACGGGGCGCGTTGTCACACTCATGCGGCACCAGGTCTCTGGTCGACCGCTGAATTCAACGGAGCATCAAGTGATCGTATGCAGACGCGGGCATGCGTCTTGCGTTCATCAGACTTGCATTCCCCTGAAGCGTATCGATTTTTTTGGTTCAACTGAGGAGGAAAGGTGATGGCGGGCCAGGCCAGTGGTCGCCCGGGCGACGGAACCCAGCAACGAGGGTCGCAACCGATTCGTCACGTCGGCGTCTGCGTCGACTGCTCTCCCGTCGGAGATCGGATCGTGCCACACGCCGTCGCCCTCGCCCGGGCGTTTGGCGCCAAGTTGACCGTCCTGCATGCCCTCGAGCCACCGCACGAAGGCCCAAACGCGCCCCTCACAGATGCGCTGGCCTGGGAGGTGCAGCGCGCGGATGCGCGAAGACACCTCGCCGCAGTCGAATCCGAGCATTCGCAGGCTGAACTTCTGGTCGCGTTCGAGGTTCTCGAAGGACGCCCGGCCGAGGAGCTTCGCGACTGGGTCGACAGCAACGGAGTGGACGTCACCGTGATGTGTAGCCACGGGTCGAGCGGCTGGACGGAATGGAGCCTCGCGAGTACGGCGCGAAAGCTCATCGAGGGAATTTCGGGATCGATCCTCCTGGTACCCGCCTGGTCGGTTCAGGAGCCCCTCAAGCGCAAAGTCACGTACGACCGAATTCTGGTTCTGCTCGACGGATCGCCTCGAGCGGAAAGCGCCCTGACACCAGCCCTGAGCGTGGCACGCGCACACGGCTCCGACCTGCTCCTTCTCCACGTCGTCGCCAGGCCCGAGTGCTCGTGCCCCGGCCCGATCGACGAGGAGGAACGCGATCTCGAGCAACGTCTCGTCGATCACAATACGCGCGTCGCCGAAACCTACCTCCACAGCGTGCGCAAGCACGTGGCAGATGGCTCCGTACCGGTACGCACGCTGGTGACGGTCGACGGTGATGTCCGAAGCGAGATCCTGCGTCGCATCGCCGCAGATCACATCGATCTGGTAGTCCTTTCGGGACACGGCCGCGGCGGGCGCGCGGAACTCCCCTTTGGCAGCGTCGCCGGTTTTCTACTCGAGAACGCCACAGCACCTCTCCTCGTCATTCGCGAGCCGAATGAGCATGCCACGCGAAAGCGGCTGAGGAGCGATGGTCCGGGAGGTATGCGACCGCCGAACCTCACGGTCTCGTGACGGACCCGCATTCGCAACCGGAATTGCCTATGGGTCTCGCGGCCACGGCAACTGAGTTGGCGCGCTCACACGCTGTCTCGGACCAGAAGCCCGACGCCATCGCGTCCCTCGCCGGTCTCCCCGCGATGTCGGAGTGGCTCTCCGACGCGCACACGGTCCTACCCAAAGAGACCTCGGCTGCCAAAGCCGCCGAGTGGCTGCTGGACAACAGCTACATCATCCAGCGGGCGGTTCGGCAGATTCGCAAAGACCTGCCCCCCGGCTACTACGCAAGATTGCCCGCTCTGGCGATCGACGAAATGAATCATCCGCCGCGCGTCTACGCGGTGGCCCAGACGATCGTACGCGCCACGCGCCTTCAACTCACAACCGAATCCATCACCCGCTTCATATCCGCATACCAGCAGGTCGAAACTCTCGACCTCGCCGAGTTGTGGGCACTCCCAACGATGCTGCGTCTGACCTGTATCGAGATACTCGTCTCGGCGCTCGAACGCGAGTCTTCAGAACTCCCCGCCCCGTTCGAGATCGCCCGAAACGACGACCTGCCGCTGCAACTGGACACTACGGAGTCCGTGGCACGCAGCGTCCGCGGCCTCGCGGCGCTCAACGCAATCTCCTGGCCACAGTTCGTTGAGAACACGAGCGCAATCGATACCGTGCTTCGGCACGATCCAGCCAACGACTACTGCGCAATGGACGTCCAAACTCGCGACCGCTACCGCCGCGTCGTTGAAGATCTGGCCCGGAGGTCGCATCACAACGAACGCGAGGTCGCACGCCGTGCACTCGCGCTTTCGCGGCGCGCCGCTGCCGGTCGGCGCTCGCACCATATCGGTTTTTGGCTGATCGCAGAGGGCCGCCAGCACCTCGAGCAATCGCTCCGGTACAAGACCAGCTGGGCCGAACGAGGCCGAAACACACTTCGCGGACACGCGACGGGGATCTATCTCGGCGCAGTCTGCTTTCTGACCGCGGCGTTTGCCCTGGTTCCGGAATCCTATCTCGCACTGGTCGGGGCGGGTCTCGCAACCCGAATGGCCGCTCTGCTCCTCGTATTGCTGCCGTCTTCGATGCTTGCGGTCACGGTGCTCCACTGGACGATCTCGCGGCTGCTTCCGCCCAGTGTGCTTCCCAAGCTCGCCTTCGAAGACGGAATCCCCGCCGATTGCAAGACCGCGGTCGTGATTCCGAGCCTGCTCGGCAGCCTCGCGGACGTAGACGATCTGCTGAGCCAGATCGAGCGCCACCAACTCGCGAACTCGGACCCGAACCTTCGCTTTGTGCTGCTCACCGACTTTGGCGAGGCCGACGAAGCGCAGCAACCCGACGACCCCGTGTTTCTCGACATCGCCGTGCGTGGGATTGCGGAACTCAACCGTCGACACGACCCCGACGGCCTCGGCCCCTTCCACCTCCTGCACCGGGAGCGCCAGTTCAACGCCGCCGAGGGGCGATGGCTGGGCTGGGAACGCAAACGCGGAAAACTCGACGAGTTCAATCGCCTGCTGCTCGGCGCGCAGGACACCAGTTTCGAAGTCCACGAAGGCGACCCGTCCGGCCTCCACGATGTTCGCTTCGTCATCACCCTCGACGCCGACACCACACTGCCGCAGGGAACCGCGATCCGCCTCATCGGGACGCTCGCCCATCCCCTGAACCGCGCGGAGATGGACTCGACGTCGGGGCGAGTCCGGGCCGGCTACACCATCATTCAGCCGCGCGTCGAAACATCGCCCGACAGCGGCAACCAGTCGCGCTTCACCCGCCTCTACTGCGGCGACACCGCGATCGACATCTACAGCCGCGCGGTGTCGGACGTGTATCAGGATCTTTTCGGAACCGGAATCTACGTCGGCAAGGCGATCTACGACATTGCCGCCTTCTCGCAGAGCCTCGCGGACCGGGTCCCGGAAAACGCGCTCGCGAGCCACGACCTGTTCGAGGGTGTCCAGGGTCGTGCGGCGTTGGCAACCGACATCGTCCTCTACGAAGACTATCCCCCGAGCTACCTGGCGTTCACGCGTCGGCTGCATCGCTGGGTTCGCGGCGATTGGCAACTCATCCCGTGGCTGGGCCGCAAGGTTCCGGGCGCGCGGTTCGACTACCTGCCCAATCGCTTCGCGTGGATCGATCGCTGGAAGATCGTCGACAATCTCCGGCGCAGTCTGCTGCCCACCGCCCTGCTCGTACTCATGCTCTCGGGCTGGACCTGGCTGCCAGGAAGCCCCTTCGTCTGGACATTGTTCGCGATCCTTGCGCCGGCCGGCCATTTCTTCATCGACTTTGCCACGGGGCTGGCCCGGGAGCGCTGGCGAGTTTCTCCCAACCTTTCCCGCAACCTGTCCGACGCGGCCTTGCGCTGGCTGATGCTCGTCGTCTTCCTTCCCCATCACGCCGCCGTGACAACCGACGCAATCGTTCGCACGCTCGTTCGTGTCACCATCACCAGGCGCCATCTGCTCGAATGGACCACCTCCGCACGCGCCGCGGCGTCCGTTGCGCAGCGACACCCGGTGGTGCTCTGCTGGACCGAGATGGCCGTGGCACCGCTCACGGCACTTGTCACGGGAGTGGCAATCTTGCGCTGGCACCCGAGAGCGATGGTGGTCGCGGCCCCCATCCTGGCGCTCTGGATGATGTCACCGGAGATTGCCCGCCGCATCAGCCGACCCAAGGCTACACGACGCGAGCAACTCGGTGACGCGGACAGCGCATTCCTACGCGGGATCGCTCGTCGCACCTGGCTTTTCTTCGAATCGTTCGTCGGCCCCGATGGCCACTGGCTGCCACCGGACAACTACCAGGAGGATCCGGGGCGCGTGGTTGCCCACCGGACATCGCCGACCAACATCGGCATGTTGCTGTTGTCGACGTTCGCGGCGCACGATCTCGGATACATCGGCCTCGAACAGCTGGCCCAGCGGCTTCGAAACACCCTGCGCAGCGTCGCACGGCTCGAGCACTATCGCGGCCACCTGCTCAACTGGTATCACTCGCGCACACTCGAGCCCCTGCAGCCTCGCTACGTCTCGACCGTAGACAGCGGCAACTTCGCGGCGGCGCTGCTCGCGATCGAAGCCGGTTGTAGGGAAGTGATGAACGAACCCTGCCGGCGCTCCGAACGCTGGCAAGGTCTGGCCGACACGATTGCCCTGCTCGGCGAAAGTCTCACGGATCTGCGCGAGGGAAGCGATGCGTCACACGTCTCCGAACTCGACGGGCGGGTGTGTGCGATGGCGCAGGCCGCACTCGACGCTGGGGAGCAGCCGAACGCATGGCCGCACACGCTTCAGACCATGGAAACTCAATCTGCGGAACTGGAGAGAATTCTGCTCGACGCGATGGCGAACCGCCGCCTTTCGATCGATCTCGCGCCGCTGCGCGAGGTTCGGCTCTGGCTGGCACGCGTACACCACCATATCGGCAGCATGCAGCACGAGATCGATTCGCTCGCCCCGTGGCTCGCTGTGTTGGACGCGACACCCTCGCTCCCCGAGCATCACCCGGACGCACGGGTGGTGACGCAGACTCGCACCGAGATCGCCGAACTGCTCGATATATCGCTTCCACTGAACACGCTGGCGCCCTGCTGTGAGGATGCATTGGGCACGATCACCGGCGCGCGTGAGCAGCTGAGCAGTGCACCGGCGACAGATGAAACGAAGAGCGAAGTTACCGGTTGGCTCGACGACCTCGAGAAGGCCGTCTCGGCCACGGGCAGCAACGCGAAGCAACTCGCCGACGACCTCGCCCAGCTGGCTCGCCAGGCAGCGCGCGAAGCGCTGGGGATGGATTTCAGTCTTCTCTACGACCGCCAGGTGCGACATCTGTTCATCGGGTACGACGTCACGGCCGACCAGATGGATTCCCATCACTACGATCTGCTCGCGTCCGAAGCACGCCTGTCGAGCCTCGTCGCCATCGCAAAGGGAGACGTCCCGGCCGAGCACTGGTTTTCGCTCGGTCGCCCGTTGACGCGGGTGCAGGGCGAGGTCGCTCTGCTCTCCTGGGGCGGCACGATGTTCGAATACCTGATGCCCCCGCTACTCGTACGCAGCCAGCCGGGCACATTGCTGGCCGAGAGCCAGCGCGCGGCGGTGCTGGAACAGATCAACGACGGCCAACGACGAGACATGCCGTGGGGCGTGTCCGAGTCGGGGTTTGCGGCCTTCGACGCCGACCACAACTATCAGTACCGCGCCTTCGGGGTACAGGGGTTGGGGCGCAAACGGGGACTCGACGAAGACCGCGTCGTCGCCCCCTACGCAACGGCCCTCGCCTTGCCCCTGTTTCCCGCGCTTGCAGTCGAGAACTTGAAACGCCTGCGTGACCTGGGGATGCTCGGAAGTTACGGCTTCTACGAGGCGATCGATTTCACAGCCACTCGGCTTCCGGAGGGGCGGGACTATGCGATCGTCTCGTCCTACATGGCGCACCACCAGGGAATGATCATTGTCGCGATCGACAACCTCCTGTGTAACAACGCCCTGGTGAAGCGTTTCGAGACCAACGCACGTGTGCAGGCGGTGAGCATTCTGCTCCAGGAGCGGGTACCCGGAGATTTCCCGGTCGAGGAAACTCTGAGTTCGTTGCCCCCGGCCGAGCGCTCGTGGCCCGACGAGATGGTGGCCCTCGCCCCGTGGCGAGCAGATCCAAGCGATGCGCAGCCGAGTGTTCACTTGTTGGGAAATGGCCGATTCGCATCCCGCTTGACCAATGCTGGCGCAGGAGCGATTCACTGGCGTGGTCACGCGGTCACGCGATTCATTCCGGACGGAACCCTCGACGATTCGGGGCTCTGGATCTACGTACGGGACCAGGAGACCGGGGCCATCTGGTCTGTGGGACGTCGGCCAATTGGAGACCACAAGACTCCATTCGACGTCGTCTTCCACGCCCACATGGTGGAGATGCACCGCCGCGAGCGGGGCATATCCCTGCGCACGGACATCGCGGTCGGAGCCGCCGATGACGTCGAAGTTCGCCGCATCACGGTCGTAAACGAAACCAACCGGCCGCGCTCGCTCACATTTACGAGCTACGGCGAGGTCGTACTGGCGCCGGCACGGGACGACCGCCGACATCTCGCCTTCAGCAAGCTGTTCGTCGAAGGCCGACACGTCCCGCTCCTCGACGCATTGGTCTTCGCACGTCGCCCGCGCGACCCCAATGAGCATTTTCCGGTTGCGATGCATCGGCTGGTTGCAGATTCGGCGGCGGTTTCTCTCTCGGGTTTCGAGACCGACCGGGAGCGTTTCCTGGGTCGCAACGGCAGCATTCGCAAGCCGCTGGGCCTCGAACGAGGCCTTTCCGGCAGTCAGGGGTCTACCCTCGATCCGATCATGGCATTGTGCGCGAAGGTAGAACTCGCGCCCTACGCCACCGAGCAGCTCGCTTTCGTCACGATTGCCGGGCCCACTCGACAGGCCGTCGACGAAACCGCCGCTCGCTACGAGACCCTGGCGTCTTTCGAGTGGCTCCTGTCGGATGCCCACGCGGAAGTCGCACGGGAGGTGGGGCGTCTGGGACTGACGTCGCAAAGTCTGCCCGAGTTGCAGGCGCTGCTCTCCTCGCTGCTGACGCCCCGCACTCGGTTGCGAGCGACGTCTGCGCAGGTGGCCGCCAACCGGCTCGGCCAACAGGATCTTTGGGCGCTCGGAATCTCGGGAGACGATCCGCTGCTCCTGGTCGAAACTTCAGACGGCAGCGCGGGGGGAACCCTCTTCCCGGACCTGGTCCGGGCCCACCAGCTGTGGAGAAGACGAGGCATGGCGATAGACCTGGTGCTGCTGTCGCGTGCCGCAACAAGCTATCGCGACGACGCGTGGGAAGGCGCCCACCGCCTGCTCGAAGAACTCGGCGCCGCCGAATGGTTGGGCCGAAGAGCGGGAATCCACCTGATCCGTGCCGACCAGATTTCGCAGGATCAGCGGTTGCTCCTGACGGTTTCGGCCGGAGCCGTCCTTGATGCAGAGGCTGGCAGCCTGCGCGAGCAACTGTACTCTCGCGAATTCGCACCTCGACCTCTGCCTCGTCTGGACCCGACCCGGCCCCCGGTTGCGTTCGATTCTGCTCCCGCCTTGGAGCGTCCGCACAATCTCGTCTTCGACAACGACACCGGGGGATTTACGCCCGACGGGCGCGAATACGTCATTCACCTCGGCCCCGGGGCAACCACCCCAGTTCCCTGGTGCAATGTGATGGCCAACGATGACTTCGGCTGTCTCGTGACCGAGTCGGGCGGCGGCTACAGCTGGGCGGGCAACAGCGGCGAGTTCCGGCTGACCCCCTGGACCAACGACCCCGTTCTCGATCCACCGGGTGAATCGCTCTATCTGCGCGACGAGGAGACCGCTGAGGTCTGGAGCCCGATGCCCGGACCCGCCGGCTCCGAGCTTTCCTGCCAGGTGCGACACGCCGCGGGCTACTCCGAGTTTCGACAAAACGGCAGGGGCCTCGCGTGTCGCACGGGAGTCTTCGTGCCGCTGGACGATCCCGTCAAGATCATCGAACTACGCGTGCGCAATCATGAAAACCGACCGCGCCGGATCACCGCGAGCTACTACGTGCAGTGGCTGGCGCCCCACACGTGGTCGTGGATTACGACGCACCGAGCCGATCGCTGCGCGCGTGCAACCGCTGGAATCCCGACTTCGCCGATCGGGTCGCCTTCCTGACTACCGACCGCGAACTGCACGGCATGACGACAGACCGCGCGGAATTCCTCGGACGCGAAGGCGACGCTTCGGACCCGGAAGCGCTGCGCCTGATTGGCCTCAGCGGAGCGGTCGATTCCCGCCTGGATTCCTGCGCGGTGATTCAGGTTCAGGCACCGTAGCCCTTGCCCGGCAACGACTCGACTGCCAATGGGACTCGCTGTTGTCCGCGGTCACGATTCGGACTCCCGATCCGGCGATGGACCTGCTGATCAACCGCTGGGCCCTCTACCAGGTACTCGGGTCCCGGATCCTCGCGCGCACGGGCTTCTACCAATCGAGCGGTGCCTTCGGGTTCCGCGACCAGTTGCAGGATGTCCTCGCCCTGCTGCACTGCGACCCCGCACGAACCCGAGCACACATACTCGAATGCGCGAGCCGCCAGTTCGAGGAGGGGGACGTACTCCACTGGTGGCATCCGCCTCTCGGTCGCGGCGTCCGAACCCGCTGTTCCGACGATCTTCTCTGGCTCCCCTACGCAACCGCTTGCTACGTCGAGGCAACCGGGGATTCGGCGGTGCTCGATGAGCAGGTGCGCTTCCTGTCCGCAGCGCCCCTCGGCCCCGACGAACACGAGCGCTACGAACTCTTCCGGCACGGCAACACGAGCGCCCCCCTTTTTGAACACTGCCGCCGCGCGCTCGAACGTGGTCTCACCAGCGGCCCCCACGGCCTGCCGCTGATAGGAGACGGAGACTGGAACGACGGCATGAATCGCGTCGGCTCCGAAGGCCGCGGCGAGAGCATCTGGCTGGGTTGGTTCGTGGGCGCCGCTGCCAATGGGTTCGCGGGGCTCTGCGCGGAGCGCGGCGAAATCGACGAGGCGAAGAACTGGCGCGAACGGGCACGAAAGATCTTCACGGCCACACACGACGAGGGGTGGGACGGCGAGTGGTACCGCCGTGCCTTCGACGACCAGGGGAAACCCTGGGGTTCTGCGAAATCAGATGAGTGCCGGATCGATTCGATCGCCCAATCGTGGGCCGTACTCTCCGGCGGAGCGCCCCGGGAAGGGATACAACAGGCGCTTTGGTCGGCGGAATCGGCGTTGCTTCGCGACGACGAGCAGATCACCCGCCTGCTCTGGCCTCCATTCGATCTGACCGCACGCGATCCAGGTTACATCAAAGCCTACCCCCCCGGCGTTCGCGAGAACGGCGGACAGTACAGCCATGCGGCTGCGTGGCTCGGCTGGGCTTTTGCGCAAGTGGGCGACGGCGACACAGCCATGCGCGTGTTCCGCACCATCAACCCGATTGAACATACCCGAAACCCGGAGGCGGTCCGCCGCTACCGGCTCGAGCCCTACGTCGTTGCAGCAGACATTGCGAGCGTCGAACCCCACGTAGGGCGAGGGGGATGGAACTGGTACACCGGCGCCGCAGCGTGGTGCTGGCGCTTCGCAGTAGAGGCGATTCTGGGGCTTCGCCGTGTGGGACAAGGGCTGCGCATCGAGCCGCATGTTCCGCGCGGCTGGCCCGGGTTCGAAGCGACGGTCCGCATCGACGGCGGCGTTCTCGAGATCGTGGTCGACAGTAGCCGGGGCTCTGGCGAGGGCGGCATCGAGATCTTCGTTGACGGCTCTCGGATCGACGGCACCCTGGTTCCGCTTCCTGAAAATGGGGTGACGCACCAGGTGACGGTTCAGATGAGGGCGCACGAAGACACATCCTCGGGTTCCGAGGCGTGACTGATCGAGACTTGCTCAACCAATCGGATACTCGGAGGACGAGCCATACAGCCCCACCCTCACCTCTACCGGGCAGAAGCCACGGCCGCCGCGCTCACCGACGACAACGAGTTGCTCCCCGGCACACTGCTGCGGCAGCACGAGCACGTCACGCAGCAAGACCGCCAGCGCCGCGCTACACAGTTTGTGGTCACAAACAAGATAGCCTTCCAGCAGAGCTGATCCGAGCCCGGCCCGACCTCATACCCCATCGACCCGATCGACACACAAGACGCGATGATCCAATGGACGGCCTGATTACGCAGCCTCTCCAGCCTTCGGCGCGGGCCACTCGGTGAAGGGAAATGGCCTGTCATCGGAAACGAAGGTCCAATAGCGCACCACGTGATAGACAAACTCGCTCAAACTCCTGCCAAAGCGCTCGAGCCGCGGGTTACGCTCTTCGGTCACGGCCACCCATCCAAATTGGACCACGGCGACCGCAGTCACGACGACTTCTGCAACGCCATAGATCAAGACGAAAAGCAGCATGTACAACCCGCGAATCCAGATGCTCTCCTCTTCTTGCGGGCGTTCTTGTTGTGGTTCGAGTTGCGGTTCTAGATGTTGTTGATGGTCCATACGACTTCTCCCTACGCGGTGGGGGCGAGCTCCGAAGGCGTTCTGGATTCGGAGATCGCACACAACGTGTCTCCGATCTCGTCATCGGTGATTGGGGGATGCTCGTTGATGCGCATCCTCTGGGCTTCGCGGGCCAGATCCGCGAGCGCCAGGATGCCCACCAACTTCGCCTCCTTGTCCACCACCGGGAGCCGACGCACCTGGGCTTCACTCATGATCGTCTGGGCCTCGGCGAGTGTCGCAGAAGAATTCACCGCCCGAACCTGGGGAGACATGACTTCCCCCACCGAGATTTCGTCCGGCTTCTCTCCACGCAGATGCATCGCCATGCAGATGTCCCGATCCGTGAGCATTCCGACCACTTGATGAGACCCGTCGTCGGCAATCACGGGGACACAGCCGCAATCGGCGTCCCACATCAATTGGGCCGCGTCACTCAACTTGTCCCAGGTATGACAAAAATGTACGCTGCGAGTCATGATTTGATCCACTTGCATTGTGCATCCCTTTCGAAGAAGAAGCGGGATCGCGCACGCCACCGAACATCGATGGCATTGTGCACGCGAAATCTCCACGATGTCGCGCTCAAACTCTCGAGCCCTCGATTCCTTCTTGTCTGATTAGGACAGCAAGCTCTGTGCCAAGCCGTGTCCCGAGCGTGAGCACCTCGATC
>JAFDEI010000171.1 GCA_019310425.1 Deltaproteobacteria bacterium | reverse complement strand
ACGAGTGTCATTCGACTCCTCCGATCCCTCCGGCCCGTGCGAAGGCGTTCGCTTGAAGGTATAGCGAAGCCGCTCAGACCTCGCGGCGACGGAACAGCCCTTCCTGGACCACCGACACCACCAGCTCGCCCGCACGCGTGAACAGACGCCCCGTGCTGAAGCCTCGCCCGCCCGCAGCCGCGGGGCTCTCCTGAGCGTAGAGCAGCCAGTCGTCAGCGCGAAAATCGTGGTGGAACCACATGGCGTGGTCGAGGCTGGCGACCGTATAGGACTCGTCGACCCAGGAAATCTGGTGCGGCAGCGCCGCGGTGTCGAGCAACGTCATATCGGACGCATAGGCGACGACGCACTGCTGCATCAACTGTTCGGCCGGGAGCTTCCCGTCGGCGCGGATCCAAACCAACATCCGTGGCGGCAGCTTTTCCGGGTCGATCGGGTTCACCCAGGTGACGTGGCGGCTGTCGATGGGCCGCGGTTGCAGCAGCCAGCGGCGGACGTCCTCGGGAGCATCGACGACGAGCGGCTCGAGCCGCTCGTGCCAGGTCGGCAACGATTCCGGGTCGGGCACGTCGGGCATCGCGTCCTGATGCGAGAAGCCGGCTTCGGGGCGGTGGAACGAGGTCTCGAGATGGAAGATCGCGTGGCCGTGCTGGATCGCGATCACGCGCCGAGTGGTGAAGCTGCGGCCGTCCTTGGTGCGGTCGACCTGGTACACGATCGGCGTGCTCGGATCACCCGGCCGCAGGAAATATGCGTGCAGCGAATTCGCCTGCAGGCCCTCGGTCGTGCGTCCGGCCGCGACCAGCGCCTGCCCGAGCACCTGGCCCCCGAAGACGCGCTGCGAATCGCTGTCGGGACTGACTCCACGAAAGAGGTTCACTTCGAGATCTTCGAGATCGAGAAGCTGTATCAAGGAGTCGAGCGGTTTCTGCATGGCGCGCACGGATCGGAGAGTGGGGTGGGTCCTGGGGGCCACGGGGCCAGAGAGTGCGTAGCACGAGGCTCCTTCTGCCGCGAACTGTTAGACTTCGTGGCGTAGGGCCCGACAGATCGTGGAAATGACTTGCTGACGAGATTCTTCGAAGACCTGAACGTGGTCGGACGTCACGATCCGGCCGCGAAGAACCGGTTCGAGACCCTGCTGTGCCACTCGCCGCTACACGCGATCCTGCTCTACCGGGTCGCCCACGCGCTGCACACACAGCTCGGCCTGTCGCTCCCGGCGCGTTTGATTTCGGCATTGGCACGCTTCCTCACCGGGGTCGAGATTCATCCGGCGGCCAAGATCGGACGTCGTTTCTTCATCGACCACGGCACCGGCGTCGTGATCGGCGAAACCGCCGAGATCGGCGACGACTGCGTGCTGTTCCACAACGTGACGCTCGGGGGCACGGGCCAGCACCGCGGCAAGCGCCACCCGACGCTCGGCGACGACGTGCTGATCGGTACTTCGGCCACACTGCTCGGCCCGATCACGGTCGGCTCGCACACCAAGGTGGGCGCAAATTCATTCATCCGCATGCGCGACGTACCGCCGAACTGCACCGCTGTGGGTGCTCCGGCTGCGATCGTGAAGCGAGAAGGGCGCCGGGTCGACGAACCGCTGCCCCCCACCCGGCTCTCGGAGCACTCGATCCCGGTCACGGCGAAGCGGAGCGCGGCCGGAGATGACGCCTGACGGGTACCCAGCGGGCGTCGGGGTCGCCTCGGCTACTGCGGCTTTCTCGATTTTCGTAGCCATTTCACCATTAATCGACAATTAAGAGGAACCTCCATCTTTCCGATGGTATTCGCGGGAAACCCCGCAAGAATGCACCCTTTCGTACTGATATCGCTGCTCGCTGCTGTGGCTGCTGGGATGCTCGCAGGGGCGATCTGGGCCCGCGACCCGGGCAACCGCGGCAATCGGCTCGCGGCAGCCACGCTGGCGTGTGCGGTCATCTGGGCGATCTGCGATGTCTTCTCGAACCTCGTCGCCGACCCCGCAACCGCGCTCGTGTTCGTGCGTCTATCGTGCATCGGCTCGCTGATGATCGGCGCGCTCGCGCTCGACATGCTGGTCACGCTCGAGCCAAAGCTCGTGCAGCGCTACAGCCGCTTCGTGCCGTTCACCTACGGCTCGGCGGCGATCGCCATCGTCGTCGCGCTCACAACGCCGGCCTTCTGGTCCGATGTCACGCGAGTCGAGTGGGGCTGGTCCGGTGATGTCGGGTTCGGCGTGGCGGTCGCGTGGGCGGTCATCATCCCGCTCCCGACTGCCGCACTGGTCGAGTGGTTCTGGTCGCGGGACGACTCGGCGAAGATGGATACATGGATGGGGATCGCGGTCGGGATTCCAGCCCTCGCCGCATCCCTGACCGACTTCGTGCTGCCCTTCGCGGGCGTCCATTTCCCGCACCTCGGCAGCGCGTCTCTCGTCGCCTGGGGCGGGCTCGCGTTGTGGAAGATCTATCGCTTTCGCGACCCGATCCTCGCACCCCACCTCTTCGCCGGCGAAATCCTCGCGACGCTACCCGACGGCGTGACTCTGCTGCGACTCGACGGGACCATTCGCTCAGTGAACCGGAAGATGGCCGAGCTCGTCGGGGCGGAACCGAGCGACCTCTTGGGGCTTCGAATCGACGAGATCCTCGTCGATCTCGCGACCCCGAGATCGCGCGTCCACGGCGACCGCGAACGCCGACTCGTCCGGTCCGATGGCGAAGAAGTCATCGTGCTGGTCGACGAGACCCGACTCTTCGACGAAGACGGCGACTGCCTCGGAAAAGTGATCGTCGTGCGCGATCTTCGCGAGGTCGCATCGCTGCGCAACCGGCTGGTGACCTCCGGACGACTCGCGGCAGTAGGACAGCTCGCCGCGGGTATCGCGCACGAAATCAACAACCCGATCGCCTACGTCCAATCCAATATCAACATGCTCGAGGAGCATTGGGAGACGGTGAAGACGGAGTTTGCGAAGAACGAACACGAAGCGGAGGTCGCCACGATCTTCGCGGGCGGCCGCGAGATGATCGAGGAATTGCGCGACGGCCTCACGCGGGTCACCGCGATCGTGCGCGACGTCGGCGGCTTCTCGCGCAATTCAGGCCCGGAGAAAGAGAGTTCCGACATCAACAAGCTGCTCGAGACCGCGGTGCGCGTCGCGCAGCCGCAGCTGCGCCAGCGCGCTGAGATCACACGCGGCTTCGCCGACCTCCCACTCGTACCGTGTGTCCCGCTGGAGCTGATGCAGGTCTTCTTGAACCTGCTCCTCAACGCCGCCCACTCGATCGAACCAATGGGCGAAATCCAGCTCGAAACCGAGACGTGCGGTGACTGGGTCGAGATCCGCGTGACCGACAACGGCGCGGGGATGGACTCCGCCACGCAGGCCCAGATCTTCACTCCCTTCTTCACGACGAAGCCCGTCGGCGAAGGCACCGGACTCGGGCTTCCGATCTCGCGACAGATCGTGGAGAAGCACGGTGGGACGATCGACGTCGAGTCGGCCCGCGGCGTCGGAACGACCTTCCGGATCCGCATGCCCTGCGAGGTCGGCAACGAGGCGGAGGCGGCCGGATGAACCCGTTCGTCTTCACGCTCGCGATCTCTTGCATCAGCGCCGGTACCCTCGGCAGTGCAATCTTCGCGCACGACCCGAGCCAGCGCAGCAACCGCCTGCTGGCCAGCGTACTCGCGTGCTCTGCTTACCCACGTGCTGCTGCTGATCCGCTTGTCCTCGTTCGGCTGGATCCCGCTCGGCCCGCTCGCGCTGGACCTCTTCGTCGAGGTCACCGGCAGCGTGCGTTCGCGATACCGCAGGATCGTGCCCTTCGCGTACGCCACCGCGGCACTCGGGATCGGCCTGTACATCTTCACACCGCTGTTCGTCCACTCACCAATACGAGTTGCATGGGGCTGGAGCTACGAATTCGGCCCGCTGTTCGCGCTCGCGTTCCTGCCGACGATCTTCTACGTCTGCGGCTCGCTGATGATGTGGCCGGGCTTGATCAAGAACGACATCTCGCCCGGCGAGAAGCGTCAGGTCCTGTGGATGTTCTTCGGGATACTGGTTCCGACAATGATCGCATCAGTGACCGATGTTCTGCTTCCCAGCCGAGGCATCCACGTGCCGCGGCTCGGAAGTACCAGCATCCTGGTGATCGGAGCGATCGTCGCCTGGAGCATCCGCCGCCATGGCCGCTTCCTGCTCGTCCCGAGTGCCTTCACCCGCGAAATACTCGAAACCCTCCAAGACGGCGTTGCGATGCTGCGGGACGGCGGCCGGATCCGTTCGTGCAACGACGCACTGGCGCAGCTGATCGGAATGTCGCAGGCAGAGCTCCACGATCGCCCGATCAGCGAATTCCTCCCCCACTTCGATCTCGACCCGACAGCCGAGATCATCGACTGCGAGACCGAACTCTTTCCGATCACCGGAACCGGCGGACGAAACATCCCTGTGTCGGTGTCCTTGTCGCCCCTCCGGGACGACAAGGACGAGGTGATCGGCTGCGTGATCGCGGTTCGCGACCTGCGCGAGGTCGAAACCCTGCGAAGCCGGCTCATCACTTCGGACCGACTCGCTGCCGTGGGAGAGCTTGCTGCGGGAATCGCACACGAGATCAACAATCCGATCACCTTCGTTCGCGCTAACCTGGTTGCGCTACGAGAAGACTGGAGCGACCTGAACGATGCAGCCGACGACTTCGACCGGTCCGTCGACCTCGACATGCGCTTTCGGGAAGGCGAGGAGATCCTCGAAGAATCGATCGAAGGCGTCGACCGGATCACGACGATCGTTCGCGACGTCGGCGCAATCTCGCATGCAGGAATCGGCCGCTTCGACTCGGTCGACATCAACGAACTGCTCGACAACGCAGTCAACGTCGCGACGCTGAGCTTTTCGGTGGCGATGGAGCGCTGCTACTCCGACCTGCCCCCGATCCGCTGTGCACCCCAGCAGCTCAAGCAGGTGTTTCTCAACCTGCTCATCAACGCCTTCCAGGCGATCGGCGATTTCGGGAATATCCACCTGGTCACCGCAACCGCGGGCGACGGAATCGTGATTCGAATCCAAGACGACGGCTGCGGCATCGCCGAGGCCGACATCGAGCGGATCTTCGATCCGTTCTTCACCACGCGCCCGGTCGGCGAGGGAACCGGGCTCGGCCTGGCCCTGTGTTATCAGATCATCCGAAATCACAGCGGTTCGATCGAGGTCGAGTCGGAGCCAGGCGTCGGAACGACGGTGAGCATCCAGCTTCCGTTCGATCCCGAAGAGGCCGGCACCGCCAGCTGAAAACACCTCCTGAGGTGTGGTAAGCAATCCCCGGGAGAAGACGGGGATCCTGCAATGACGACGCCGGCGACGAAACTCAGGCAGCTGCTGGCTGCCCCCGGGCTGATCACCATGCCGTGCTGTTTCGACGCGCTGTCTGCGCGATTGATCGAGCGCGCGGGCTTCCCGCTCACCTTCATGAGCGGCTTCGCAGTCTCGGCCACGCGACTCGCCCAGCCCGACACCGGCCTGATCTCCTACGGCGAAATGCTCGACCAGGGCCGCGACGTCTGCGGCGCGGTGTCGATTCCGGTGATCGGCGATGCCGACACCGGCTACGGCAACCCGCTCAACGTCAAGCGCACGGTCGCGGGATATGCGGCGGCGGGCTTCGCGTGCGCGATGATCGAGGATCAGCAAGCACCAAAGCGCTGCGGCCACACCCGCGGCAAGACGGTCGTCTCTCGCAGCGAGGCATTCGACCGGATCCGCGCCGCGGTGGAGGCGCGCGACGAGGGCGCCGACATCCTGATCATGGCACGCACGGACGCGCGCGCGTCCGCGGGCCTCGACGAGGCGCTGCTGCGCGCTCGCACCTTCTCGGAGCTCGGCGCCGACCTGTTATTCGTCGAGGCGCCGGCGACCGAGGCCGAGATGGCGCGGATCTGCAACGAGGTTCCGGGGCACCATATGGCCAACATGGTCGAGGATGGCGACACGCCGACCCTGCCGCCGAAGCAGCTCGAAGCACTCGGCTACAAGATCGCTGCCCACCCCCTCACACTGCTCTCCGCCGCCACACACGCGATGAATGACGCATTGCAAGCACTCGCACAGGGAACCGACGCCGAGGGGCTGCTGCCGTTCGCGGAACTGCGCGAGGTCGTCGGCTTCGACGACTACGACGCCGCGCTCGCGCGTTTCCGCGGGTCGGGCGACGCGGAATGACGCTCGAGCATGGGTAGGGCAATCTTCGTCGACGCCGTCGGTGGCCCCGAGGTACTCAGGCTCGGGCCACACGACCCCGGCGAGCCCGGCCCGAACAGCGCACGTGTGCGCGTCACGAGTGCGGGAGTGAACTTCATCGATGTCTACTTCCGCACCGGCGCCTACCCCCGGCCGTTACCGTTCGCGAGCGGCCTCGAGGGTGCCGGCACCGTCACCGCGATCGGCGCCGACGTCACCCGGATCGTGCCGGGCGACCGCGTCGCATGGGCGGGCGTACCCGGTTCTTACGCGACCGATCTGATCGCTCCCGCCGACCGGCTCGTGAAAGTGCCCGACGCAGTCGACGACGACCACGCAGCGGCCGCGATGCTGCAGGGAATGACCGCTCACTACCTCGTGCACGGCTGCCGCGACACCCGCGAAGGCGACATCGCGCTGGTTCACGCAGCGGCGGGAGGCGCCGGAGGCCTGCTCGTCCAGACGCTGAAACACGCCGGAGCGCGTGTGATCGGCACCTGCTCCACCGCGGCGAAAGCCGAGATCGCGCGTGCCGCCGGAGCCGACGAAATCATCCGCTACACCGAAGAGAACGTGGCCGAGCGCGTGCATGATCTCCTGGGCGGCTCTGGAGTCGACGTCGTCTACGACTCGGTCGGCCAGTCGACCTTCGAAGGCAGTCTGAACTCGCTGCGACCGCGCGGGCTGCTGGTGCTGTTCGGGCAATCGAGCGGTGCGGTGCCGCCATTCGATCTCAACCGACTCAACAACCTCGGCTCGCTGTTCGTCACACGACCCTCGCTCGCCCACTACACCCAGGACGCAGCCGAGCTCGAGCTGCGTGCGGCTGCGGTGCTGGCTGCAGTCGCCGACGGCCGGCTCGCGATCCGCATCGGCGGCGTATTCCCACTCGAGCGCGCAGCGGAAGCCCACCGCGCGCTCGAGTCGCGCGCCACCACGGGGAAGTTGCTGCTAACGCCCTGATATGCCCGAGCGATCGCGCGGACGCCACTGGAAGCGTGCGAGGTCGACGCGACCAGCTAGATTGAAGACGACACCTTCGCGTTCGAGAAACTCGCGCTGCGCCAGGTCGGAGCCCGGGTCGGAGCGGGGACTGATCTCCCCACGTGCGTTGATCACCCGATGCCACGGCACCGGGCGCTCCGTCGCCATCGCGTGCAACGCATAGCCGACCTGCCGCGCGTGCCCGGCCAACCCCGCGAGTCGAGCGACCTGAGCGTAGGTCGCGACCCGCCCGCGCGGAATCCGCCGGACGACGGCGTAGATCCGGCTGTAGCGGCTGTCGGGGTCGTGCGGCACGGCCGCATTGTGGCTCAGACACAGCTGCGACGGCACTCGACTTCCGACAACTCTGAGGGCCTCCCGGATATCGCAATGCCGATCGCATGCCGTATCCTCGAAGCTGCGCGGGGGAATCACGGGGAGAGCCACATGAGCGAGCCGGTGCTCCGAATCGAGAAGCACGACGAGATCGCCATCGTCACGCTGAACCGCCCGCAGGCGATGAACGCCCTTTCACGCGAACTCCGCAGCGCGCTCGCGCGCGCATTCGAAGAACTCCAGGCGGATCCGGACACCGCCGCCGTCGTCCTGACCGGTACGGGACGGTCTTTCTGTGCGGGCCTCGACCTGAAAGAGCTCAGCGAGGAAGCCACCAGCGGCATCGGCAACGAGAACACGATCCAAGCGATTCGCGCCTTCGAAGGGCCGGTGATCGGCGCCATCAACGGATTTGCCATCACAGGCGGCTTCGAACTCGCGCTCGCGTGTGACGTACTGATCGCTTCGCCCGAGGCCCGTTTCGCCGACACCCACGCGCGGGTCGGCATCCTGCCGGGATGGGGTCTCAGCCAGATTCTGCCGCGACTGATCGGAGAGTTCCGCGCCAAGGAGATCTCACTCACCGGAAACTTCGTCGATGCCCAGCGTGCCGAGGCCTGGGGTATCGTCAACCGCGTCGTTCCAGCGGACGAACTGGTGCCGACGGCCGTCGCGCTTGCGGCCGACATGTTGTCTTGCGATCGACGATCAATGCTCGGATACAAGAAGCTCATCGATGACGGCATGGGGATGAACTTCGCGGACGCGATGAAGCTGGAGGCGCGCCTCTCGGCCGAAGATGCCGCGAGCGTGACCGCGGAGTCGATCGCCCTTCGGCGTGACGCCGTACGCGATCGCGGTCGCGCGCAAGGCGCGGACTGAGCGACGGGGGTCGAACCAGAGTGTCCAACGAAGCCGCCGGCTCTGCGGATTCGAACGCGGGTAGGAAGATCACCCTCTACGGACCGGCTGAGATCCCCTTCACCGAGAAAGTTCGGCGCGGATTGATCTTCAAGGGTATCGACTTCGACTTCGTCGAGCCGACCTGCCCCGAGGACTACCGGCGCTGGAACCCGAAATCCGGCTTGCTGCCGGTCATCGAGATCGACGGCGAGCGGATCGCGGATTCCACGACCATCCTCTTCAAGCTGGACGAGATCTTCCCCACCCCCCCGTTCCTGTCTTCGGATCCTCGGGTCAGTGGCCAGCAGACGCGGCTCGAGGACTGGGCCGACGAAAATCTGCTGTTCTATTTCAACAAGTGGATCCAGAAGCGCGATGCAACCGAACGCCTCAGGAAGAATGGCGGCGCAACCAAGCGCCCGTCCGCCGTCTGGCGACGGCTCAACGCGTGGCTGCGCGCCGGCGGCACCTGGGAGCGACCCGAGACCGCGGTGTTGCGCGGCATCGGCGATCGCCTCGACGACCTGATCGGCTTCCTCGGAACGCGCCCGTTCTTCTACTCGAACCAGGTGAGCATGGCCGACCTCAGTGTGTACGCCATGTTGTACTCGCTCTCCCTGGAGGTGATCCCGGGATCGAAGGCGCTGGTGGTGAACCGCACGCCGCTACTCGATTTCATGCGACGCGTCGAGAGCGTTACCGGTGACCAGGCGGAGTCGCCGTGAAGCGAGAAGAGAAGGCGGCCCGCGCCCAGGCGATCCTCGACGAGCTCTACCCGGAGGTCGATGCACCGCTCGAGCATCGCGACGCCTATAGCCTGCTCGTCGCGGTGCTGTTGTCGGCGCAGTGCACCGACGTGCGCGTAAACCAGGTCACACCGAAATTGTTCGCGCGGGCACGCACCGCCGCGAAGATGATGGAACTCGACGTCGACGAGATCCGCGGAATCATCCGGCCGTGCGGCCTGTCGCCGCAGAAATCACAGGCCATCGCATCGCTGTCACGCGACATCGTCCAGAAACACGGCGGGCACGTCCCCGACACCTTCGAGGAGCTCGAAGCGCTCCGAGGAGTCGGACACAAGACCGCGAGCGTCGTGATGTCACAGGCGTTCGGCCGGCCGGCCTTCCCGGTCGACACCCACATCCACCGGCTCGCCAGACGTTGGGGACTGTCGCGCGGCAAGAACGTCGAGCAGACGGAGCGCGACCTCAAGAAGCTCTACCCGCCCGAGAGCTGGGGCCGGCTGCACCTCCAGATCATCTATTTCGGGCGCGAGCACTGCCGAGCCCGCCCACACGACTTCGCCGTCTGCCCGATCTGTTCATGGGCGGCATCGAAGGCGCAGATCGCGCGTGAAAGCCGCCGCTGAAAACGATCAGCGTGGGTTCTCGAGCTGCTCCAGATATCCGAGTTCACGCAGGCGCTCGCGATCCTCCTCGCTCAGCCTTTCCACCACCGCGCGCCGAGCACTCACCGCCTCGGCGATCTCCTCCATCCGCCGGCGGTGCTCCGCAACCACCTCCGGATGTGCGTCTGCGACGTTGCTCGACTCGCCCGGGTCGGCGTCGAGGTCGAACAGCAGGAAGCTGCCGTCGTCGCGGCGCAACGAACTCTTCCAGCGGCCGCGCTGATAGGTCCGGTAATCGGTCTCCGTGAGAAACAACTCGTCCGGCTCGAGGGAAGTCTCGGGCTCAGGCTCGATGCCGACGGCTTCCTGGATCACCGAAAACAGATCCTGTGTACGCAGAAACACGTCGGGGTCACGGTCGATGGCCGGCGCGATGACGAGCGGCACGGCCAACACTTCGCGGAAGGAGGGATTGCCGGTGTGTCCGGGTTTTCCCGGCACCGCGTGGCGCTCCTTCAGTCGTTCGCCGTGGTCGGAGGTCAGGATCACGCGCGTGTCGTCCATCAAGCCGCGGGCCTCGAGTTCGCCGAGCAGCTTCCCGACCGCCCAGTCGACGCTACCGACCGCCTTGGCATAGCGCTGTGTGCCCTGCCCACCGTAATCGTGGACATCCATGTAGTGGACGTAGAGGAAGAAGCGGTCACTCGCGCGCCGATCGACCGCCGCCAGCGCGGCCTTGTTGACGTGGGCGAAGAAGCGAGTCGCCGAGGCGTCAGGGAGCTTGAAACGCGCCAACGCACCCATCGTCTCGGGCTTCTTCCCGACCTCGATCCAGTCGTCGAAACCGCGGCTGAAGCCCGATGGCTCGTAGAGGAACTGGTTCGACGCCACACCGATGGTCCAGTAGCCCGCGTCGCGAATCGTCTCGGCGAGGGTCGTCACCGACGGCGGGATGCACAACGTCTCGTCCCGGTTCTTCGAAAAACGATTGAGCCCGCACCAGGTAGTCGAGTTCCAGAACAGCGTCCGCTCGATGCGGTTGAACTCGAGGCTCGGCGTTCGGCCGGTGAAGAGCGATCCCATCGACATCGAGGTCTGGTGGAACGAGGCGGTGAAATTGCTGAAGCGCTGGCCGCGCGCGGCGAGTGCGTCGATGTTCGGCGTCGACACCGCCGAGCCGTAGCTCGAGAGAAAGTCGCGACGAAGCGTGTCGATCACGATCAGGACCACGCGTTCGGTCGGGCCGTCCGCGACGGCGCGCTCTCCGCTGCCGCACGCAGCAACCCCGGCGCAGAGCAGGCCGAGAACGACGACAGCCGAGTGTCGCGAGAGCTTGCGGAGCGGCGCCTGACCGGATTCCAGCATCGCCCGCGCTGCTCGAATCGCCGTCTCAGCCACCGTAACCCAGAGCCTTCAGACGCAGCTTCATCTCGGGATCCACCACGCCCGGCACCGTCCCCTTGGTCGCCGCCTCTTCGGCGAGGTGAATCTCGAAGATCTCACGCAGCTCCGCGACGACCTCGGGATGCTGCTGCGCGACGTTTCGCGATTCGCCCTTCTCGGCGGTCAGATCGTATAGCTCTTCGCGCACCAGCTTCGCGGCGAGCTCGCTGGGGACCTGCGGTAGCGAAGCGGGATCGACATCGATCAACTCGTAGGGGTCCGAGCGAATGTACTTCCAGTCGCGCGTCCGCACGCCGCGCCGAATCAGGCCGACCTTGGTCTCGCTGCCGCTCGGCAACCTGACGGGCGTCGCGAATGCCACATGCGCGGGGTAGTAGGTCTCCATGTAGGCCACCCGCTCCGAACCGGCGCGGCCGGTCAGGCGCGCCCAGAGCCGCTCGCCCGCAGGGGCGACGAGTGGCAGCAAGCTCTCGCCCGAGAGTTCACGTTCGTTCTCGATGCCGATGGCGTCGAGGATCGTCGGGTAGATGTCGACGTTGCGCACCAGCCCGGAGATACGAGTGCCCGCTGCAACCCGCGGCGAATAACGCAGGATCAGCGGGACGCGCATGCTGGCGTCGTTGAGCAGCTGGCCGTGACCGATCAATCCCTGCTCGCCGAGGCTCTCACCGTGGTCGGCGTGGAAGACCACGAACGTGTTGCCATCGAGTCCCGCCTCGGCGAGCCCCACCAGCAGTCGGCCGACCTCGCGATCGGTGTTCTCGGTATCGGGATCGTACATCCCGATCCGGCGCCGCTCACGGCGCTCCTCGGCAACCCGCCAGTCCGGCTTCTCGTGCGGGCCGAAGTAGTGCACCCAGAGGAAGAAGGGCTCGTCGCGCTCCTTTGCGAGCCAGGCAAGCGCCACTTCGGTCACCTCGGAATCCTCGCGGCGGCTGTCGTTCAACGCTTTCGAGAGGATGAAGAAGCGCTGTCGGTCGGGAGCCTCGAAGAACTCACTCTCGATGTGCTCGAATTCGTGCCCCGGCATCGACCAGATCGGCGTCGTGAATTCGTCGTCGTAATGCCCGAAGCCCTGGTCGAGCTGGAAGATCGAATCGAGTGGGAAGGATCCGATGATCGCCGCCGTGGTGTACGAGGCGGTTCGCGTTGGTCGACTTGAAGCCGTGGTGGGTCGCGTAGGTGCCGGTCATCACCGACGACATCGACGGCGTCGTCCAGGGCGTATCGGTGAGCGCCGTCTCGAACAGCGCACCTTCCGCGGCAAGGCGATCGATGTTCGGGGTCTCGATGCGGTCGTACCCGTAAGCGCCGAGTCGATCCGGGCGCAGCGTGTCGATCGTGACGAGCAATACGTTCGGTCGGCCCGAAGGCTCGCGGTCGCAAGCCAGGATCGCGGTCGCGACGAAAGCGAGGACGAGCGACAGCGGCACGATGATTCTCTGCAGCGACATGCTTACAGGAGTGTATCGACTCGCGGATGAACGGTGAGCCGTCAAGCGCCGATCCCGCGCACTCGAATCAGCGAACCTTCCGGGTCACGCGCATCGCTGAGGTCGATTTCGCCCGCAATCGCCCACAGACCGTCGCCCTCCGGGTCGAGCAACACCTGGAAAACGTCCCATTTTCGCGGTGCGGTGGACTTCAGGTGCGTGTTGTGCGCCTGCCGGGCCGCCGGCGTGAAGAGAATCCGGTCGTATTCCTCGAAATACGGCTCGAGAACCCGCGCGAACCGTTCGGCGTCCCACGGATCGTCCGCATCCGGGCGAACAGCGGCCGCGGCAGCTTCGTAATCCCCCTTGGCCAGCGCGGCGACCAGCGCGTGCAGCTCGGCGCGCACGCGCGCCGCGAGCAGTCGCGGCTCGGCCGCGAGATCGAACTCACGCTCGGGCGCCGCCTCGCCGGGTGCGGCCGGAGACTGAAGGGCTTCCCAGGCTTCGACGAGGCTCGAATCGACTCGCCCGATCAGCGTCCGCAGGAATGCGATCAGGTCGAACACCGAATCGGTCTTGGCCGCGATCGGCACCGACTTGACCAGCGTGTTGTGGACCTGGCTCAGGTAGCGCAGCAGCACGCCCTCGCTGCGTGCCAGGCCGTACTCGCGCACGTGATCGACAAAGCTCTGGTAACCCTCGAAGATCTCGCGCGCGATCGACTTCGGCCGGATGTTTTCATCGCCGACCCACGGATGCGTCTGCTCGAAGTCGTTGAAAGTCGCATAGATGAACTCCGCGTTCGGCTTCGGATACGTCACATCCTCGAGCCGGGCGATCCGATCCTCGTAGGGGACTCCCTCGGCCTTGAGGCGATTGATCAGATCGGTCTTCGCCTTGGAGACCTGGGCCTGCAGCACGACCCGTGGATTCTCGAGGATGGCCTCGACCAGGCTGAGCAGATCGAGCACATAATCAGGCGCTTCGGGATCGAGCACCCCCACTCCCTCGATGAGGTAGAGCGACAGGGTGTTGTGCAGAGAAAAATCGAGTTGCAGGTCGGGCTGAACCTGCGCGACCGGCCGGCCGTCAGCCGGACCGGGCACCAGCTCGGCGATTCCCGCCAGGCGCAGCGACCGAAACAGCACCGCTGCCCGGCGACGCAAGCGCGACTTCGACGCGCGGGTCTCATGCGAGCGGTCGATCAACTCCACCAGTGCGCGATAGCCACCCCCGCTCACCGGATCACGCTGCAGCAGGGCGACCACCATGCCGTGGCTCACGTCGAAGCGCGACTCGAGCAGTTCGGGTTCCTGATGGATCAGCTTCTGGAAAGTATCTTCGTTCCACGGCAAGAAGCCGCGTGTCGGCGGCTTCTTCTTCACGAGCTTGCGCTTGCGGCCTGCCGTGCCCTCGGCGCGCGAGGCGAGGCGTAGGTTCTCGATCACGTGCTCGGGGGCCTGACAGACGACACTGCCCTCATCATCGAAGCCCTTTCGCCCCGCTCGACCCGCGATCTGCTTGAATTCGCGCGCACTCAGGATCGCGACCTTCTCGCCGTCGAACTTGCAGAGCTTGCTGAAAAGTACCGTCCGGATCGGGATGTTCACTCCGACACCAAGGGTGTCGGTCCCGAAGATCACCTTGAGCAGCCCCTGCTGGGCCAGCCGCTCGATCATCAGCCGATACTTGGGCAGCAGACCCGCGTGGTGCACGCCGATTCCGTGCCCGACGAAGCGACGCAACTCCTTGCCGTACGCCGAATCGAAGCGGAAACCTTTGAGTTCGTCGGCGATCCGACGCTTCTCTTCACGTGTCGCGATATTCGCGCTGGTGAGCCCCTGCGCCCGCTCCGCGCATTCGCGCTGGGTGAAGCTGACCACATACACGGGGTACTTCCGCGCCCGGAGCAGCGCCTCGATGCTCTCGTGGATCGGTGTCGTGCGGTATTCGAAGTCGAGCGGAACGGGGCGTTCACCACTGGCGACGTGGGAGACCTCGCGTCCGGTAAATTCGCGCAGCTGCTCCTCGATCCGCGCAGTGTTTCCGAGCGTCGCGGACATCAGCAGGAAACGCGTGTCGCGCAGAGTGATCAGTGGAATCTGCCACGCGACGCCGCGGTCGCGATCCGCGTAGTAGTGGAATTCGTCGAGCACCACGTAGCGGGCGTCGACCTTGTCGCCGTCACCGAGCGCCATGTTGGCGAGCACCTCGGTGGTGCAGCAGATGATCTTCGCCTCATGATTGATGCTGGCATCGCCGGTCAACATGCCGACAGCGTCGGGGCCGAAGTCCTCGCACAGGGCGAAGAACTTCTCGCTCGTGAGCGCCTTGATGGGTGCCGCGTAGAACGAGCGCTCACCCTCGCACATCGCGCGGAAGTGCAGCGCGGTCGCGATCAACGACTTGCCGGATCCGGTCGGCGTCCCGAGGATCACGTGTCGGTCCGACATGATCTCGAGCAGCGCCTCTTCCTGGGCC
>JAFDEI010000332.1 GCA_019310425.1 Deltaproteobacteria bacterium | reverse complement strand
TCGACGAGCCCTTCGGGCTGAGCATGATCGAGGCGATGGCTTGCGGCGTGCCCGTCATCGCAATCGGGAGGGGCTCGGTCCCCGAAATCGTGGTGAACGGCGAGACGGGATTCGTCGTGAGCGACCGGCAGGCGGCGCTGGCTGCGGTCGAGCGCCTCGGCGCACTGGATCGCGCAGCCGTGCGCAAGCACGTAGAGGCTCGCTTCTCCGCGGAGCGGATGACGGACGCGTACCTTCGCGTGTATCAAGAGGTGCTACGGCACCACCGGTCCCGAGCAACCGAACGATCCACTCGCGCCCTGTTGAAGGTCCCATGACCACCGGGTCCAGCCGTTTCCGCCTGGGGATCAATTACTGGCCGTCCGAGCTGGCCATGGACTGGTGGAAGCACTTCGACGAGCAGCCGGTGAAGCGCGACTTCGCGCGAATCCGCGCTGCCGGCTTCGACTCCGTTCGGATCTTTCTCCTTTGGGAGGATTTCCAACCCGCTTCGGATCGCGTCTCAAAGGGCGCCCTGAAGCATCTGGTACGCGTCGCCGATGCGGCGCACAGCCACGAACTCGGCCTGATCCCGACGCTCTTCACCGGGCACATGAGCGGCGTCAACTGGATTCCGCGTTGGGCGATCGATTCCGACCAGCCTCCGGATCCGGTCTCCTCTGCAGCGAGGTTCCGCACCGTGGCAGACGGCCAGGTGGTGAGCGGCTCTCCGAAGAGCTGGTTCCTGGATGAAGACGTCGCGTGCGCGCAGGCGCGGCTGGCCCGCGCTGCGGCGCACGCGCTGGAGGGCCATCCGGCCCTTTGGGCGTGGGACCTGGGCAACGAGAACTCGAACTGCTGCGTTCCGCCCACGCGTGAGGCGGCCGTCGAATGGCTCGATCGCGTCAGCGCGGGAATTCGCGCCGCCGACTCGAGGGTTCCGATCACCCTCGGACTCCACATGGAGGACTTGACGGAGGACAGACGGCTCGGCCCGCGGGAGGCGGCGCGATTCTGTGACTTCTTGTGCATGCACGGCTACCCGATCTACGCCGACTTTGCAGAAAGTCCGACCGACGCGCAGATTCTCCCATTTCTTGGGCTGATCACGCGCTGGCTCGGTGGCTGCGATGTCCTTTTTGCCGAGTTCGGTGCGCCGGCCTTTCCAACCGAAAGTTTCGACTCGGATCGAGCCCAATCCAGTACTTCTACCATTCCACTGCTCGAAGCAGCGAACGCCGCGGCCTTCACGCGCAGCGCAATCGAGAAGCTGCGCGCATTCGGTTTCCTCGGCGCGATGCTCTGGTGCTACGCGGGCTACGCGGAGGCGCTCTGGAGCCGTCCGCCCCTGGACGAGGCGGCTCACGAACGTTGGTTCGGCCTATGGGGCTCCGACGGATTGCCCAAGCCGGCGGTAGAAGAAATTCACCGATTCCAGGGTCTCCCGTTGGCGCGGCAGCGGCTGGATCTCGCCTGGATCGATATGGACCCGGAAGAATTCTACAGGCTTCCGCAGCAGCACCTGAGCCGACTCTATCGCCGCTTCTGCGATCGCCTTGGATAAGACGAGGCTTCCTGTCGAGTACGTACCCACGAGGATCAGCGAGGGCTTCTTCGGAGTTCCGAATCACGTGGAAGCCGTGCCGACAGAGCTTGTACCGCGGATTGCCTACGCAGCGGGGGGGGGGGCACCGCCAGGTGGTTCCCCAGCAAGCAAAGGACCGGCTCGAGTTTCATTTGAATTTCGGTCAGGTTCTTCCGTGGGATTCCGATTAGGTCGCTGAGGCGCCCAGGAGCCTGTCGCGACGCGAAAGCTCGAGGGGCAAGGCAAGGGCGGCAGGCACACTCACCGCGAACTCTGAGAGCAGTGTTCTGAGAAGGCGGGCCTGGAGAGAAGCGCGCACGTTTGGGGGCCAAAACGAATATGGTAGTCGGCATCGGGATCAACGGCTTCGGACGAATCGGTCGCTGCGTATTTCGGGCTGCGCGTTCGAGCAAGGTAGAGGTGGTCGGTATCAACGACCTTGCGAGCCCCGAGACCCTGGCCCACCTGCTGAAATACGACTCGAGCCACGGCACCTTTGAAGGCGATGTGACCGCCGGGACCGGGGCACTCATCGTGGATGGACGGCGGATTCCCGTGAGCTGTGAGCGCAGCCCGGAGAGGCTTCCATGGGGTGAGGTCAGGGCTCAGATCGTGATCGAGTCGACGGGGTTATTCTGCGATAGGGAGAGTGCTGCAAAGCACCTGGCGGCGGGCGCCGACCGCGTGGTGATCAGTGCACCCGCTACCGACCCGGACGTCACCATCGTGCCCGGCGTGAATGACCACGCCTACTCGCCTTCCAACCACCGCGTTATCTCGCTGGCCTCCTGCACCACCAACTGCCTGGCACCGGTCGCGAAGGTTCTGCACGAACGCTTCGGTGTGGCGCGGGGATGGATGACCACGATTCACGCCTACACCAGCGATCAGAGCATCCTGGATGCGCCCCACTCGGACCTTCGGCGCGCTCGGGCGGCGGCGTTGTCGATGATTCCCACCACCACCGGTGCCGCCAAAGCGGTTGGGCTGGTGCTTCCAGAGCTGAAGGGACGGCTGGACGGCTACGCAATTCGTGTCCCCACGGCGGACGTCTCCGCGGTGGACCTCTCGGTGGAGCTGTGCACGGACACCACCGCGGCAGCCATCAATGAGGCCCTGGGGGATGCCGCGAACGGA
>JAFDEI010000170.1 GCA_019310425.1 Deltaproteobacteria bacterium | reverse complement strand
CCTCCATCGCTTCCGATGTCGACGGGAGCATCTCACGCAGCTCCGCGAGGTGGCCCGAATTCAGACGCGTACAACCGTGCGAAACCGGCCCACGGCTGGTGAGTGCCACACGGTTGAAGGGCTTCCCGTTGCGGCTTCCCTCCGCGTAGGTGCGCCACTCCTTGGGCAGCAACTTGTGCCCCCCGATCCAGTTGCTGATCCCAGTGTTGTGGATCGAGTTGTACGTATCGCCACCGCCGTACTCGTAGGGAAACATCGGAATCAGTCCGTAGTAACCGGCAGCCGAAATGTAGTCGACCATGCCCACCATGCCGATGCCGTACTCGCGCGGCTTGAAATCCCACACACCCTGCGTGGTGATCATCGGAATCGTCCGCCCCTTGTGCTTCGTGGTGGTGTCATAGCTTCCGGCGGGATAGATCGCGGTGTATTCCCAGTAATCGATCCGTCCGTCGGCGAGTGTGTAGATGCCGTCGGTGAGTTCCATGAAGAAGGCCTCGGTCCCGGCCCGAAGAGCACTCTCGTCGCCCCCCGCGTGTACCTGTGCGACGAGCTGATCGAATGCGGCCTCGCGCTCCTCGCTGAGTTCCCATGCAAAGATCCGATTGCGAAACAGCTGGTTCACGATGTCGAGCTTCGCCTCGAGATCCTCCGGTACGGGGGTTGCGCGGATCAGCGCAGCCCAGTCGGCTGCCATCTGATCGAAGTCCTTCCGGATGTGATACATGCGTTCCGGATTTGCATCCCGGAGTACCTGGAGGTTGAGCGCGCGCCACTTCTTCGGAGACAAGCTGCCCTTCTGTGCGGCCTTCGCGTCGATCCCGATCGTGGCGTAGCGCTGCTCGTAGTCCTCCCAGGCGGTGTTCGTCGTCAGCATGATCACACCGGAGTCGATCAATTCCTTCTGGAGGTCATGCTTGGCTTTCTGGTCGGTGAGGAAATTGGCGAGCGTCGCGTCGGAGAGCACCATCCGGATACGGATCTGGTTTCCGCGCGCGACGTGTATCTTGATCCGATCACGCTCCTGGACTCGCGGGATGAAACCGACCTGGAAGTTCGGGTCGTAGTCGTTGAAGAAGGTCCCGTAGGGAGTGGCATCGGTCCAACGTTCAACGCCCAGCGCGGATGCGTTCCCCGCCAGGCCGATCAGCGTAAAGCCCACGACGCATGCAGTCAGGATCCGTGTCCAGTGCATTTCGTTCTCTCCCTTCTGTGTCGGTGGTCCGGCGGCGGGCGGCATCGCCACTCATTCCGGAACATATTAGTGGATGTCGTGTCGGATCGGGCTTCATATGCCCTCGTCACGAGCGAAGACCAGCTCGCATCCTGCCTCCGCGACCTTTGCAATGAAGTTGCCCTTGTACCGCGGAGCGCCCTCTACGAACGCGGCCACGATGAGCTGACGCCCCGAGGGAGCCCGTACGATCCCGGCGTCGGCGGTAATCGGCCCCCAGGTTCCCGTCTTCGCGAAGATCTCGACTCCCTCGATGCCGCATTGCTCTGCACCGCCGGCGATTCGCCTCTTCAGATAGCCCTGCTTCCGGGTGCTGCGACGCATCCGTTCCCGCACCTCAGCCGAGGTTTCCGGAGACAGCGCTCGGTCGGTTGCGAGCAGCGCAAGCAGCTCCGCGCTGCCGTTGGTCGTCATCGCAGCCCGGTTTCGGTACTCACCCGTCTGATCCGGTAAACAACCCTCGATCTCGGTGTCTTCGAGGAATTGCTCCTCGCGCCCATAGAGGTCGCCCCCACCATCGTAGGTCGGGTGGACGAGGTGGAGGTCGGTGATTCCGAGCTCGCGCAGCCAGCGTTTGACTGCGTGGCGTTTCTCGACGAATTCGGAGTATTCCTCGGGCTCGAGTCGCGGTCCCGGCTGTGTGTTGGTGAGACGCGCGACCACCTTCTGCGTAGCTCGGTTACTGCTCGAGTAGACCATCTGGGTGAGCTGGCGGTCGAATGCCGGGTCGATGTCGAGCTTTCCCTGGTCGCGCCAGTGGTACACGGCCATCAGGTAGGCGAATTTCGGCACGCTGGCCGGATACACCGGTGAATCTCCCTTCCAATGCGCCAGCGTGGGAGGCCCGTTCGTCGGGATATCCATTATCGAAACCCGGATCGTATGCTGCTTCAGCGCCCGGTCGCGCTTTCGCAGCGCCTCCACACGTTGATCGAGGAGTTCTTGGAGCTCGGAGTCAGGCTGCACCGTTCGCAACCAGAGCTCCGCGGGCGAGGGAAGCCTCGCCGTCGTTTCGTCGGCCACTGCCGCCCGAGGCAGGGCTAAAGCAAGGAAGACCCCGATCGCGGCGGCGACCCTCACGAGCTGCTTCGATCGATGCATGCGCAGAGCATAGGGGCTACCAAGCCCCGCTGGAAATGCCGATTTCACCCCACACGACTGGCGTTTCGGGTTGGAGCCAGGCGTGCGAAGATACGCCCTCCTGTAGTGTAGTAGCGGGCGGATCGCCCAGGGGAGTCGACGTGGGAAAAGTGTGGCGAGCGATATTCAATGCCGGGTTCCGTTCCTCGGTCACTACCGCGGCGTTCGCTTTCCTCTTCTTCGGAGCCGAAGCCGCCGTCGCCCCGCCGGCCATTGCTGCCGGCTCGCAGCTGAGCAGCGATGTGAAGCGTCTCCTCGACGAGAACTGGAAGCTCAGCATCAGCAAAGCCAAGGGGCCTTATAGCCTGAACTATTGCGTCTGCAGAGACGGGAAGAAGAAGCCCGTGCAGGCGCCCGACGGCCGGATCGTCCGCCCCTGCGGCAATGCGCCAAAGTTCTGCTCGGGCTTTCGTGAACCATGGGCCGAGAACCTCGGCAAGCAGGGCATGTGGATCGCAAACCTGTTCGCCCGCGATCTCTGGCTATGGGACAAATTCCCCGACCACCACGATCTCGTTCGCGGCTACATCCTCGAGAAGTACTTCGTCGAAACCCACCCCCAGCACAAACTCGCCAAGATGCGCGCCTACGGCGGCATTTCCGGCACCGAGTTCGAAGCGCGAGATGCCCCGAAATTCTTCGAACGCTATCTCGCGTCACCTGAATTCACTGAGCCTCGCCACTTCCTGCTCGCGTACGAGTTGCAGCGCCGGTTCTACATTCGCGAAGACCAGGGCCAGATCGGCAAGGTTCGGAACCAGGCGACCGCAATTCAGCAGCTGAATTTCGATTTCAAACCGCTGCGCGACCAGGTCCACAACCAGCTCTCGGCGGACGTGATCCCCAAGCTCATGGCCTGGCGCGACAAGAAAGCCAAGGATGACGTGCAGAAGCAGAAGGTCGATGAGCTGATTCACGAGATCCGCAAGCTCACCTCCCTCGACGAAACGGCGCTGCAGAGCCAGCTTCCCGCCCTCGAAGACGAGGAGGTCCGCGCGACGATCAGATCCCAGGTCGATGCGATTGGCGTCGACCCGATGGCGACGATCCGAACGCTCTCCGATGTGATGCTGCTGGTTCGTCGGACCGTCGAAGCCAAGCAGGTTTCGCCCGCGGATCGCCGCCGCCTGATCGACATCAACGTCACGGCCACCGCGATCATCAATCGTGTCGGTGATGACCTCCTGAAACGCTCGAAACCCCTCACCGCCAGCCAGAGCCTCGAACTGCTCACGTCTCTGTCCAACGCCGCCTACGGCTCAGGGCTGCTGATGGAGCGTGAGCGCAAGGAAGTCGTTGGTAGCCTCGAGAAGCTGAGTGCGAAACGAAAGGCCAGCCAGAAGGAATTCAAGGACGGCCTCGTAACCGCCGAGCGCGTTGTGGAATGGTCCCATGTGGGTACCAACTATGCGTTCGAGGAAGTCCGGCAGCCGTGGCTGTATCTGGTGCCCGAGACCAACATGCTCGCCGACGACGTCTTGCGCGGCTCCGTCCTCATGATCTATGGGCGGATCTTCGAGCAGCTCCGCGACTGGGCTGCCGGAGCCAGCCGCCCGCGTCACGAGATCTTCGGTGCGGAAATCGGCGAGGGCGTGCGCGCGCTGAACCCGGGGCTCGCGACCGGATCACTGCGAGTCGCGCCAGCCGAAGGCGGCTATACCCGCGAGGACATCGTCGCGCTGCCCGAAACGCCCGCCGAACTCGAGCCTGCGGCCGGGATCTTCACCCGCGGAGAGGGCAACGTGGTCTCACACGTGCAGCTGCTTGCGCGTGCACTCGGGATCCCGAACGTGGTGCTCTCACCGGCGGTCTACAAGCAGTTCGAGGCACGCGATGGCAAGCCGGTCTTCTACATCGTCACCCCCGGCGGGCGCGTCATCCTGAAGGAACGCGCGGCGATGAATGATCGCGATCGAAAGGTGCTGGCGGAATTCAGCCGCAACCAGAGGCGCGAGGGTGATGGTTCGTTCGGAGGCGGCGACAAGAAGCTCCACATCGACAAGGACCGCATCGACCTGGACATGAAACTATCGCTCGACCTGTCGGATATGCGGCGCTCGGATTCGGGTATTCGAGGCGGCCCGAAGGCGGCATATCTCGGAGAACTGAAATATCTGTTCCCCGACAAGGTCGCCCGCGGCATCGTGGTTCCGTTCGGCGCTTACTATGATCACTTCCAACGCGCCAAAGTGATGCTTCCGAAGGAGTTCGCGGACGCCGGCATCGCGAAGGCGGGGGAACCGCTTCACACCTTCGTCGAGGCCACCTACGCGAAGTTCTTCGGTGAGCTGATGCCGAACGGAACGTCCGAGAAGGCGCTGCGCGAATGGATCGAACCTCGCCTGACCGTGATGCGTGCCTCGATCGAAGCCGAACCGATCTCGAAGGAGCTGAAGGATTCGATCCGGCAGCGACTCGCGAAACAGCAGCTGCTGCTGAAGGGCGACCCGACTCGGACCACCGGGGTATTCATCCGCAGCGACACGAACGTCGAGGATCTCGACGATTTCAACGGTGCCGGCCTGAACCTCACCTTGTTCGACCGCCACGCTCTCGCTGACGTGTTCTCGGGTTTGAAGGAAGTGTGGGCCTCGCCCTTCAGCTACCGCTCCTTCTCGTGGCGGCAGGCGTTGATCGACGAACCCCTCTGGGTGCTGCCCTCCGTGGTGATTCTCGAGAGTATTCCGACCGAGAAGAGCGGCGTACTCGTGACGATCGACGTCGACCGTGGCGATACCGATTCGATGTTGATCGCCACCTCCGAAGGCGTGGGCGGCGCCGTCGACGGCTCCCCGACCGAGACTCTGGTTCATTCTCCGGACGGCGTAGAACTCGTAACGATGTTCAAGTCACCTTGGCGCCGGTTGCTGCAGCCGGAGGGCGGAACCGCGGTCGTCCCCTCCACCCGCAGCGAATACGTCCTGTCGGATGCGGAGATCACGGATCTCACTTCCACTGCCGCCATGATCGCGAAGAAGATCTCGCCCTCGAAGGACGACGCCGGTCGGCCTCGGCCCTGGGACATCGAATACGGCTTTGCGGACGGCAAGCTGTGGCTGTTCCAGGTTCGACCGTTCCTCGGCAACGAATCGATGCAGAACATCCCGGCCCTCGCCGCCTACGAGCCGAAGACCAAGAAGTCCAACCGGATGCTGTCACTCGCTGACCCTGTAAAATAGCGCCCCGCAGGAACGCCCCCTGTTCCCAGCAGGGTGTGAAGCAGTTCACACCTTGATGGATCCAAGTGGGGTTCCCTGGGTGCTGAGGGGAGTAATCGATGCGCAAGCCGATTCGGCAACCGATCATCTGTGCCTTGCTCGCGGTCGTACTGCTGAGCGCAGCGTTCAGCGCGCCGTCCACGACACGCGCGGACGATCTCGGGATCGAGGTCCCGTCACCGAAGCCAGCTACGCAGATGCTCGAACAGCCGCCGGAATACGGCGTCTACTGGGATCGCTACGAGCCGACTTTCTACACGGGTTTCGCACCACGCACGCTCGAGCCCGCGCGATTGCACCTGCACGTCGGCCGCGGCAACCAGCTACGCGCGACCGCTGTGCTTTCCGAGGAGGTCCTGGAGGGTTACGCCCGTGACCTCGACGCCCGACGCGCCACCTACCGCGCGCTGATCGATCAGAAGCGGCTGGTACCGTCTCAGAACGGTTCGTTCTCTCAGATGGAGACCACACTCGAAGAGGTCGACCTCACGGATCGGATCAAAGACGAGAAGATGCGCGATCCGGCGGAGATTCGTGCGGCAAACGTCGAGCTGATGAAGCGCCTCAACCCCGGCCGCGTGTTCGAAATCGACATTCCCGAGCAGGCCCTGCTCGAAGCGTGGATCACCGGGCTCGCACCCGCAGACCGGTCGACGCTCGATCGCGACCGGTCACTCGAACTCGTGAATGCGCTGCTTCCGACCCGTCTCTGGATCGCAGAACTCGACGCAGCTACCAAGAAGGAGCTGCACGCCCTTGCGAAACTCGCGCCACAATCGGACCTCGGCGGCGCCGAGGCCGAGGGGTCGGACGCGTTCCGTGAAGCCTATTTCGCGCTGCTCGAGCGATTGACCGGCGACCGCTACCCGCGCACCAACGGGTGGATCCGGTTCGTCGAGTTCACCGCGATCTACCCGATCGGAACCTTCAACGACTACACCGAGTACAAGGGCCACAAGATCCCGCTGTACCCGACGCCGGGGCGCCGCGCGCTCACGACTCACCAACGAACCAAGACCCCCGACCACATCCCGACGAAGGCAAACTACAGCTATTCACCGTGGCTCCCGTACATGCATGTCGGCAAGACGATGCACAACTCGTTCCACACGCTCTGGTGGCGCATGGAGCCCGAGCAAACCGCATTCCTGCCGTCCCAATGGACGGAGAACGACCCACGTCGCAAGACCGGGCCGTCGCGCTACCTCTGGCTGCTGTCGCGCGGCCCGATGTCGCACGGCTGTACCCATGTCAACGTGGGCCACATCGCCGAGCTGCGACAGCTACTGCCGCCCGAGGTCGCGAAGCTGTACGAGGTCGACGTCTTCCTGAACCGCTCGTACAACTACGACGTCTTCGACATCGACGGCGACATGACGCCCGAGGTCATGGGAGTCGAATACTTCATCGCATTCTCACTGAAACAGAAGAAGGCCCACAAGCTCCGAGTTCGCAACGAACGTCGGGCATTCTACCAATGGCTGTACGGAAGCGAGCTTCGCTATCACGACGATGGATCGGCGTGGTTCCCCGAAGTGCAGGACGGGCGATTCGTCGAACGAACCGCGAAACGCGGAGCCAACTACCAGGGCCTCGATCTGTATGAAGCCGCCTACGAGCCCGAGAAGATCCAGTTCTATCGCCTGATCGACATCGATTTCGCGCGCAGGCTGCGCCAAATCGCACTCACTCACCCCTTCCGGGAAACGACCGCCGCCGCGAAGGCGAATTAGCCGAGCGAATCAGTCGCCGAGATCGGAGAGCTTCACGACGCGGCACTTCGGTTCCGGGTGCGACGAGGCGCGAACCCAGCGAACGCACATGGTCCCGTGATCGTGGCCTGCCGTATCCATCCAGTTGGGGTCGCCCGGATTCTCGTGGGCGACGACCAGCCGGACCGAGCCGTCATTGCGGAGCTTCGCGCTGCCGCTGTTCAGATGCACGCGGCGAGAGCGGTAGTCGAGCGACTCGGCCCAGATGTTCCCGAGCTGAAAATTCCAGTAATCGCATTCGGGCGGAGTCACTTCGATCACGAGGGCCTCGTCGGGCCCGAGCTTCCACAGGCCGAGCCAGATCCGGATGTTCGGATCGCCGCCGACGACACGATGATTCTCGAGGTCGGGAAGGTGGAAGCTGTTCACGGGCGCCTTGTCGCGGAACGCCATCACCCAATCGGCAAACCACTGTGCGCAGCCGATCGCGTACATCGCACTGCCCATCAGTCCAGCCTGGACACGGGACGGGTCGAGCGGCGGCGGCGGCCCCTCCGATTGCAGACACTCGATCTCGACCTCGACGGGCGTCTCGTGCTCGCGATGCAGGAATGTCTGGCGCAGCAGGATCTGCTTCGTGTCCGGCGTCATCTGCAACCAGTTGCCGGGTTGCTCCTTCTGACTCGCGACGATCTCGAAACTGCCGTCCGGCGCGATCTCGATCTCGGCGTCGTTCAGGTGCCCCGCGCCGCCGGTAATCTTGTCGCGTGCGGCGAAGTTCTGGTTCTGCGCAGCGAAGCTCATGTAGTGGATGCTGCCGCGCTTGCCCCGGACGCGATAGTCGAAGCGTGGGTTGATCCCGGCACTCAAGTAGTAGTTGTCGGGATTATCGAGACCCATCTTCACCAGGTCGGGCATCGCGCGAAAGTACGGGTGCTCCGGGCCCGTATTCTCGGCGAACGAGATCAACCCTGCGCGCAGCAGCCGCGACAGGTATCGGAGGCCTTCGGCACGATCGAACGGCGAGGTCTCGAGATCCTCTCTGAGGATTACCTCACCGGCCTTCTTCAGCAGATCGCAGAACTCGTTCCACGCTTCCGCATTCACGACCTTGGCCACTGCCTCGTCCGACATATTTCCTCCCGGTGCCCGAAATCAGTCCGTCTCGATGCCGAATCGCTCGGTATAGGGCGCGAAACGCGCGCGCACCTGTTCCTTCGTGAGCCCCCAGTCGTCGAGACTGTATTCGTGCGCGCCGTGCCGCCCCTTCGGGTTCGCGCTGGTATGCAACTCCAGCGCCGCCCGGGCGGGCCCATCGAGCGGAAGACCGAAATGGCCGTAGATCTTCTCTGCGACCGCCATCGGCCGCTCGACGAACTCGTCGTGCGTCACGTCGACGAATTGCGCCGGATCGCGCTGGTCTCGCGCCGCCAGTCCGCGCTCGAGTGATGTCGCGTAGAAGTCCATCACGACCGGACCAAGTGCCGTCTTCTCGAATTCGATCTTCCCGTCCATCAAAGTGTGGGTCATCGAACAGATCG
>JAFDEI010000022.1 GCA_019310425.1 Deltaproteobacteria bacterium | reverse complement strand
TCACGACACTCGACCCCCACCCGGTAGACGGCACGCTCGACTTCCCGCTCGACCTCGCCGACTGGCTGGACCGCAGTCCCATCACGTGGAACAACGTCGCATTCGCGGACAACTACTGGCGCGCGGACGGCGGTGGCGCCCGGGCGGCGGATTTTGATGGGATGTCGATCGTTGCGGACCTCGACCTCGACCTCGGAGATGCCATCGAAGGCCTGTTGGATGTCGACCCCGTATTCGAGCACACCGAAGTTCACGCTTGGTATCATGGCACTGTCGACCTCAGCGCGAGCGATGACGATGACGGTACGGACATCGACGACGAGTTCTTCAGCAATTGGTGGGGAGGCGGCGTCCCCCAGCGCAACGAGACGGGCTACTACTACTCGGACCTGGTCGGCGGGTCGCGCCCGCCGCCGGTGCCCGGCGCAGCGCCCAGTTGGTCGGCGTTGTCGATCTACAACGGCTCCTTCGAGATCGTGAACAGCGAGATCGAGGTGCTCGGCATCGGCTATGCGGGCTGGTACTACCATGGTGGCGACATGCCCGCCGGCCCGATGCCCTGGTCGTCGGCATCGCCCCCAGCCGGTTCGAGCTACTACCTGACCCTTTTCGGCAACGGTGAGCATCGGAACATCAGCCATAACCGTCTCTATGTCGACGACGGCGCCAGATCGATTGCGTTCGACCGCCGCGTGAGCATTCCAGCTGCGAACGACCACCTCGTGATCAAGTTCACGGACGAGCTGACGAACCAAACCATCGTCGACCTTGCGGTCGACGCTGCGACCGACTGGGAGACGCTCGCGTTTCCGATCCCCGCCGCCCACATCGGCGCGACTTTTGCCATCTCGCTCGAACTCGACGGTGGCGGCGATGGGGTCGCTTCGATCGTCGACATCGACAATCTGCGATTCATCCCCGAGCCTTCGCAACACCTCATGCTGGTCGCGGGCCTGGTCGGACTGATCGTCACCCGACTCGGACACAAACCTCGACTTCCGCGTCGTCCCATCAGCTCCAATCGAGCCAGGCGTAGGAGAGGCAGACTGCGATGACCGCTGCGCTGGCAAGGATTGCACCGCTGCGTTCAGTCGGCCGGAGTCCGGTGACGAGCGAGCGGCCTCCGATCACGGCATGCGCGGCGAATACGATCACTAGCGGCATCCACGGCATGCGAAAACGCGAATTCGCGTTCGCGACGACGTGCAGCGCCAACACACTTCCCAGCACCAGCAGCGCGAGCAGACGGCGGTTGCCGCGTCGCGCCGACGCGATCCCGAAGGCGCCCAGACACGCGACGCCCGCATAGGCGAGCACCGTCGCAACCGCGACCATACGTCGCGTCACCTCCGGCACATCTCCATAGGAACCATTGCGCAGCTTGTAGAGGTGGAACACGTCGGGCGAGAGCAACAACGGAATATTGTGAGCGAGCTTGGTGAATATCCACGCAGGCTGTGCTTCGGCAATCGTCTCGAGCGCCCGCTTGCGTGCGAACTCCGAACGCTCGACTTCGCCCGAGATCGCGTTCACTTCTTCTCGAAACACACTTCGGCCGGGTGCGGCCGGACGCAACCACTGCCGCCCGTCGAGCGAATTGCCCTCGCCGATCGCGATCCAGCCGACGCTCGAGATCGGTAGGATTCTCCCCAGCTGTGCCTGATTTCGCAGAACCCAGGGAAGCACCACGAGCGCAGTCGCGACCAACACCAGCACCCCGCGAAATGCAGAGGCTCGACGCTCGCTCGCATCGACCGTCAGCACCGCCCAGAACACGGCCGCTACGACGACCGGCAGCGCGATCTCGCGCGTGAGCGCCGCCGCGCCAAACAGCGCGCCGACGCCGAGCGCAGGCCAGGCGACTCGCCCGCGCTCCATCCAAACCAGGGCCGCGAGGGCACTCGTGATCAGCAATGCGAACAGCGTCTCCGCCCAGAGCAGATGACTGTACGCGACGAAGGTCGGATAGACCGCTGCCATGGCTCCGGCAACCAAGGCGGTGCGTCGATCGAATAGCCCCCAGCCGAGCAACGCAGTCGCCATCACGAGCGCCGTCCCAAGCGCAACCTCGACGGCGAGCAGTGGACGGAGGGCTCCGAGATGAACGCCGCGCCGGCCGGTGCGAGAAGTCCGCTCGGAGTCCATCAACGCGTCGGGATTGGTAACTCGCGAAAGCAGCCAGGCGTGCGCGGGTGGGCGCAGCGCGCGGGCATTCTCTCCGTAGATATGGCCCCGACCGGCCGCCAGGTTCGACGCGACGACGACGTAGTACATCTCGTCACCGAGAATCCGCGGCGGGAAAATCCGCTCCATCACGTACACGCGAAGCGCGAGCGCAGCAACGGCCAGGAGCAACAGGCTCGCCAGCACTCGGACGACGCGTCGGCCGTCCGAATCAACCGCTTCCAGCGCAGCAGGCATGCGTAGTTCTTAACGGGCGGCCGATCCCCGCGCAACGCACGAGCACTTCAGGGAGCGGAATCGAACGGTGCTTCCGCGAGCCGCAAGCCGTCCTCACCGAGCCAGAGCAGCGGACGCGCACCCGGTTCGAGCAGGCCCACTCCGACGCCATGGGGGTAGCCGCTGGGGGACTCGACCATCGCACGCAGCCAACGGCGACGCGCCGATGCCGCTGCATCCTTCCGACCCGCGCGTTCGTGTACAACGGCGAGGTTGTGGGCCGCGACCGCGAAGTCCGGGTCACTCTCGAGTGCTCGTTCGAGATCTGAAACAGCCGCGGCAAGATCTCCGAGTTCCGCATACACGGCACCTCGATTCGCAAGCTCCGAAGCACCGCCAGCGAGTTCGAGGGCGCGGTCGAAACGCAATCGCGCGGCCTCCAGATCGCCACTCAGCGCCTCGGCGACGCCCGCGCGCGCCGTCAATTGCGGATCGCTGCGGTGCTGCTTCAGCACCTCGCGGTAGAGATCGCGCGCCCGCGGCGCTGCACCATCTGCGAGTTCGACTGCGGCGAGCCCCTGCTTCCAGACAGACGAATCCGGAGCAGATGCCAGCCGACCGCGGTAGAACGCGCGTGCCGCTGCGGTGTCGCCGGCGAGCAGCTGTACCGCGCCCAACGCACGGCCGTGGTTGCGTATCGGATGCACGCCGCCAACCCGGTAGATCGCCGCGGCCGCGACAGCAGGCGCAACCACTGCGACACAGCCCACGATCGCGAGTGCGCGGCCACGACCGTGCGCGAGTGCCTCGACGCCACGCGCGACAAAGACTCCATACGGCAACGACAGCCCCAGCAGATACGAGGCCTTTAATGCCGAAATGCGCGGTACTCGCATCGAGAACGCCGCGAACGCGAACAACGCCAACCCCGCGAAGACCAGCAATGGCAGATAGCTGCCGACCCGCCGTCCTCGGCGTATATCTCCGACCGCCACCACCACACCGAGGATCGCGAGCGCGGTCGGCAGCAGGCCCAATCGGACCATCGCGACGCGAGCGCGGCGCAATCGCTCGGCGTCCGGCTCTGGCAGGCGGTTCCAGAGAGCGCGCGCGTCCAACCACGTGTTCACGTACGCGCTGCCCCAGACCGAATGCAGAAGATGGGCCGCCCCCGGCCGCGGATCGCTGAGGAGCCTCGGCGACACTGCGACCAGATCCCGCCAGCTGCGAAAGCCGGGGCCCTGACCTTCCTCGACTTCTGCGGTCAACGCGAAGTCGCGATTCATCCGAAACGGTGTGCCGTAACGTGCAAGATTTCGCGCGTAGTACGGCCCCGCGAGCACCCCCACGACCGCCGCTAGAACGACTGCGCGCCGAAAAGCACCGACAAAGGCGCCGGAGCCACCCCCGGACAACAGCGGCCGCAGCAGAATCACCGCGATACATCCCGCCAGAACGATCGCACCGCTGAACTTCGACAACAGCGCGAGCCCGACGAAGCACCCCACCAGGGCATCGCGAGCGAGCTGTGGTCGCGCGCAACGTTCGTTCGCGATCAGCGTCGCGAGCGCTGCAGCGCCGAACACCGCGCAGGTCAACTCGTTGCCCGACATCGGGCTGATGTAGAGATGTACCGGCAGAAATGCGACCGCGATGAAGGCGAGCAACGCGAGCGCAGGCCGAGCGGGATTCACCGCATGCGCGACGGTCGCGGCGAGCACCGCGATCACGAGACTCGCGACACTTCCGAGCAGTGCCAGTCCGCGGAGCAGCAACTCGGCGCTGCCGAACTGGGCCAGACCCCACCCGAACAGGTAATGGAGCGGAGGATGGAAGTAGCCCCATCCCTGATGGGCCCAGGGAATTGCGGCGTAGCGATCGAGGTAGAACACGTAGGCGATATGGCCGGACGCGTCGTAGCCCCACATCAGCGGGCAGACGAACACGTTCCAGAGCCGCACCCCGATGGCCGCAACGACCACGATCCACCACGCGGCGACGAGGGCGCGCGACGGCCGACGCAGCGACTCCTCCGCTACCGCGGAATCAGCCGGCATGCGCCAGTGCCTCCTTCGGGCGTGCTGCTACGTGGTCTCCCGCACCGACCGACTTGTCCCACAGTGGCGTACGTACCTCACCGGGCTGCATGATGCACATCCGGCCGACCATGATAATCTCGCGACTGCCGAAGTGACGGGATCCTCGTTCGCGACGCGATCGAATATGGCCTCTGGGGAATTCGACATCAACCAGCCCGCATCCGACAACCCCAATCTTCGTGGAAGATTCACCCTCTGACCGATGGAAGGCGAGCCGATGTCCGATCTCGAGATTCCGAACTTCCCGATGCTGTTGATGGAGCCCTTGATCTCGGTCCCCGAGGAATCACGCGTCGGCTTCCTCGCCCGGCTCGAGCGCTCGGCCGCTGACCGCTACCGCGAATGGGCCGCCGAATCCGGCGATCTCGCCGAGGGACTGATCGCCTGTGCGGACCGCGAGGACGAAATCGCCAATCGAGCGGAAAAGCTGGTGCCGGTCTGGCCGGAGCACGAAGAAATCGTCGTCGAAGCGCTCGCGAAAGCGCGTGCCCTCTATGCGGGCGCCTTCGAGGGCCACCCCTTGCGCGACAAGATCATCATCCAGGCCCACGCCGAGCGGCAGGGATCGCTGGCCTGGCTCGGCTTCGCGTCCCAGACCGATGACGCGGCAATGAAGCAGGAGTTCCTTACCTTGGCCGGCCTGGAGGTCGCAAGTGCCGAACACATCGACGAGGCGCTCGGTGTCCAGACGACCAGCGACGCCTGAGCCCAGCCATGATTCGCGGCCGATGAAACCAGAGCCGGAAAAGCCGTCCTACCGTGACCAGCGGCCCATCTGGTAACATTCGAATGCGTGTCTCGTGGATGGCGCGCTGGAGGAGACCACATGACATCCGAAACCACCACTCCGGCGAGCTTCGCCGCGGCTTCCGAGAAACCGGGCGGGCTGCTCTACCACTTCGGCCCCCAGGCCTGGATCGACTGGTTCATGACGCACCAGATGATCGTGAAGAAGGGCGGGCTGATCATCCCCTACACCTTCCTGCCGATCCTCCGGATGACGACGGACGGAGAGCGTATCGACCGCGAGTGGGCCGAAATGAAGACGCGGCGTGAGAGCGTGCGCTGGTTCGACTCACCGCGAGAGCGCTGGCGCAAGGGCTACGGCAACTTCGTCCGCGAAATCGAATGGGCGCTGCTCGAACTACAAAAACACTTCACGCCCGCCCAATACGAGGACATCGTCGTCGGAACCAGCGTCGCGGTCGCGCACGAGAGTTCCCCGGGCTTCCTCAAGATGATGAACGGCATGTCGGAGACCAAGGTCCCGAAGAACGCACCGAGCGGACCGCAAAAGCCGGCCGGCTTCCAGAAGCTCGCCTTCGAGATGTTCAACCCGGCCGGCTTCTTGACCGGACCGGCCGAGATCACCGAGTTCGACGCGGCGAGCGGCTCAGCGGTGATGGAGGTTCCGGACTGCGCCTGGCACATCTGCGCCAAGCAGGAGACGCTGCCGAACCCCAAGGCACTGCCCGAGCAGGGTTGCCTGCTGATCTGCAAGGGAGCCTTCGAGGCACTCTTCGACGGCAGCGAAGGTGGTTTGAAGATGGAATTCGATCCGCACCTGCCGGAAACATCCTGCTCGGTCAAGATGACCTGGAAGGCCCCGCAGAACACGAACTGACGGATTCGCGTCTCCCGCTTCTAGCAGACCGCGCCGAGCAGGCGGAATGGTGAGATCCAGCATGCAGAAGCTCGCGGAAATCCTCGGCCGAGAACGACGGCTGCGGTCGCAGAAACGCGAAATCCGCGGCCTCCAGGAGGAGGTCCATAAGCTCCAGGAACAGAACGCCCGTATGCGCGAAGGCATGCGGCGCTGCGTGACCTGCGACTACCGCATCGAAGTCGTCGCGCGGCGTGAAGCCGAAGGTTCGTAGCGACTTACACGCCCGAGCGTCTACAGCTTCCGATTACGAAAACACTCGCCGACGAATTTCAGGCTGCGACAACCGCACGCGATTCGATCCAACGCGTGTATCGTGCCGGCGGCAGGAAAGCGAGCCACTGGCTGATGGCCGTCACGAGTGTGAGCAGAGAGATCAACGTCATCACGCCGGGCGTCACCGACCCGTCGGCCGGCGAAAGCGCGAGCCGCACCGCGGTCGAGGTCACGAGGAAGATCGTGCCCGTTGAGAGGCTCGCGAGACCCCAAAGCAGGAAGCGATTGGCCACAGCAGCTTCCGCCAGTCCGACTCGCATGCGCTTGCGCATCAGGCCGAAATATCGGAGCGATTCACAAGCGCCCCAGGCGCCGCCGCCGAAGCGGACCAGATCCCCGATCACGGTCGTGATGTTGACCTGCGCGCCGGCCACCGGATCACCCGAGATCGGTGCAACCGTGAGCGATAGAGCCACGATCGCGATCCAGAACAGCCCCCGCGCCCAGGCCGCATCGGGCCGGAAGACCTTCCAGACGAAGAAATAGGTCAGCGCCACGCCGGCGCTGATCAGTCCGATCCCGCTGACCATCACCCGGTAGGCCAGGGCGTCGGGCAGGCCCGCGGTTCCGGGGTTTCCGAGGACCGTCGCGACATAGCCCATCACCCCGGCAATGAGAAACGAGGCCCCGATCGCGAGTTCCGGCAGCTGACGGCTGCGGGACCACAGCCGCAGCAGGCGGACCCCGAGCACGAGGCTGACGACAACAGATGCGACTGCGCTGAGTCCGAGCATGGCCAACACGGCGATCCCCCTTCCACTGAGGCAATCGGTGCTCCGGGTAGCGCGCTTGACCCGATTCGGTGTCGAGCCTCGAGGAGCCACCGCAGCTCAGGGCACCGGCCACCGGAGGTAGCGGCAGGATCTATCCAAACCATCGTTTTAGCTAATTTTTCACCTTTCCAGCCCGGCCCGGGCGGCAACCAGCTCGGACTCGATCTCGGGCCAGGCCGCCCCCACGTCGGCCTCCGTAGCGGCGAGCAGATGCTCGAGCCGCTCCTCCATGCGCGCCAGCGCGGCGCTGCTGCTCTCTAGACCGTACGACCCCGACGTGCCCATCAGCCGGTGGGCGAGCCCTTGAACCGCTTCCAGCTGAGGCCGGCCGTACCCCGCGCGTTCGGCGTCTCGCAGCTGCTCCGCGAGCAGCTCCAGCTCCCGCTGGAATTTCTCCCGATACCGCTCCCGCAACCGCTCCAGCTCGTGATCGACTTCGCGAAGCGACACGTCATTCCGCCTGCAGGATGCGCCGAATCTCGTCCGGCAGCGCCGTGGCATCGAAGGGCTTGCAGATCACGCCGCATGCTCCGAGTTCGAGATAGCGCTCGATATCGTGCCGCTGCGCCATCGCGGTCAGGAAGATGATCGGAATCGTCGCGGTGACCGGATCGTCGCGCAGCAAGGCCATGGTGGCTGGCCCGTCAGGCGCCGGCATCATCACGTCCAACAAGATCACGTCGGGGCGCTCCACCGGTGCGAGTGCAACCGCTTCATCTCCCGAACCGACGCTCACGACGGCCCAATTGCCGATCTTGCGAGCTGCGAGTACGGAGATCGCGCGCACATCTTCGTCGTCGTCGACGATCATCACCTTCTCGATCTTCATCGTGGCTTCTCCGTGTCGCCGGCCGTGTGACACTCCGCCAGGTCAAGACAGAACCGATGTCGCGAAGCGTGAAGTGTTCGAGGTCGCATCTAACGCCCCGTCGAATCACCCTGAGGTCCCGCGGCGACGCGCGTCAATGCGGCGACCTCCCGGCGAAGTTGTTCGATCACGGGTCCGAACTCCGCGCGATTGCGGTCACTCAACGCCGCCAGGCTCTCGTGAGCTCGGAGCAGGAGCAGCGCTCGGGTGGGTGTATCGAGATCGGCTGCGGGCACCGGATCCATCTCGTTCGGAAGCGGGAGCATCCTCGGGACGATGTGATCCAATACGGCGCACATGCCGAGTTCCTGGAAGAGTTCCTCGACGGGAGGCGGGACCCCCTGCAATCGGAACTCGACACCTGCGTCATTCGCGAGCCCGCACATCTGGTGGATGGTGCCCAGAAAGGTGCTGTCGAGCTGTGTGCAGTCCGTGAGGTCGAGCATCAGGTCCACCCCCTTTCCGACCGCCGCGGCGCATTCGAGGTGAAAAGCGGCACTCTGAGTCCAGTCACCGCGCCCCCGGATGCTGAAGGTGATGCGTTCGGCATCGAACCCGACCAGTGTCTGGGTATCAGGCACACTCTCTGATGCCCTTTCGAGCGGCTGCAAACAGCCGTTATCGAGCACAGAGGTTCCCGGCGCCGTGGCGAGCAGCAGCACCGTCACGTCGTCGAGCAACGGATCGCCGCGATCCTGCAGGCCGCTGCAATGCTGCTTCAGGGACCCCAGGTTCCAGACTCCCGGCGCGCTGTCCTGCGTCAGAGCGGTGACGATCCGACGGCTCATGTCGCCACCGTCGTCCGGAACACACTCATAGAGGCCGTCGCTGTAGAGCAGCAGCCCGTCACCCTTCGCGAGCTGAAGCCGGTGTTGAGAAAACTGCGCATCGGGATCCAGGCCGAGCGCCGGGCCGGTGTGACAGAACTGCTCGATACCACCCTCCGGCGAAATCCTGAGAATGGATGGATGTCCAGCCGATGCAATCGTGACCTCGCCGAGCTCGGTGTCGAGCAGACAGTAGGCCGCCGTCAGGAACAAACCCGGAGCCGGCAGTGATTCGCAGAGGGAACGATTGACCGCGCTGAGAACATCCGCAGGCGTATTCGGAGCGCTCGAGCTCGGGTCGACGACCCGCAGCTGGCTCCTGAAGTGGACGGCCAGCATCGCAGCGCTCAGGCCGTGACCTGCAGCATCCGCGACGAGGAGCGCAACCTGTCGATCGTCGATTCGAATCACATCGTAGAGATCGCCGCCGACGCTCTGCGTGGGGCGGTAGAGCGCATGGACGTGGAAGCCGCTGAGATCAGGCGCCTCTTCCGGGAGAAGCGAACGCTGGATGGCTCCGGCCCGATGCAGATCGGCGCGAATCGTGTCGGCCTGGTGGCGCAACATCCGGCACGCCTCTTCGAGCTGGTCGACGTGCTCGTGCAGCTGCTGGTTGCTCTCGTGCAATTCGCCTACGAGCCGGTCGCGCTCATTCGTGAGTCGCCGTTGGGCGAGCGCGTTGCGGACCGCACTGCGGACCCGTTCGGCTGCGCGGATGGGCTTCGAGATGAAATCGAAGGCCCCGAGCTGGAGAGCCTTCACGGCGCGGTCAAGAGTTCCGTGGCCGGTCAGAACGATCCAGCTCGCCGCGATACCTTGCTCTTGCGACCACTGCATCAACGACAGACCGTCGCCGCCCGGCATGTTGAGATCCGTGATGACGACGTCGAACGGCTGCCGCGCAAATGCGGCCTGCGCTTCGGCAGCCCCCGATGCCCCCTCGATCTGCATCGGCTCGTCGCCCGCGAGCATATGCGCGAGCAATTCCCGCATGTCCTCATCGTCATCGACGATCAGGACGCTCGCGCGCGAGTCGGCATGTTTCGGAGACGTGGCAGAACTCCTTCTGGAGGCAATCACCTCCTGCGGATCTCCCGTCTTGGGTGTCCGTCCGGGCCGGACGGGCGAAGTCAGCGGTCGATGGAGGGGGGAGAGCCGCCGGACTGTCGAGCGATACTACACCCGGCTGCGGCGAGACTCAATCCTCCTCCGTTGCCCCTGAGGGCCGACCCGATCAACGAGTCCGTTCGTAGCGCCAGGGCGATTCGTTGATCACGAGCCGGTGGCGGGCGCCGGGGGTATCGGCGCGGCTATCGGCCCAGCCGGCATCGCCCTGCCAGAGCACGATGGGGCCTCCGTCGACCACCGAAATGCGGGTCTCGAAGAAGTCGTTCGGTGCCGCGCGCGTGGCTTCCAGGGCGGCTTCGACGTTCTCGTACGGCAGCAGGCCGTTGAGAGTGATCCATGTCGGCGGAGCGAGTTCGATTTCCCTCGCGTCGCGGCGCTCGATTGCAGCGGAAGGACGCATCCACTCGTGTTCCTTGATCTCCCCCTGATCGATCGCAACCGCACCTTCAGGCGCCGCAGCAAGGAAGAACCAGGTCAGATAACGCTTTGGCGTCACGGGGGGTGGGGTCCAGTGCGAATGCGGTACGAGCACCGATTCGTCGACCACGAGGCCCGCTTCCTCGACTGCCTCGCGAACCGCGGCGCGGCGCGCCACGGCGATATCGTCGCCCGAGTCCAGGCCGCTACGATCGGCGTCGTCGACACGCCCGCCCGGAAATACCCACATCCCACCGAAGGCGATCTTCGAGTTGCGCCGGAGCATCAGCACCTCGATCCCAGCTTCCGGCGCGTCGCGGATCAACACCACCGTCGCGGCGGGAATCGGATCAGCACCTGGCTTTCCGCTTTTCGCCCACTTCGTCAGACGCTCCACCGTCGGATCCTTTGCCATCGCGGCAGGATAACAGTTCGGCGGGGTTCAGGAGCTGGGCGCGAAGCCCGCGCAGGGTCCCATCTCGTGGTTCGCGTTGCCGCGAATGATAGGGCGCGCGGAGCGACGATCGGAGCACCTCTCGCTCAGTCGGACCGGCTCGTCGAGACGCCGACCGGCGCGTCGGCCTGTGAAGCCGCCGCGATCGCGTCGAAGGCCGCGACATAACGATCCTCGAGATCGGGCGTCGACGCGTCGAGTGCCTCGACGATACGACCGTCCACGACGATCCAACAGTGGTAGGCCTTTGCGTCTTCGAGCCCGAACGCCTCGAGGTGCGCACCGTCCCAATCCGGTGCAAAGATCATGTCGACCTTGTCGGGGTCGGGCTCGACCCCGATCTCGCGATAGGCCTCCTCGAGATCCTCGTTCGAATTCTCGAACGTCTTGGCGAGCACGGGCCGCACAATCCTGCGGAGCAGACGCGGAATCGCGCTCACATCCGCGAAGGTGATGTAGGCCACCCGCAACTCGGGATGCGCGCGAGTCGCCGCCAGCTGCGCGGGGCGCATCCACAGCTTCAGTTCTTCTGAACTCTCGCGATCGGCGAAGGTCAAGACCTGGACCCAGTCCCGATACGCGTGGGTCCCGGTCGCCTCGCCGGTGATGTCGACGAACGAGACGGCGGGCGCCGTATCGCCCTTCTGCAGCGGTATCCGCTCTCCGGCGAATGCAGCGGCATTCGCGAACATGAAAATCGTCGAGATCACGGCGAACCCCGGACGTCTGAGCATCGTCTCCCCCCTCGTCGCGGGAACACTATAGCCGCAGCGAGCGGCCGAGGTCGTCGCCGGCGCACGTCGCCGCGACGGGCACTAGAACTCTCGGAGTCGACGAAGTCGCAGACGGTGAAGCTGACTTCGCGCCTTGATGCGCGATCGAGGCCAGCTCGCGATCCAACTCGCAGCCGCGGCGTTGCGCCACAGCACACTTCGATGCCCGAAGTGCGATTTGTACTACTCTCCGGCTTGACCCAGGTTCCGGCCATCAGCACCAGCGAGGTGATCGTGCCCCCCGGAGATTCCAGTCCCAGCGATTCCCCGCACGGCTCCCGTCGCTTCGAGATCGAAGGACGCGACCTGGGCTACCCGACGCAGTTCCGCGATGGTTCCTCGGTCGGCGGCCTGTTCGCCGTAAAGTCACGCATCGCGAACGAGCTGATCGCCGATAGTGGATTCCGCGTCGCGGAGATTGCGCCGGGACGCGCAATTCTCGCACTCACCGGTGTCCAATACACGGACACGGACTGCGGCGCCTATCAGGAATCCGCGCAGGCGTTCTTCGTGCGAAAGGTCGGGCAGGCACACATTCCCTATTGGAGCACCTGGAGTGACATCCTGCGCGGACGAATCGCCAGTTTCACCTGGAAGCTGCAGGTCAACACCACCCTCTCGCGCGACTGCGGGATTCAGATGTGGGGCTTCCCGAAAACCCTCGACGAAATCGAATTCGAGCACTCGGATGGTCGTGCTGAATTCCGACTGCGAATGCAGGGCCAGGAGGCGCTGCGATATTCGGTTCCCGCGCACGGTACACAGACGCCCGCTCCAGTCGCATCGCCCGTCTACTCGATCTTCGAGGGCGCGCCGCACCTGAGCACCCTGACACAACGTTATCGCGACACCGGCTACCACCCCGGCGGTGGGCAGCTCGAGCTCGGCAGCCACCCGCTATCCGAGCAGCTGCGCACACTGGGTTTGCCGCGCCGCCCGCTCCTCGCATCCTGGAATGGACATCTCGCATTCAGCATGAGCGCGCCCGCCAAGCTCTGACGCCGACCCACACCGCAATATTCTCGAGGCAAGTATGAGTGAAACCTCCGAGCGCATCCACCGGCGGACCTGCCCTCTCTGCGAAGGGATGTGCGGCCTGCGAATTCATGTGAAGGACGGTCACGTCGACCGAATCCGGCCCGACCCGGATGACGTCTGGAGCCGCGGCTACATCTGCCCGAAGGGAACGACGATCGGCGACCTCCATCACGACCCGGATCGACTGCGCACACCGCTCGTGAAACGCGACGGTGAGTTCGTCGAGGCCTCGTGGGACGAGGCCTTCGCCGAGTGCGAGCGCCTGCTGCACCCGGTCATCGAACGCTACGGGCGAGAGGCCGTCACAGCCTTCATCGGGAATCCAACCGCCTCCAATTTCTCGCTCAGCCGCCACATCGGCGCCTTCATCGCGTTCTCGCAGCTCGACGGGATCTACTCGAGTGGCACCGTCGACCAATGGCCGAAGAACCTCGCCTGCGCGCTGATGTACGGCAGCATGTGGACCATCCCCACCGCGGACATCGATCACACCGACTACCTCGTGGTGATGGGCGCCAACCCACACGCGTCGCAAGGCAGCCTGATGTGTGCCCCTGATTTCCTGGGGCGCATGGATGCGATCCACAGACGCGGCGGCAAGACCCTTGTGATCGACCCCCGCCGCACCGGCACTGCGGACCGCGCATCCGAGTGGCTCGCGATCCGCCCCGGAAGCGATGCCGCCATGCTTCTCGCCGTCCTGCACGTGATCTTCGCCGAGAGTCTCGAAGACCACAGCCACCTCGACCCGTACCTGAATGGCGTCGATCGCATCCGCGAAATTGCCGCAGAGTGGGCGCCCGAGCGAGTCGCCGCGACATGCGGAATCGCCGCCGACGACATCCGCCGCATCACGCGCGAATTCTGCGCGGCGCCGAGCGCCGCCTGGTACGCGCGGATCGGCACCTGCACCCAGGAGTTCGGCACGCTCGCTTCGTGGCTGGCAGACGTGCTGAACATCGTAACGGGGAACTTCGACCGCCGCGGCGGCATGATGTTCTCGAAGCCGATCGCCTGGCCGATGGTCTCGCTGCCCGACCCGCAGTGGCAAGATGGATTCGAGTTTGGGCGCCGGAAGAGCCGAGTGCGCGGCGCCCCCGAAATTCTCGGCCAATTCCCGGCCGCGTGCCTCGCAGAAGAGATCGCGACACCCGGAGAAGGGCAGCTGAAGGCACTGATCACGATCGCGGGCAACCCGGTGATCAGCCTGCCAGAGCCCGAGGCCCTCGACGCCGCATTGCCGAAGCTCGACTGCATGATCAGCCTCGACCACTACGTCAACGAAACCACGAGGCATGCAGACGTGATTCTGCCGGCGCTGTCGGCCCTGGAGCAACCCCATTACGACGAGCTCTTCTGGTCGTGGTCGGTACGGAACGGCGGGCGCTATTCGGACGTGGTCTTCGAGCCCGCAGCCGACGCACGCGCCGAGTGGGAATCGCTGATCATGCTCGGGCTGTTGTGCGCGGGCCAGAAGGCCGCCGACATCGACGTGCAGCAGGTCGACCAGCTGTATTTCGCGGGAATCGTCGGCGTCGTTTGCGGCATTCCGGGCTCGCCGGTCGAAGGCCGCGACCCCGGCGAAATCGTCGCCGACACACCGGGTGCCGGGCCTGAGCGAATCCTCGACCTCCAGATCCGATCGGGCCCCCACGGTGACGTCTACGGAGGCAACCCCGACGGCCTCACGCTCGCGAAGCTGAAGAGCCACAGCGACGGTATCGACATCGGCCCGCTCGAGCCGCGCCTACCCGAGATTCTCCAAACCGAATCCGGCAAGATCGAGCTCGCGCCCGAGTACATCACGAACGACCTCGAACGGCTTGCCGCGCGGCTGGGGCGCGAAGACGGTTTGGTGCTGGTGAGTCGCCGACATCTGCGATCGAAGAACTCCTGGCTTCACAACGTGCCGGCCCTGGTCTCCGGCAAGGACCGCTGCACCCTGCTCGTCCATCCGGACGACGCGAAGCTGCACGGGCTCGAAGACGGCCGACTCGCGCGCATCTCATCGCGGAGCGGGAGCCTCAGGGTTCCGGTCGAGATCAGCGAGGAGATGATGCCGGGCGTCGTCTGCCTGCCGCACGGCTGGGGTCACGACAAGCCGGGCGCACGGCTGTCGGTCGCGTCACAACACGCGGGCGTCTGCAACAACGTCATCTCGCCCGGAGATTTCATCGACGAAATCTCGGGCAACGCGGTACTCAACGGCATCCCGGTCGAACTCGCGCCCGCCTGAGACGACTACACAGGCCAGCCGCACCGGCCCGATTCCCGACTCGAGCGCAGAACTCGGGCGTGCCTCAGTCGACATAACCGAGCTTCCGCAGGCGGTCGAGCATCTCGGCGGGGAGATCCTCGCCACGCGCTTCAGCCGGCGGCGCGGCGAAGCGCAACACTTCGTCCAGCTCGCGCCGCAGGCGCGCCAGGGTTTCGGGCTCGCTGGCGGCGAAGTCGCTCAGATCCGACGTCTCGTCGCCGAAGAGCAACTCGCGTTCGCCAACGCGGAGATAGCGATGGCGCCCGTCCCAGACGGTCCACTGCGCGGCCGATCGCGTCGCGGTTTCGCTGTAGGCAGGCAGGTCATCGAGGGTGCCATCGGCCAGACGCGCGAGCAGCGGGACGCCACGTCCCGCGAAGCCGGGATCGTCGATGCCGGCGATTGACAGCAGGGTGGGCGCGATGTCGAGGTTTCGCACCTGCGGCTGAACACGGCCGCTGGGAACGCCACGGCCGGAGACGATCAGCGGCACCCGAATCAGTTCCGGGAACAGCGTGTGCCCGTGCCCGAGACCGAAGACACCCCGCCGCTGGAAGTGTTCGAGACCCAGTTCCTTCTCTTCCCTGCCGTGGTCCCAGAAGGCTTGGCCGTGATCCGCGGCGACGACGATCACGGCGTCCTCGAATACCCTTCGCTCCCGCAAGTGCTCGAACAGTTTGCCGAGCTGAGAGTCGGTGAAGTACAGGCTGCCGTCGTACAGCGAAAGCGTGTGGCTGCGGTAGATCTCGAAATCGTCGCCCTGCGCGTGGTCAGGGGCACCAAAAGCCAGCGAGTTGCGCATGCTGGCGTCGTGGGGCAAACCGTCGAGGGTGGGGAAATGCGTATCGTACGGCCGCGGAACATCCAGCGGAAAGTGATTGTCCATGAAATGCAGGAACAGGAAGTAGGGGGTGTCGTCGCGTCGCCCTCCGCCGCCGATCGCACGGTCGACCTGCTCGATTGCGCGGGCCACCACGTCATTCGCCGACACCACGCCGAGGTGGTTCGGATGTTCGAAACCCTGCATCAGCCGGAAGATCTCATGATTGTATGGATTGCTCGTAACGCTGATGGTTCGATAACCGCCGTTGCGCAACGCCTGAGCGAAGGTGTAGAGGTTCCCGACCGGGATCGAAATGCCGTCCGCTTCGGGAAAGATCTCGCGCGGGTAACGCGACGTCATCAAGCTCCCGAACGAAGGCAGCGTCCAGGAAGACTGGGCAACCGCCCGCTCGAAGACGAGGCCGTCGCGGGCCAGTGAGTCGATCACCGGCGTCGTGTCGCGGTGGTAGCCGTAGGTGCTGAGGTGGTCACGGCGAACCGTGTCGAGCAGGATCAAGATCAGATCGGGGCGCCTGGCCTCGGAACCGGTTTCACGGCTGCAGGCGGCGACGAGCGACAGCAAGCACAGAAAGCCTGCGGCGGTGAGGACGTGCGATCGCATCGCGTCCCACACGGTCCGGGCGTGCATCGCCGTACGGCCCGACTTGCCCGCTCCGCACCGATGCCCCATCGGGGCGACGGTAGCAAAACACCGAATCAGCCGCGCTCGAACACCCGCCGCCCGTGCAGAGTTCTCAATCGTGTCGCAGGCCAGGTTGTGAGATAATCGGGGCGTCTGAACGAATCGGAAGCGCATGGCTACCGGACCGGGAGAATCACACGGCGGCAACGGAGAAGCAGAGCACTCGATGACGACAATCTACACTGCGGAAGCTGCCGACCTCGCAGAACTCGAGGGCGCCACGATCGCCGTGATCGGCTACGGCAACCAAGGTCGCCCGTGGGCACTGAACCTCAGGGACTCGGGGTTTGCGGTCAGTGTCTGCGTGCGAGCCGACGAAACCCGTGAACGCGCCGTCGACGATGGCTTCGAAGCCGCTCCGCTCGAGACGGCGAGCGATGCAGACGTGGCTTGCATCCTGATTCCCGACGACGTCATCCCTGCGCTACCGATCGAACGCAAGGACGACCAACTCACGATCGTCGCGAGTGGCTACAGCCTGGCCTTCGAACGCTTCGCGCCGCCGGGCGACCTCGGGATGGTCGCACCGCGCATGCTCGGCCCCGAGGTTCGTTCCTGTTACCAGGAGGGTGTCGGTTTCATCACCGCAATCGGAATCCACCATGACGAGACCGGCCGCGCGCTCGCGCGTACGCTCGCCATCGCGAAGGCAATCGGCGGGCTCGACCAGGGCGGAATCGCTCTTACGCCGATGCAGGAGGCCGTGCTCGACCTCTCGGTCGAGCAGCTGCTCTCGCCCGCGCTCACACATGTCAATCGAGCATTCGTCGCGGTGATGCTCGAGCAGGGCATCCCGCTCGAAGCGATCCTGACCGAGCTCTACCTGTCGGGCGAGGTCGAGCGCAACTACCGGCTGCTGCGCGAGGTCGGCTTCAGCGACCAGCTCGAGCTCCACTCACCAGCGAGCCAATACGGCCAACTCGCGCGGCGAGGATCGTTCGACGGCCTCGACATCGCTTCGAAGATGCGCGAGATGGTCGAGACGATTCGTTCCGGTCGCTTCGCGGAAGAGTGGGACGCGGAGCGAGACGCGGGCTACCCAAAGCTGAAAGAACTCAAAGAGACCCATGCGGGTGCGGGCATCCGAGCACTCGAGGCGGGAATCCGCCGTCGCCTCGGAGCCGACCGGGAGCGCTGAGGTCCGCGCTTCAGCGACGCCGTGACAGACTCGTCACTCGCTCGCGTACTCGCGTCACCACGACCCGATCCCCCACAGCATCACCCGACAGCGACTGAATCTCCGACCCCGCGTTCACGATCGCCTCCAGGCGCGGACGTTCCCACTCCGGCATCTCCGTGAAATGGAAGATCGTGCCGAGCTCACCGTCGTCGCGTGCGACCACGGCCTTCACGAGCACCGGTTCGGCGCCCGACCCTCCGTAGATCGCGAGTTCGAGTTCCGTACCAACGGCAAGCTCTGGAACCTGTTCGGCACGCATGCCCGCGATCGACAGGTCGCGGCCGAGGATGACCAACTGACTGCCGCCGAGAAGCGCGGTGACCTGGCGGGAGTACAGCGTGCGCAGGTTGCTGCGCTTGTGCGGGTACTCCGGCGGCGCCTCTGCTGCCGGCTCGGGTTCGGGCTCGCTGCTCGGCTGTTCCCGTTCGCTCGCGGAAATCGTGGTCGATGCCGTCTCTTCGGAGAGATCTTCGCCGAGTCGCGTCACCACCGTTCCGATGATCTTGCCCTGAAGGATGGCCTCCAACAATTCAGTCGACTCCACGGCGAGTTCGCGAAACGTGATCGTCACACGCGTTCGCGGCGTTCCCGGATGCGGTTCGACTCGCGAAACCTCGCCCGACAGCTCGAGCTTCTCACCGCCCGCGAGCCGGGCCGGGAGATCGATCCGGACGCCGCTGCCGAGTTCGAGCTCACAATCTGCCAGCAGGCGGCAGCTGCCGCGGGTCAGGTCGAGCAGATCCGCGGAAAATCCGTTCCCCATCTCGGAGCGACACGCGACCGGCATCCCGACCGGGAGCCGCATCCCATCACGCCGCTCTGGGCCCTGATAGAGGCTGTGCACAAGCAGCAGGCGCAATGCTTCGGAGCCCACGCTCGATTGCACGAGGTAGTGCACCCCCATGCGTTGCAGGCGCACCCGCAGCGGCAGGAAATCCTGCGCGTGCACCGCGATCCAAACGGGCTTTCCGGGCAGCGTCGCAAAATCGACGGAACCCTCGAAGGTGAGCGTCTGTTTTACACTCGCGATCACGAGGTCGAATGAGCCATCGAGATCCTCGTGGATGACGTTTCCGCGCAGGTGTCGCAGGTCGATTCCGAATCCGTCCAGGAAACCGCGAATCCGGGAGAGTTCTCCATCGTCGATCACTAGGACGCGCGGTCTCGAAGCCACGGCATCTCCTAACGGCAATACAGGGCCGTAACCCGCTATTTCGGCATGCCGGAACGTCGACTTGAAGAACGGCCCAGGAGGACCAGAGAGCGCACCTGGGCGGTGTCAGTCGCCGAGATCGCGCTGATTCGCGATTGCGAACTCATCGCGGAGCGTCCCGCGCAGGCCTTCGGAAATCAGGGGTATTCTCCCCTTCCAACTCCCCGTCATCTACACCACAAGTAATTCTTCGTGAATCAGAACTACGGCTTCTTCCTACGACTGTTCATCAAGGCGATGATGGGTGAGGGCTCCGCGGGGTGCCACTTGGTTTCCTTCGGATCCTCGTGCCAGCGAAATGGCAGATGCTCGATGTGTCCCGCTTGCTTCGCGGTGCCGAAGACTGCGAGCGCTGCACGCAGGACGGCCGACTGTGTTTCGCGATCTCCCACGTCGCCATACGGCCGCCCGAAGGGATGCTCGATCGCCGCGATTCGCGGCATACCCACGAGATTCTGATAACGCCAGATCATGTTGAGCGTCACGGTCGGAATGCCTGCGGCCTCGACCACCCGCGCGACCAGTCCCACGGACCGGCAGCAATCGGGTCAGACGGGGGCGAGGAGGAATAGATCGACCTCCTCGCTCCTGAGCGCGTCGGCGATCTTCGGCGCAGTCTCCTGTTCGAGTTGACTCGAGTCGCTTCCCTGGAAACCCATGATCGAATAATGGCTGGCGGCCGAACTTCCGACGACTCCGTCGGCGACCAATTCGTCGAGACGCGTGAGCGGGAGGGCCACGTTCAAGTCGCGCTCGATGTAGCCCGTGTCGATGTGGAGATGGTTGGCCGCGATGTTGCTCGCGGTCGCATCGCAGCGCAATTTTCGAAAGCTCGAATCGCCCCGGGTCGGGTTCTGACGTTCGAATTCCATGTCGAACGGCTCGTCGCCCTTCATCGACACGCCTGCGGTCGTGAGCAAGGCGACCTTCGCTTCGGAAAGCGGCTTCGAAACCGGCGCCCAGGGGATGCTCTCATAGCCGGGCTCTTCCGGGATCGCCTTCGAAAGCATGTTGCGTATGAAGCTTCCGGCGAAGCGCCAGGCATCGACTTCGTGATTGGCCGGGGGGGCGTTCGATTCAGGGCTCATGCTCACCTCGCAGCTGGGGTTCCGCCTCAATGCAGTCGAAAGACGATACCACGGCAACAGGGCCGGACACTGGAACCGGCTGGGATATCGCCGCGCCCGCGGCGGCCCCCGCGGTCTGAAGCCCCTCAACGCAGGTTCTCGACCCAGGTGGGGTCCTCGAACCAGAAGGCCCGTGCCTTCTCGATCGCCCCCTTCTCCGAGAGCGCGGTCAGATAGGATTGAATCAGACTTGCAAGATGGGGCTGATCGAGCGGCACCGCGATTCCCATCGGCTCGAGCGTGAAGGTCGCCGAAGAAGCGATCAGGCCTTCACCGGGATGGCGCAGCACCGCGAACGAACAGGTCTCACGATCCGCGATCAGCGCATCGACTTTCCCGCTCAAGACCATTCCCAGCGCTTCGTCGAGGCGGTCCGGGGTCAGGATCTTCGAATTCGGCAGCATCGCGCGTGCGAAATCCTCGCTCGTCGAGCCCGCCAGTGCGGCGAATCTCAGTTCCGGCCGATTCAGATCTTCCGCGATCTCGACTGCAGCGAGCTCCGCTGTGCGGGTCAGCAGCGTTTTGCCCGACGTGAAATATGGGCCCACGAAGGCGACGCGTTCGACCCGTGCGGGCGTAATCGTCATCCCCGACATCACCACGTCCACATCGCCGGTGTCGAGTGCGTCGAGGAGCCGGTTGAAAGGCAGCTTCACGAAGCGCGCCTCGACGCCCATGTTCTGTGCGAGGACGCGCATCAGTGCCACGTCGAGACCGAGAAATTCGCCATCCCGCGACATCATCGTGAGCGGCGGTTGTTCCCCCGTCATTCCCACCCGGATCACGCCATTCTGGACGATCCGCGAGAGCGCACCCCTGGGCTCCGTCGATTTCTTCGATGAGGCGCAGCCCGCAAGTGCAAGTACCAGAAGCAGGATGGAAAGAACGGACCCCAGGTGACGGGTTCGAATCACGAGTCGACCTCCACAGCGAGCGGATCTCAACGTACCGGATGCCTGCGACACAGGCGAGAAACGGCGCAGCCAGCGGAGCGGCCCGGCTCAGTAGTGCCAGGGATACTTCTTGAAGTCCCTGGGGCGCTTCTCGAGAAACGAATCGCGGCCCTCTCGAGCCTCTTCGGTCATATAGCCGAGGCGGGTGGCTTCGCCCGCGAACAACTGCTGCCCAACCAGGCCGTCGTCGACCATGTTCATGGCGTATTTCAGCATGCGAATCGCCATCGGGCTCTTGCTGACGATTTCACGCGCCCAGTCGAGCGCAAAGCTCTCGAGCTCGGCGTGTGGCACCACCGCGTTCACCATGCCCATCGCGGCCGCAGCCTCGGCCGAGTAATCGGCCCCGATGAAGAAGATTTCGCGCGCTTTCTTCTGCCCGACCAGCTTTGCGAGATAGGCCGACCCGTAACCCGCGTCGTAGGAAGCCACGTCCGCGTCGGTCTGCTTGAATACCGCGTGCTCGCGACTCGCGATCGTGAGGTCACAGACGACATGCAGGCTGTGCCCCCCTCCCGCGGCCCAGCCCGAGGCAACGCACACCACCACCTTGGGCATGAAACGGATCAACCGTTGAACCTCGAGAATGTGGAGTCGCCCGAGTGAAGCCGAGTCGCCACCGCCGTCCCCATCGCCTTCGTACTGGTATCCGTCCTTGCCGCGAATCCGCTGATCGCCGCCCGAGCAGAAGGCCCAGCCACCATCCTTCGGCGACGGCCCGTTGCCGGTCAGCAGGACACAGCCGACGTCGCTCCACTGGCGCGCGTGGTCGAGGGCCTGGTAGAGCTCATCGACCGTGTGCGGTCGAAACGCGTTGCGAACCTCGGGTCGATCGAACGCGATGCGCACCGCGCCGAGGTCGACACAGCGGTGATAGGTGATGTCACTGAAGTCGAAGCCCGGAACCGCCTGCCAGCGGGCGGAATCGAAAATTTCGGAAACCATGGCAGATCCTCGACGGCAACTTTCGAGCAGAGCCTAGTCGATCCGTCCGATTGGGCACCTCGGGCCCTACACAGACTGTTCAGTCGAGGATCTCGATGGTTCCGCGGTCGCCATCGAGCCGCACGCGGTCGCCGGTCACGAGCACGCGCGTGGCATTGTGCGTGTTGAGCACGGCCGGGAGGCCGTATTCACGCGCCACCACGGCGCCGTGCGATACCGCACTTCCGACGTCCGTGACGAGGCCCCGGATGATCGCGAAGTACGGTGTCCAGCCGACATCGGTGATCGGTGCGACGAGAATCTCGCCGGGCTCGAGTGCTTCGGCGTCGGACAACTCGAGCACCACGCGCACCGGGCCCTCGACACAGCCGCCGCTGACCGGCTTGCCGACAACGATGCGTTCATCGTGCGCGAAGACGGTCTCGGCTTCGGGCTCGGGCAGGTCCACCGAAATTTCCGGGAAAGTGAGTGTCTGCTGGTAGACCAACGCCTTTCGCCTCGAGATGGCTGCTTGGCCCCCCGCCGCTCCCGCTGGAGCCGCGGCGAGTTCGCCAAGTTCTTCGTGCAGCAGGAAATAGAGTGCGTCTTCGTCGGGCAAGCGCCCTTCGGCGACGAGCTGTGCGGCGAGCGCACGATACGCGCGCTTGAAGTGCACCGTCGTCGCAACCAGCAGGGACTTCGAGCGCTCGCGATTGCGCACCGCCGCGTGAGCGATCGACGCAAATGGACGCAAGAACCAGGGGGCGGGAGTCGGCGGCACAGCCGAGCCGACTTCCACACGTGAATCATCGCGCAGGCGCCCGCGCAACTGCGTTTGAAGCGCCTTGATGAGCGGGCTCGGGTCGTGCGCCCACTCGGGTTGACGAACGTCGAGTTCGCGCAGACTGCGGTGCCCGTGGCGCGCGAGATATTCCGCATAGCTGCGTCCGGCCTCACCCGCAGCCTCACTGTCGAGCCATGCAACCGCAGCCTCCACACTCCCGTTCGCGAAGCCGTCTCCAGCCTCGGACGCAACCAGTGCATCGAGGATCCGCTTCGCCCCCGCGGCAATGTCCGCGCTCTCGACTCCGTCGGCGCCCGCGAAGAGATGCGCCACCGCGGCGTGGTGGCTGTCGTCGGGCTCGGCATTCCCCGCGAGGATCCGCAGCAGGATCGGCGCCAACGCCCCGGCCCCGGACGAAACCGTCAGGTGCCGCGCGTAGGCTTGGTAGAGGTCTTCGAGCTTCGCATCGAGATTCCGCCAGGTCGCGAGTGAGTCGGGACCGACATCGATCGCGCCGTGTTCGACCAGCGCTTCCATCCGGCGAATCTGCGACTTCGCACGGACCACGGCGAGTACCTGCTTCGCAATACGGGGCAGGCGCACCCACAGCGGTGGCGACTCAGGCTTGGCGACTTCGGGAACCAGCCGCCCGCAGATCGCGAGGCTCTGTTCGTCCGGGTCGGAAGCCAGGACCTCAGCCGAGAAGCGAACCCCAGCGCTCAGATTGATGAAGAGGTGCCCGTACGACATCCCGATGTAGACGTTCTCGTCCGAGCGCTGCGACCTCACGCCGAGTTCGATCATGTTGTCCTGCCAGCCGACGTCGATGCCGCGAGCACAGGTCGAGAATGTCAGCGGCGAAACCGCACCCGGCATCATCTCGCCGACGTTGCAACGCGTGTAGACGTCACCCGGCTCCATCGTCGGGGTATCGAAGCCCTGCGGATCCGCGCCGAGCGTGGTAATCGGCCGGGCCTGGAGCCAGAACAGGCTGCCGTCTGCGTCGATCGCCCATTCGAGATCGAGCGGTTCACCGAGGCGCGCCTCGGCCTCGAGCGCTTCGCGGGCAACGAGTTCTCGTTCGCCTTCCGACAGTACCGGAGCCGACCCGGCGAGATGCGTCGGCTCCCACACCCCGTGCGCCCGCTGCAACTCGTCGTGGTCGGGGCTGGCGTGCCCGGACACGAGCGCCTCGCCGAGGCCCGCGACCGAGTCGAGCACCAACCGCTTGCGCCGACTCGTCACCGGATCCGCGGTGAAGCAGACCCCGGAGACGCGCGCGTCGACCATGCGCTGTACCACCACCGACATCGTCGCGGCCGAATCACCGTTTTCGCGGTCGCGCGCGTCGCGATACACCAGCGCGCGTGCACTCTCAGCCGAAGCCAGGCAGGTCGCAATCGCCTCGCGCAGTGCCTCCGGGCCGCGCACGTTCAACACGGTCTCGTATTGGCCCGCAAACGAAGCGTCTTCGCCATCTTCCCCGATGGCCGAGGAGCGGACCGCGAGTGGCCCGGTACCGAGCTTCGCGATGCCCCGTTCGAGATCCGCGGGCAGCCGGCCGAGCGATGCCCCCACGATCACGAGCGCATCGGGCACACTCAGGCCCAGCGCGCGCAGGCGCGCGAGCCCGTGCGCCTTGCCGCCGACCTGCCGGCCTTCGATCTCGTCGAGTGTGAGGATTTGCGGATCCAGCGGAACCTCGGTTTCGTGCGAGCGCGAGTATGGCCCAGCTTCGGCAGCGCGGGAGCCCCCAAGACTTCGATAAGATTCCGAAATGGTGGAGCCTCAAACCATGGCGCCGAGTAGGAGCGAGACGCTGCGCAGCTGGGCGCCCCATCTCGCCGCATTGATTCTGCCGCTGGTCGCACTCGCCTTCCTGCTCAGCGGACCGCATTCGTGGCATGTGGCGTTGCTCTACATCCTGCTTCCGGGTGTGGCGTTACACGTCGCCGACCGCATGAGCGGGACGCAACGCCACGAGCCGCGTCCCAATCTGCCCTCGTGGCCATTCGACGCCCTGCTATTCGTGCTCGTCGCGATCCAATTCGTCAATATCGTACTGCTCGCGCGGCTCTTCACACTCCAGACCTTCTGGTCTCTCGACGCACTGGTGTCGGTCATGCTGATCGGTGCGAGTTCGGGATACTCGGGGATCGTCGTCGCCCACGAGCTGATTCACCGGCCGGGGCGTTCCGCCCGCCTGGTCGGACGCGCCCTGCTCTGCTGCGTGCTGTACGAACACTTCTACACCGAGCACGTGCGCGGCCACCACGTGCGAGTCGGCACGCCCGACGACCCCGCCAGCGCACGCTTCGGTGAATCCTTCGCACGCTTCTACCTCCGCACCGTTCCGGCACAATTCCGCAGCGCCTGGCGACTCGAAACCAAGCGCCTCGGAGACGAAGAGATGGGAATCTTCGACCGCCGACTGCTGCACAGCCGGGTCGTGCACGGTCTGATCGCGGAATGGGGACTGGCCTTCTCGATCTTCGCGACCTGCGGCGCGGCTGCCGGCGCGGTGTTCCTCCTCCAGGCGCTGTTCGCGACGCGCGCGCTCGAGGTCGTGAACTACTTCGAACACTGGGGGCTCGTACGGGTGGGCAACCGCGTCCGCACGGTGGACTCCTGGGACACCCACTCGCGCTTCACCTACTACGCACTCACCGGTCTCACCCGCCACGCAGACCACCGTGCTGCCGCGCGGCTACATCGCACTCTTCCCACTCGTGCTCGCGCGCAACCGCAAGTTCCAACGACTCGCGACCGAAGAACTGCGCCGCCGCCACCTCGGCCCCTTCGCCTAAACGGCATCCGAGCGGATCGCAACCAGAAATCCAGCAGCGGCAAGCCCCGCTGAGGCGTAGACCATGCACATGACCATGATCTGATACCGGACGGCGAGCAGTGGATCGATGCCCGAGAGAATCTGGCCCGTCATCATCCCGGGCAACGACACCAGTCCCACGGCCAGCATCGCATTGGTGATCGGGATCAGGGCCGCGCCGAGTGCAGCCCTGCGGGCCTCGTTGTAGTCGGCACCTCGATCGAGTTCGGCGAAGACCCGCTCAGCCGCGAGGCTCACGCTAGTCATCGCGTTGGCGAAGATCATTCCCGCGAGCGGAATCGCGTAACGCGCGTAGTACCAGGGCGTGAGTTCGAGAACGAATTGCGTGACCAGGACGAAGCTGATCCCGCCGCCGACCGCAATCGCCGCGCACGCGCGCCAATACAGCCCGTGGCGCCGGCCGGGCACCGTGCGCAGCGCGATCCATGACGACACCGACACCATCACCAGCAGAACCGCGAGCACCACCCAGGATG
>JAFDEI010000169.1 GCA_019310425.1 Deltaproteobacteria bacterium | reverse complement strand
CTGAGCGCGAGATTCCAGGGTGGAGGCTGCGCTAGGATCAGAGTTCAACGGACTGTATGCGGAGGCCCAGAATGCTGGATTTATTCAGAGAGAAGATGCGGTGCTGGTCGGGCTTCCTGTTAGTGCTGATGCTGCCGGCAGCTGCGTTCGCGACGCCGCCACACGACGTGATCGTCAACGAGTACAACGCGGTCAAGGAAACCGGCTATCTCGAAAACGGCAAGGCGGATGCACGCTTCGGCCGCAGGTTGGAGAACGGCGGTGACTGGTTCGAACTGGTCGTCACGCAGCCGAATGTCGACATGCGTGGCTGGACGATCGACGTCAGCCATCGAACCGGTGAGGCGCCTGAAGTGCCGCCGGCGTGTGACCCTCCCGGGGTCCCCTGCGATCCGGGACAAGAGGTGGTCACACTGACGCTTTCCAGTTCGGATATCTGGGTCGATCTGCGCCCCGGTACGATCATCACCGTCGCTGAAGACATCCCCAACACGGTCAATCAATATCAGCCGGAGACGGGCACCTGGTGGTTCAACGTTCGCGCCGACGCCGCCGCTGCGGGCACCTACATCACTCCCTCGAACTTCAAGGTCTCGAACGACAAGACGCAGATCACCGTCAAGAACAGTTTCGCGGTCGTGCAGTTTGGCCCGGCGGGCGAGGGCATCGCACCGAGTGCCGGAGTCGGGAGCGACGAGGTCTGGAAGCTCGAGGCCGACCCGAGCCCGCTGATCACCACGACTTCCAGTTACAACGACGGGGCGTCGAGCACCTTCGGTCTGCCGAATCGGTGGACGGGCCTCGGCACTCCCATGGAGCAGGACTTCAGCGTGCTGCGTGCGGCCGTGCCGTATTCGCCGCTCACCTCCGTGGTGGTCAACGAGGTCAACACGCACAGCGATCTGCCCGACGTGGACTGGATCGAGCTCTACAATACGACCAATGCCCCCGTCGACGTCGGAGGCTGGTACCTCAGCGATGGGACGATCGACTTGCAGGAGTGGGAGATTCCGGCGAGCACCGTGATCCCCGCCCACGGCTTCCTGAAGATCGATTCCGACCTCACCGGCGTGAGCGGATTCGCCTTCGCGCTCAACGGTGAGACGGGGGACGAGGTGTTCCTCTCGGTGGGGGACGGAATCGGTGGCATGACGGGCGAACGAAACTTCGTGGAGTTCGGGCCCGCCGAGAACGCGGTCAGCATGGGGCGCTACCCAGACGGCCAAGGTGAGCTGCATCGGCTCCAGAGTCGGACCCCGGCCGCCGCGAATACGCAGCCCGTCGTGGGTCCCATCGTCATCAACGAGCTGATGTACAACCCCGACAACCTGGCCACGGTGCCCGGTTCGATGGCCAGCATCAACGAGCTCGAGTACGTCGAGCTGTACAACACGAGTGCGTCAAGTGTGGATCTGTGGACCAGCTACGGGCCGCCCGGAGGCGACAAGGGCTGGAGGATCACGGGGGGTGTGGATATCGAGTTCAGTGTCGGAACGACGATGCCGGCCTTCAGCTATCTACTCGTGGTCTCCTTCGATCCCGTGGTCGAAACGGCAAAGCTGGCGGACTTCCGAAGTTTCTACGGGTTGGGCGGTTCGGAGCCGATCGTTGGGCCCTACCTCGGTGGGATGAACGATTACACGGAGACCGTTCGGCTGCGGTTGCCCGATGTGCCCAGCTCAGTTCCACCCTACAATTCGCCCTACGTGATCTGGGACACGGTGACGTACTTCGACTGGGACAAGTGGCCGGCCTGGGCCGATGGCAATGGCCCGTCGCTCGAGCGCATCAATCCGCACGGCGTTGCGGATCCGCCATCGAACTGGGGGGCGAGCGGGCTTTCTCGGGGCACACCCGGCGCGGTGAATCAGCCGATCCCACCCGTTCCGTCGCTGGTTCCGTTCGGACGGATCTTGTTGGCCTTACTCATCGCAGCGAGCGGCGTGCCACTGATGCGGCGATGGAGGTAGCCGGCGTCACTGGAGACGGTGGCAGCCAGGAGAGGATCGTTCCCATGCAAGTAGCGATATTCCACGGCCCCCGGTGGCGTTGGTTTGGCAGCCTCTTCGCGGCGTTGGTGCTGTGCCTGTCCGCCGCAACGGCGGGTGCTGCGCGGACCGTGGAGTGTGGCGAGGTCTACGCGGGATCGGGGGAACTCGAAGCGGACTGCGAGGGCGATATCCGTATCGATGGCGGGAGCCTCGATCTGCGTGGCTACACCGTCCGCGGCAGCGTCCGCTGTGAGGGGCACGAGTGCGAGGTGTACTCGGACGGAAGTCGCGGGACGATCTCCGGCATCGGCAGCGAAGGCTCCGTGGGGATCTTTGCTGTAGGTGCGCGCCTGATCGTCCGCAACGTGCTGGTCACCGGGTTCGGAACCGGGATCAGCGCGGACGAAGTCTTTGCGAGCGACGTCGAGGTGGCGGGAAACGCGGGATTCGGGATCAACGCGCTGCACGGGATCGAGCTCATCGACAGCAGCGTGGGGATGAACGGAAACGACGGTCTTCACTCGCAGATTGGCCAGATCCGCATCTCCGGTAGCCAGCTCACGGGGAATCGCGGCAACGGCGTGCGCGCCCTCAAGGGTGTGACCATGGATGACAGCTCAGTGTCTTGGAGCGGCGGGGACGGCGTTCGCAACTTCTCGGGGACTGTCGTGGTGAGTGGTTCCAGCGTGTCCGGCAACGGCAACGACGGTGTTCGCACCGATGATTCCGACTGCTTCCCGAGCGGTACGCTCGAGCTGCGCAGTTCGACGGTCGAGGGCAACGCCTCCAATCCTGAATGCGGCGGCGGTCGCGCCTGCGCCGATATCGTGGCCTGTAATTTCTCGCAGGTGGGCGGCTCGTCTCGCTGTGGGACCAGCTACCGACTCCAGTCGGGGCTGCCGGGTGAGAGCTGGCGGGTCTGTCAGCTGGATTGATCTGTTACAGTCGCTCGTTTCGAACATGCCGCCGATGAACTGCCTGAAATCGATGGCGGTGGAGAGATCCCATGATTTTTCAACGTCAGTCCACGCCGCCGGCCGGGCGGCGCTCTTGGTTCGCCCGGTTCCTGTTGCTCTTCCTGGTTGCGGTACTGGCCGGCTGTGGTAGCGACGAGCAGCACACCCGCCTGACGGAGTCCACAGCGGCGGAGGCGCCTGCGGCTGCGACCGGCGATGCGCCGGCAACCCCGGAGCTGCCCGCACCCGAGCCCGCGGCCGCCGAAGCACCACCGCCGACGGCTGCAGAGATTGCGGCACTCGCCGAGCGGTTCGGCCTTGGCGAGCCGGTCGCCCGCTCGCTGCTGGTCGCGACGCTGCCGCTGTACTCGACGCCGAGCGAGCGCGACGAGCGACTCACCGCACTCGCGGCGGAGCTCGCCGAGCTCGTGGGTGAACTGCAGACGCAGGCCGCGGCTGACGAGGCAGCCCGCGTCGCCGCCGAGCCCGCGGTAGCGGCGCTCCAAGCGGGAGACTTTGCGGCGGCTCGCTCCACACTTGCCGAGGCGTTGCTGCGGGTGGAGGCGAAGGCGACGTCTTCCGATCCCGCGAGGGCTGAGCGACTCGTTGCGTTGCGTGTCCAGGCGGGCCGGATCGCGCTATTGCAGGGCGCGGACGGGGATGCTGCTCAGATCTTGGAGCAGGCGTTGAGTGGCGTGAGAGCGAACCAGACGCTGCTTCGGGCGCAGGTTCTGGGGTTTCTCGGTCTCGCCCGACTGCGTGCGGGACAGCTCGCCGAGGCGCGCATGAGTCTCGAACTGTCGGTACGTCTTCGCAAAGGGCAGCAGGGCAACGAACACCCCGACGTGGCCGCAGCCTTCGAGCGGCTGGCCGACTGCTACCGGGCAGAGGGCGAGTACGGGAAGGCCGAGATCCTGTATCAGAGGGCCCTCGGGATCTGGCAGAAGCAGGCCGAGACGCGCACGCTCGAGATTTCCCGGGCGAAGGTCCGGATCGAGGCCGTGCAGCGGCTGCAGGGCCAGGCTCCGGCGGCTCCCGGCGGGGAAAGCTCCTGATTCTGTGCACCCGTCGAGTGGGAGTGCTCGATTTGCTTGACCTTTTCGGGGTCTGAGCGTAGGGTGGAGGCGGGTTGCGTGCGATGGCCGTGCTCTCGGGTTGGTCCGTGCGCTTCCAGCGGATGCCAGTTGGAGGACCCCTCACTCGCGGGCGACGCCGCCAGAGGCGGGGGCTGCCGACGTGGTCGTGGAGTTGACTTGGGGAAGCCTTCTGTGGCGGTGGAGGCCGCTTCCGAAGGGGCTGTTCTGAATGTCCGGATTTGAAACGAGGTTCCAACGGCTCGAGCTGAAATTCCTCATCGATGAGCCGAAGGCGGACTCGATCCGCCGGCAGATCGAGCCGTACTGCGAGATCGATCCGCACAGCCTCGACCATCCGCGGCGGGACGACGGACACATCGGCTACGAGATCAGCTCGCTCTATCTCGACACCCCCTCTCTCGCGTTTCACCGCGCGAAGGAACGCGGCGACGCCGACCGCCTCAAGCTCCGGGTGCGTACCTACTCGAAGACGAGCCCGGCGACGCTCGAGGTCAAGCGGCGGTACTCGGACGTGATCGACAAGCTGCGCTCCGTCGTCGACCGCGACCATGTGGAGCCCTGCGTGTACGGGCTGTTAGACGGGCTCGATCTCGATGATCACACGGAATCGTTCCTCAATCAGCTCGGTCTGCTGGTGGCGACCTCCGGAGCCGCCCCGACGCTCACGGTGAAGTACGACCGCGAGGCGTATTCGAGCGTCGTGGACCACTATGCGCGTGTGACGTTCGATCGTCAGATTCGCGCGCGGCGGACCGAGAGCTGGGATCTCGTGCTGCCGGAAGACGAGATGTGGTGCCGCTTCGATGACTACTGGTGCACGGACCACGTAACCCTGCCGATCGTGATGGAGATCAAGTGCCGCAAGGCGGTACCGCTCTGGCTGCTGGATCTGATCAGGCGAAACAACCTCAGCCGCTGCAGCTTCTCGAAGTACTCGATCGGCATCAGTCTCACGGGTGAACGGATGGGGCATCGGGATGCCTACAGCCGCTCGGCCAAGGTGATGCGATGAATCTGGACACCCTGACGGGCCAGGCGACCGAGTTTTCCTCGAGCGGAGCGTGGATCCTGCCCCTGACGGCGCTCGTCGCCAGCTTCGTATTCGGCCAGGTGCTTGCGTGGACCTACGAACGAACCTATCGGGGTCTCAGTTACTCGCGTGGGTTCAGCCATACCGTGGTGCTGGTCTGCGTCGCGTCGGCCATTCTGGTGCTGGCGATGCGCCACTCACTGATCGCGGGCCTCGGCCTCTTCGGTGTCTTGTCGATGATCCGCTTCAGAACCGATCTCAAGACTCCGCGTGATCTGGTCTTCATCATGGGCGCGGCGTGCATCGGCGTTGCCTCCGGGGTCGGCGCGGTCACGGAGGCGGTTCTCGGAACGGTGACCTTCTGCGTGGTGGCGATATATCTCGCCGCCGGTCCCTTCGGCTCCCGCACTCGCTTCGACGGCGTGCTGCGCTTCCGGCTCCCGGCCACGAGCGAAATGGAGCCCGCCTTGCATCGGCTGATGCGGAATTACTGCCGAAGGCGGGTATTGCTCAGCACCACGGATGTGGGGGACGGGCGCGTCACCGAGCACGTGTACCAGGTGAAGTTCTTCCGTCGCGGCGATCGCGGGGCGCTGCTGGATGCGCTTCGCCAGGATCTCGACGCGCAGGAAACCAGACTGATGCTGCAGGACTCGACGTCGGAGTATTAGGAACGACATGCCGCGACTGATCAGGACGAGTGTGAACTGGACTAGGCGAATCACCGACGGTGTCTTCGACGGGATCGGGTTGCGGCCGCTCGGGATCATCGTCTTCGCCGGGAGTGTCGCGCTGCTGCTCTATCTCTCGAACCTCCAGGCGGGAACGACCCGATCCCAGGCGGTGGCGAATGCACAGCTGATCGATCATCCCGCCCGTGTGGCGTCCTTCGTGACCGAGGTCTTCGTCAAGCCGGGGGATCGCGTCGACGTCGGCGCACCCCTCGTCGAGCTCTCGTCCCACTTCATCGACCAACGTCTCGAGCGCCTCGACGTCCAGATCGAGCAGGCCATCAACGAATCGAAGCTCGCCCAGGCCCGCCTGGTCGTGAGGGAGAAGCGCTGGCTCGATCCCCGCACGCGAATCACCCCGGACGCGCCCTCCCTCAGGTCGCCGACCGAGGCACTCTACGCCAAGGAGATCGAGGTCCTGCAGACCCGGCGGCGGTTCCTGCTCGAGGATCGGGAGCATCTCACGGTCGTCAGTAATTTTGCCGGTATCGTCGCGTCGGTTTCCTGGCCGGGGAAGTCGGTCGGGGAGGGGAGGTCGGTCGCCTCCATTCGCCCCGAGTTCGCGGATGAGATCGTCGCGTACGTTCCCGCGGCCACCGACCCCGCGACGATCGCAGAAGGTGCGACGGCGTACATCCTGCAACCGGGTTCGGTCGCCTGCAGCCGGCCGGGGGTCGTGCTGCGGCGCGGCGCCGCGGTCGATGAAGCACCGCCGCAGCTGAACGGCTTCTTCCGCGATCCGTTGCACGGGCTGCCCGTGCATATCTCGGTTCCGCACGAGTGCCGGCTCGGTGTCGGTCAGGTGCTCACCGTCGAGTTCCTGCGCTCGGTGAGCTAGGCGAGAGCGGTGATCCCGATGCACCGATTACGCTCCAGCCCCCGTCCGAGCCCGCACACCTTCCGATCGGCCCTCGGCTGGTGGTTCGGCTTGCCGGCTCTGACGCTCGCCTGCACCCAATTCGGCTGTGCGTCTCCGCCCCCGGACGGGTTTGACGAGCGGATCGCCAGGGCGGAATCGAGACTGAGTCAGGACGGCGTGGTCGACGATCCGGCGGTCGAAGCTCGCCTGGCGGAGATCGAGGCCGCGCGGGAACGCGAGCAGACCGAGGTGCTCGTCGAAGAGATCGAAGTACGCACCGGCGTCGTCTACGACGACGACCCCCGCGTAAACGTGCTGTTGCGCGTTCCGTTCCGGGACCAATGGGAGATGCCCGCGCGCAAGGATGCACTGCGCGCGGAAACCAGGGTTGCGGTGGCTCGGATGGAGGAGGTGGTCCTCGAACGGCGCGCGGAGATCTGCCTGCCGTCGCTCGACCAGCTCGTACGCGACGAGCACTTGACCATCTATTCGGCGTTCATCGAGCGACAGGCGGGTCTCCAGGCGTGGAACCGCGAATTGATGGAGGCGGGCCTGGTCGACGAGCTTCGCTACACGAGTTTCGAGCTGGAGAGCCAGACGAAGCTGCGCTCGCGCCGACCCGCTGACGTCATCACTCCCGAAATGGTGATCCCGGTGCTGCCGAGTGTGGCCGCTCATGCTTCGCCGCTCGAGGGCGAGCCCGAGGTATTGCGAACGCTGGTGCAGCAGCACAATCCGAGTGTGTCTCTGCACGAGGCCATGGAGGAACGCTACGAGGCACTCGCACGCCGTGAGCGGATGGCTCGATGGCCGTCGCTCAAGTTCGTCGATTTTGCGGTCCAGCCCCTCCCCAGTCCCGGCGATCCGATCTCCTATGGGGGCCGCGTTGCGTTCGAGGTGCCAATCGGACCGAGGCTGCGCGCGCAGGAACGCCGCTATAGCGCGAGAGCACGCGGGCAGTCGAGCGAGCGGCGCAAGGTCGTGGACGACCGAGTGCAGGCGAGTCGGGAAGCGCTGGCAGTGATCCAGGACTTCGAACGGCGCGCCGACGAGTGGCAGCACCTGCTCGACCTCGCGGGCTCGGCCGAGGAGGTGGCAGATCGCTGGTGGAAACAGCGGCTCGTGACGCCGCGGCGGGTGGCTGCGCTGTTGGACGAAGTCTACCGCGCGCGCATCGAGGCCCTGCGTGCGCGCGAGCGAGCCGGGGTCGCGGGTTGCACGCTGCTCGCGACCACGGGTGTCAGTGTGGACGAGTGGCCGCGCGTGCAGTGACGACGAGCTCGCGCTAACCCGAGCCGGGGGCCAGCGCGAGCTCGACAGTCAGGCTCAGCTGCCGATCCGCCGCCGCTGGACCAGCAACACCGCGCCCGCGCTCATCAGCATCAGCCCCACGAGCATCCGCCCGCCGGGCGATGCGCTCGGGACCGAGGCTCCCCCGCCACACAACGGGATCGGATCGTGTGCGCAGCCCGCGATCTGATCGCAGCTGTCGGCCGTGCACTCGTCGAGGTCGTCGCAGTCGGTCGCACCGCCGGCCTGGCAGGAGCCACCGCCGCAGGTGTCGTCCGACGTACAGGCGTCCCCGTTGTCGCACGGAACCGTGTTGTTGGTGTACTCGCAGCCGGAAGCGGGGTTGCAGCCGTTGTCCGTGCAGCCGTTGGCGTCGTCGCAAGCGAGCGGTCCGCCAGCGTTGCAGGAGCCGCTGTCACAGACGTCACCGTCCGTGCAAGCATCCCCGTCGTCGCACGAATCCGTGTTGTTCGGGTTGCTGCACTCGCCCTGGTCGCAGATGTCGTCGGTACAGGCATTGAGGTCATCGCAATCGGCGTCGACCACGCAGGTGCCCAGAACGATGTCCTGTGACGTGTTGCTCTGCGAGCCCGGAATTGCGGGCAGCCCCAGCAGTTGCAGCGCCAGATTGCCAATGCCGGCGTTGCGGAGCGGCTGCGGCGAGGCGTTGTAGTCCGGTCGGCCGGTCCCCGGATCGCTGCGCACGCCGGTGTTGAGCGCATACAGGTCCGCGCCGGCCTGGATGCCCGGGCCCCAGGCGAAGAAGGGAATCGTGTAGTGCTCGGGGCAGGTCGAGCAGCCGTGGCTGGTGGGCTGCGAAATACCCCCGCCGTGGTCGGACGTGAGGACGATGGCGGTCTTCCCCATCAGTGTGGCGTCCGTCTCCACGAGGTTGAAGAGGCCCTTCAAGTAGTCATCCACCTGCTGGAGGGTCGTGTAGTACTGCGA
>JAFDEI010000168.1 GCA_019310425.1 Deltaproteobacteria bacterium | reverse complement strand
TCGCTCGAGCCCCCGGCGTCGATCGACATCCTCCAGGAGGGGGGCCTGATCGATGGCAAGGAGTACATCGGTCGTCGGATTTCGCTGGACTTCAAGGAAGTCGACATCGCCGACGTGCTGCGCTTGATCGCCGAGGTCTCGGATCTCAACGTCATCGCGGGTGACGAGGTCAAGGGTCGAGTGACGATCCGGCTCGTCGACGTGCCGTGGGACCAGGCGCTCGACATCATTCTGCTGACCAAGGGTCTGGGGTTCATGCGTATCGGCAACGTGCTGCGCATCGCGCCGACCGATGTGATTTCACAGGAAGAAGAGGCACGACTTCAGGAGCGTCGGGCCAAGGAGCGCCTGGAAGACCTGGTCGTGAAGCTCCAGCCGGTTAATTACGCGGATGCGAAAGACATCTCGCGAATGGTGAAGGAGCTTCTCAGCGAGCGAGGTACGGTCAACGTCGACGCTCGTACCAATACGCTGGTCCTGAAGGACATCCCGTCGGTGATCGACGAGGCCACGGCCCTCATCAAGGCGATCGACACGCAGACGCCGCAGGTGATGATCGAGGCGAAGATCGTCGAAGCGAAGCTCAAGTTCTCACGTGAATTCGGTGCGGTCTGGTCGGTCGGCGTGCAGCCGCTTTCCGATGGCTGGGATTCCAGTAGCCTGGCGCGTCGAGATATCGGCACAGACATGTTGCGTCTTCGCCCGAGCCAGCTCGCGGGTGCGGATGGCGCCACGAATGGGGCGGTTTTCGCCAATCCGATCACCACCCTTCCGACCGCGATGGCGAACATGGGTGCGTTCCTGCTGGATGAAAAGATCAATCTCGATGTCCAGTTGCAGGCCGCCGAGGTCAACGGTGACGGCAAGGTCATCTCGAGCCCGCGTGTCGTGACGCTGGACAACAGCAAGGCGAAGATCGAGCAGGGTGTGTCGATTCCCTTCCAGACCTTCGAGAACGGTGATGCCCAGCTCGAGTTCGTCGATGCGGTCTTGAAGCTCGACGTAACGCCGCACATCACGGCGAACAACTCGATCATCATGAAGATCAAGGTGACGCGAAACGCACCGGATGACAGCGTCTTCACGATGACGGGTTCTCCGGCGATAGCGAAGAATGAAGTCGATACCGAAACGCTCGTGAAGGACGGCCAGACGCTGGTGCTGGGTGGCATCTACACGATCGCGAAATCGCACCGGCAGTCGCGAGTTCCCTATCTGCACCGGATTCCGATCCTGGGTGGTGCGTTTCGGAACGACGAGATCAGTGATGATCGCCAGGAGCTGTTGATCTTCGTGACGCCGCGGATCGTGCGGGACGAATCGTTCGGAAGCTGACGCTGAGCTGAAATAGTCGTGGAAAGCGGGGGAGCTTCGGCTTCCCCGCTTTCGTCTATACTGCCGCCGTGAAGGGGCGGAAGACGGTGTGGCTCGTTGGCATGATGGGAGCGGGGAAGTCGGCGGTTGGCCGCTCGCTGGCGCGCACGCTCGCGGTGCGCTTCGTGGACTCGGACGACGAGGTTGCGCGGCGCTCTGGCTGTTCGCTCAGCGAGATTTTCGAGCGGGAAGGCGAGCAAGGCTTCCGAGAGCGTGAACGCGAGTTGATCGACGCGGTGGCGGGGCAAGAGGCGATCGTGAGCCTCGGCGGTGGGGCTGTTTCGCAGCCGGGCGCGGCTGACCGCCTTGCCGCTGCAGGAACCGTGGTCTACCTGCGCGCGCGGCCCGAAACGCTGCTCACACGGATCGGTGATGCTCGCAGCCGGCCGTTGCTCGCGAATCTCGACGACCGCGCGCGTGAGGCCCGTCTCGATGAGCTGATCGCGGCGCGGAGTTCAGCGAACGAGACGGCCGCGATCGTGATCGACACCGACGATCTGGGCGTCGACGAGGTGGTGGATCGAGTCGCGCGACGGCTCGCGGACGCAGCGGCACGGATCGGAGAGTCGGGGGGCACGTGACGGTGGGAGGCGGGAGAGTGACGACAGCGGTTCGCAGCGTACGAGTGGATCTGGCTGAGCGCAGCTACTCGATCCGGATTGGCAGCGGGATCCTCGCGCTCGCCGGCCCAGCGATCGTGCGCGCCACGGCTGCGCGCCATGCGGTAATCGTCACGGTCCCTGGCGTCGGTCGGCGCTATGGGGCGACGCTCACGAAGTCGCTGCGCGACGCAGGCGTGCGTGTCGACCGTATCAGCGTGCCCGACGGCGACGCGAGCAAGAACCTCGAGCAGGTGAAGCGGTTGTACGGCGCCTTGCTGCGGTTCGGCGCCGATCGTCAGACGGTGCTCGTCGCCCTCGGCGGCGGCATGGTGGGCGACCTGGGGGGGTTCGCCGCGGCCAGCTACTTGCGCGGGATCCAGTTCGTCCAGGTACCCACTACGCTGCTTGCGATGGTGGATTCGAGTATCGGGGGCAAGGTCGGCGTCAATCTGGCTCAGGGCAAGAACCTCGTCGGCGCGTTCCATCAGCCCCGCCTGGTCTGGGCCGATACGGACACTCTTCGCTCGCTTCCGAAACGCCAGCGCGCTTGTGGATTCGCGGAGGCGTTCAAGAAGGCCGCAATCTGGGACGCGCGCTACTTCGCGCGCATCGAGCGCGATGCGGAACGCCTGCTCGAACTCGATGGCCCCCTCATCCCGGTGATCGCGGGCGCGTGTCGGATCAAGGCGGAGGTGGTGCGCCGCGACGAGCGCGAGGGCGGCCTGCGGATGTTGCTCAATTTTGGCCACACGCTCGGGCACGCCGTGGAGACGCTCACGGGCTATGGGAAGGTGCTCCACGGCGAGGCCGTCGCGATCGGCATGGTCGCTGCCGGAGAGCGCTCCGAGGCGATGGGATTTGCGCCTCCGGGTACGGCGGAACGCCTGCGCGCGCTCGCGGCCCGTTTCGGCCTGCCCACCGAGCTGCCGTTGTTCCCCCGAAGTGCTTATATCTCAGCGCTGCGTGTCGATAAGAAGATGAAGGATACGCGCATCCAGTATGTCGTTCTGCGGGGGATCGGCAGCGCCACGACTGCTCGGTTGACTCCGGCGGAGATCGCGCCACTGTCGCGGAGCCGGGGTGTTTCCAGGCGGACCGGACGGCGCCGGTCAGGCGCGAAGTAGCGCGATGGGGGAGGGGAGCTGCTTGGCGGATCGAAACGTGCCGAATCAGATCGCTCGTCTCGAAGCCTGTGTCGCCTCCGATCCGGGGGCTTCGGAGTTCCCTGCTCTCGCGGAAGCGCTGCGCCGGGCGGGCCGACTCGCAGAGGCCGAGGAGGTCGCGCGCCGGGGCCTCGAGCGCAAGCCCGGAAGCCTCGAAGGGGCGCTGTTGCTCGCCCTCACGCTACTCGATCAGGGCTGCGTCGAGGCAGCCCGGGATGCGCTGGCCGACTGCGCGTCGCAGTGTCTCGCCGAACAACGGCGCCCTGTTGCCGATGCGCTGGACGTCGCACAGCCGATCGAAGCTGCCGTAGGCGTCTTCGGCGGCGATGTCACCGAAGGAGAGCTCGAGTCGGCATTTGATGCGGCTGAGCCGGTGCTCGACGAGCTCATCGACGCCGATCGAGTCGCCGAGGAGGCGATGCGCGGTGCCGACCTCGACGCGCCTGAAGTTCTCGGCGGGGTGGCGGAAGACCCGGTCTTCGCGACCCGGACGATGGCAGAGTTGCTCGAGCGTCAGGGCGATTCGCAGGGTGCCATGCGGATCCGAGCGAACCTCGAGGCGCGGGAGGAACCCGGCACGTTGATTTCCTCGGGCGAATTGGACCAACGGGAACGGACCATCGCGACACTCGAGTCGTGGTTGACCAACCTTCGGAGCAGACCGAGATGATTTTTGATGCGATTCTTGAAGAAATCGTGGATGGCTGCGGCGGTGGAATCGCCGCGGCGTTGATGGGCAACGACGGCATCTCGATCGCCGAGGTCGTTTCCGATCGCGAGGGAGTTCGCGACATCCTGATCGAGGAGATCGGGACCGGACGAGACCTTCCTGGTCGTCGCGATCGCGCCGGATGGCAACCTCGGCAAGGCGCGCTATCTCATCCGTCGACAGCTGAACTTCCTCCGCCAGGAGCTCTAGCCGCAGCGACGGTTTTCGGCTCGGGCGGTGGGGAGGGACGAGGCGATGCGGAGCGACTGCCGGTGCGCAAGGCCGGGCAGCGGCGGCAGGAGGCGATCGATGGCGGATTCGCGTCAGATTCAGGTGATCCACGGCCCCAGCCTCAATCTGCTGGGGACGCGCGAGCCCGAAATCTACGGCTCTACCACGTTGGAAGAGATCAACGCCACACTCGAGTCTGCCGCAAAGAAACTGGGCGCGGTCGTGGAGTGCTTCCAGAGCAACCACGAGGGTGCCCTGATCGATTGCATCCACCATGCGATCTCGTGGGCCGACGGCATCTTGATCAACCCCGGTGGGCTGACGCACACCAGCGTTGCTTTGCGTGACGCTCTCGCGGCGACGGCCTTGCCCGTTGTCGAGGTCCACCTCTCGAACGTGTTCGCGCGCGAAGAGTTTCGACGACATTCGATGATCTCGGGCATCGCCGTCGGAGTCGTCTCGGGCTTCGGGCCGGCGAGCTACCGGCTTGGAATCGAGGCGCTCGTCGATCACCTCGCAGCGGGCTAGCTCGGGTGCGACGGCCGTGGCGGGTACTCGTCGACGGGGTCGGGTCGGGATCCTGGAATATGGCGGTCGACGAGGCGCTGCTCGCGTCGGCCATCGAGACGGGGCCGCCGACGCTCCGATTCTATCGCTGGAGCGGTCCGTGGTTGTCCCTCGGCTACCGCCAACGCCTGGACGCGGAGCGGCTCGCCGCGTGCGCGCGCGCGGGCATCGGGGTCGTGCGGCGTACGACCGGAGGCCGGGCCGTATTGCACGGTGAGGATCTCACCTACGCGGTGGTGGCACGCGAAGAAGCGTTGCCGGCGGGCTTGGGCGCGACCTACGCGTTTGTCGCGGAGGCCCTGCAGGAGGCGCTCGCGGCTCTCGGGGTTACCGCAGAGCCGGCACCGCGTTCCGCCGCGGTGCCGCCGGAGGTCTTCGACTGCTTCGCCGAGCCTGCGACCGACGAACTCTGCGCGGGCGGTCGCAAGCTGATCGGCAGCGCACAGCGCCGCGCGGGCGGGGGGGTTCTGCAACATGGCTCGATTCGCCTCAAACCCGATCCGCCCGCGGTTCGCAGCGCCGCGGGCTTCGAGCCGGGGGCGGCCACGAGCCTGTCCGAGCTCGGTGTCGAGATTCGGGTCGAGGCGCTGATTTCGGCCTGTCGTGAAGCGTTTGCGCGACACCTGAGCGCCGATCTCGTAGCTGGCGGATTCAGCGCGTTCGAGTTCGAGTTGACTCGAGAACGTGAATTCGCGCGGACTGCCGAGCTGCCGATTTTGATTGCGAATCCCCCACGGGGAGGCTCAAGAGTGCAACTCGACGGCCGATAGGGAGTAGTGGAGGGGGTATACCCCACCAATTGCACTCTTCTGGCTCGGGGTTCAGCGGTTGGCGATCAATAAACGAAAAGTCCTCGACGCGGCCCGGAAGTACGTCCAGAAGGGCGCGCAGGCGAAGGCACTGAAGGAGTTTCAAAAGCTCCTGAAGCTCGATCCGCGCGACGCGCGCCTACGTCTCGAAGTTGGCGATGCCTACCGTCGCTGGGGAGACAACGCCAAGGCGATCGAAACCTACGCGAAGGTCGCTAGCCAGTACAGCAAGGAAGGCTTCGACGCGCGTGCGGTCGCAGTCTACAAGCAGATCCACAATCTCGATGCGGAGGCCTACGAAACCTACGAGCCACTGGCCGAGCTGTATCAGCGCATGGGGCTCACCGCCGAGGCGATCGGTGCATTGCAGACCGCGGCGGATGGTTTCCACAAGCAGGACCGAAAACCCGAAGCGCTCGAGTTGTTACGCAAGATGGCGACACTCGATCCCACCAACACCTCCAGCCGAATCAAAGTCGCAGATCTACTCAAACACGAAGAATTGCTCGATGAAGCAATCGCCGAATACGAAGCCGCAAGCTCGGAACTCGAGCGTCAGGGCGATGCGGATGCTGCCGCTGCGGTCTACCAGCGGATCCTCGAAATCAAGCCCGACCGCCTGGATACCCTGATCCAGCTTGCCAGGAACCTGATCGATCGCGGACTCGGCGAACGCGCCGAGTCGTTCGCGAAGCGCATTCTCGAGAATCAACCCGAAGAGCCCGCACATTACGAGATGATGGCGGCCGTCTATCGCCTGCAGAGCCGCGATGAAGAGCTCGCCGACACCTATCGGAATCTCGCCGAGCTACATCGTCGCCGCGGCGATGAGGAGCAGGCGCGAGAGATCCTCCAGCGCTACGTCCCGAGCGGTGAATTCGACCAGGATCTTGGCCTCGATGACGAGACCGCCTTTGGCGCGATGGGGAGCGAAATTCCGCTCGTGGGCGACGGCGGATTCGACAGTGAAGTCGAAGATGCCAATGAGGCCACGCTCGGCGGAATTGGCGGTAGCGACTTCGATGAGTTGATCCTCGATACCGAGGCGCCGTCGGGAGAAGACGAGACGATTCTCGACGACGAGAAGGACGATGACGCGTCCCTGGAGGTCGACGACGACGACCTGCTGCTCGAACTCGACTCGTCCGACGAGGCGATTGAAGTCGGCCCGAGCGAGTCGGCGCCGCCTTCACGGCCGCCCCCGGCCGGTGACCCGGACCAGTTGCTCGCTGAAGCGAGCGTCTATCTGCGTTACGGAAAGCGCGACCAGGCGATCGAAAACATCGAGGCGATCATTGCTCAGAATTCCGAGCACCGACCGGCTTTCGAAAAACTCGGCGAGGCCTACGCGGACGGCGATCAGCCCGCGAAGGCGGTCGAGAACTGGCTTCGCGCGGCCGAACTCGCCCGGGCGGCCGGCGATGTCCATGGGCTGTCGGTGCTGCGCGACCGGATCGGCGCTCTGGATGAAGCCGCTGCAGCGACGATTGCGACTCTCGAGCCGGAAGCGGATGCTGCCGTTGCGGAATCGGTCGAGCCCGATGCGGGCAGCGGGCTCGCGGCCGAAGCCACGGTGATCGACATTGACTCGATCGATCTCAGCGAGTCGGAGCCGGAGGCTTCCCATGAGATCGACCTCGACGATATCGAGATCGATCTCGACGATTCCGATTTCGAGGATGCTTTCGAAGAGGCCGAGGACGGTGATTCGAGTGACGTCGGACTGTCCGAGGACGTGGATAGTGGGCCGACGGAAACGGCCGAAGCCGCCGCTGAGAGTTCGGGCATCGCGGGCGCGAGCGCGGCGATGGTGCAGCAGGTCGGTGAGGACCTGGAAGAAGCGGACTTCTACATGAACCAGGGCCTCGCAGACGAGGCCGAAGCGATCTACCAACGCGTCTTGTCGATCGCGCCAAACCACCCGCATGCACTGGTGCGGCTGGGCGAGGTCGCCGCGATGCGGGGCGAGGATCCGACGACGGCGTCGGTGACGAACCCAGACGCGGACTCGATGACGCTGGATACGGCGCCGAGTGACGGCGAGGTCGAGGAAGACGACTCGTCGAGCTGGAGCGATGACATCGGCGGCCCCGACTCGCTCGAACCGGATGCAGACATCACCGGAGGCGATTCCTCAGACTATCTCGCAGAGGTCACCGAGCCCGACGGCGTTGCGGCCTTCGACGACATGTCAGCCCCTCTCGAAGACATTTCGGCGGAGGATTCGGACGCTCTCGCCACGACGGTTTCAGACGAATCCCTCGAACTCGCTTCGGACGGCGAACCACGGCTGCCCACGCCGGAGGATGAGGTTGTTTCCTCGCCGATACCCGACGACGTGCACGACGATGAGTCGGAGTTGATTTCTGCCGATGAAGCAGAGGAGGCTGCCACTGTCGCCGACGAGGCAGACGAGGCAGACGATGAGGATGCGGCTTCGCTCGACCAAGGCGAGCCGATCGAGATCGCGAGCCCCGACGACAGCAACAGCAGCTCGACTCCAGATCTCGGCGAGCCGCCCGACCTCGTGGTCGAACCGGAATCCGAACCGGCCGCTGCGGGCTTCGACCTCGCCGCCGAATTGAACGATGTCTTCGACGACGACGGCAGTTCCGGCACCATGAGCGGCCTGGGCGATTCGGATGACGGCTTCGCCGCAGTCTTCAGCGCGTTCAAGAAGGGAGTCAGCGAGACCCTTTCGGAAGGTGATCACGAAGCCCACTTCGATCTCGGCATCGCCTATCGCGAGATGGGACTCTTCGATGACGCCAAGGGTGAATTCCTCGCGGCCATGAAGAAGCCCGAGAGTGAGTTCGAATGTCGCCATATGATCGGTCTGTGCTGTTTCGAGATGGGGCAGTACGAGCAGGCGGTCGCGGAGTTCGAGCAGATCATCGCGGCCGAGACGGCGAGCGATGAGAAGAAACTCACCGCTCGCCTGGAACTGGGCCGTTGCTGGCAACAACTCGGCGAACCTGATCGCGCGCGCAGTGCCTTCGAATTGGTCGCCGCTGTGGACCCGTCGTTCTGTGAAGTCTCTGAGCTGCTGATCGGGCTGGAGGCTTCCGAAAAGCCGGATGCAGACGTACCGAACCTCGAGGAATTCGAATCGTTCGAAGACCTGATGCTGGACGATGCGGTGGAAGCGGACGATGAAGCGAGCGATCCACCGACCGCCGAGTATGAATCATTCGACGGCTTTCTCGAAGACGAGACCGACTACGAGTCCGATCCGGAGTCGGAAGTGGCGGCCGACGCGGTAGCGGAGATCGTCGCCGAGCCGGTCCCTGAATCCGAGCCTGCAGCCGACGTCTCGCCCGATCCGCCCAAGAAGAAGAAGCGAAGAAAAATCTCCTTCGTGTGAGGAACCATCGTGGAGCATCTGCATCACTTCAATCTGAAAGATGACCCCTTCCGAAACGAGCCGTTGCTGCGGTTCTTTTTCGACACGCGCCAGCAGCAGCATGCGTTGCTGCGGATGGAACGCGCGGTCCGTCAACACAAGGGGTTGTCGGTGTTGGTCGGCAACGTCGGGTCGGGCAAGACCATGGTGGTGCGCCAGCTGCTCGACAACCTCGAGGAAGAGGTGTTCGAGGCGAGCATGATGGTGGTACTGAACGGTGCCGCTGACGCATCGTGGATGCTCACGCGCTATGCGAAGCAGCTCGGCGTCGAGGAGCCTCCTCGTGAACGGGAGGCACTGATCGCGGAGATCTACGATCGCCTCGCGATCGTGCGCGAGGACGGCCGTCACGCGGTGCTGATCATCGACGACGCCCAGGCTTTGGCGTCACCCGAGACGTTGTCGGAGATCTGCGGCCTGCTCAAACTCGAATACGAGGATCGACGGCTGCTTTCACTCGTGCTCGCCGGCACGCCGGGTCTCGCCGAAGCGATCGGGAACGATGGGATTCTCAGTCACCGGGTCGACGTGAAGGTCGAACTCGAGGCGTTCGATGCCGAGACGGCATCGAGCTACTTGTTGCATCGCGTGCGGCAGGCGGGCGGCGATGAGGGCATTCTCGAAGCAGCGTGTGTTGCGGCTCTGCATCGCTTCGGTCGCGGGATCCCCGGCCTGATGAACACGCTGGCCGACAACGCGATGTTCGAGGCCTTTCTAGCCGGTCGCACCTCCGTCAGCGCGATGGATGTCGAACGCGCGCACCGCGACCTCGGCTGGGAGTCCGACCCCGCTCAGGAGTACTCCGAATCGACTCCGACCGAAGCGCCGGTACCGGCTGCGGCACCCCCGGAGATCGTCCAATCCGCTGCAGCCACCGCGGTGGAGCCCGAGCCCGTCACCGCAGTCGACGTTTCGATGCTGTCGCATTCGCCCGTGCTCACGCCGCTGCGCGGCGGCTCACTCGATGATCTCGATTCCGAGCTCGAGGCGGTTTTCGAGACCACCGCGATGACGATGAGCAGCGAGTCGCCGATCGATCCGACCCGCCCCGAAGCGATTGGTTCGTTTTCGCCGACCGAAGGTCCGCCGAAGCACGAGGAAGAGGCGCCGGAAGACCTGCTGGTCGAGCTGATCGAAGACTGAAGCGCGGCCCCCTCGAAGCAGAACCTCAGGCGCGAAGTGCGATCGCACCCTCGAACGCGATTCCTTCCGGGAATTTCGCGAGTCGAGGGAAGTCCGGCCCCGGCGGTGCATGATCGATCCGCTCCAGCAAGACTCCTCCCTCGCCTGCGACCTCTTCGATGAGGGAGGTCAGCGAAGTGCGCGCGGCGTGGTCGTTGCGGCAGGCGAGCAGCAGTCCGCCCGAATTCAGCCGTTTCAGGCATTCCGCTAGCAAGCTGCCGGCTTCACGTCGTACCGACCAGAAGCGCCGGCCCGCGCGCGCCGCCGTGGGCGGGTCGAATACGATCCCGTCGAAACGTTCCGAATGGTCGAGCCGTTCGAGGTAGCGACGCGCGTCCACCCGGACGCTCTGATGGTGCGCGCCCGCGAGTCCATTCCGCGAGAGGTTCGTCTCGAGCCAGTCCAGGTACGGTTTCGACAGATCGACGCTCACGACTTCGCGCGCGCCCCCTGCGAGCGCGGCTGCGCTGAACGCGCCGGTGTGGGCGAACAGGTTCAGCCAGCGTCCGCCCGCAGCTGCACGGGCTACCCGCGAGCGGTTCTCGCGTTGGTCGAGGAACAGGCCGGTGCCCGGCCGTGGGCGGTAGGGATCGTCGAGGCCGAGGTCGACCGCGAAACGCAGGCCGCGCTCGTGGACCTCGAGCCGGCCGTCGGAATCGAGGAGCCCATCGAGTGAACCGCCGGATGTTTCGACGCCGCGCAGTCGACCCGGGGGTGGCTGCGCGAGGTGAAACACTCGGACGATCGGAGGGGCGGGGCCGAGCTCGGTCGCGAGCTGGCGGATCACGACGCGCAACACGCGATCGATGATCGGTTCGCAGGCTCGACTGGTGAGCAGCACCCGCAACACGGGGCCGAGCCGATCCACCGCAAGTCCGGGCAGCCCGTCGGCTTCGCCGTGGATCAGTCGGAGCGCGTCGGTTTCGTCGTCGGCGAGCAGGCTGGCGCGTCGCTTCAGCGCACCCGCAACGCGCGCCTCGACCGATTCGATGGCGCCGCGTTTGCCCCGTTTCGACCAGACGCGGGCTGCAACGCGCCCGCGGCCGTCGATCCGCGCGACACCCGCGGAATCACCCCGAACGCTACGCAAGTCGACCAGCTTGCCGGGTGCGAGCATCTCGATGTCCGAAGTGTCGGCATCTGCGACCAGCCAGGGGTGCCCGCGTCGCAGTGCAGCCGCAGTCGCGTTCGACACCGTAACGGTCGGTCGCGGCTGTTCCGGAACCTCGAGCGATTCGACCGGCCAGAAGGAATCGGGGTCGGGGGACGCAACATCGATACCCTCGCTTGCCATCCGGATGCGCGCGATGCGAAGTCGCAGACCGCCGGCGACCGGCGCACCGCCGCGTTTCAGATCGCCCGCAATCGCCAGTCCCGCGCGTGCGAGGTGGAAGCGGATCACCTTCGGGTCGCCGGTACTCGAGCTGAGGGTGAGCAGGCTCGCGGGCCCGCGCGTCTCGACCACCGAAAATTTCGTCGTCGCCGGCCGGCCGCCGTAGGCTTCCTCGAAACAGCCATCGCGCCAGGGCGGCGTGCGCACAATGGCGCGCCACTCCACCGCCTCGGGGTTCGCGGCCAACGACGCGTCGAGGCGTTCGTGCGATTGCGCCGAGCGTGCGAAGAGCACCAGGCCCGCAAGCTCCGGATCGCAGGGCGAGACGGCATACAGCGCCGCTTCCTCCGAGGGTTCCGCGGCCCCGGCCGGAAGCTCGAATGCGACCCAATTCTCTGCTTCTGCGAGCGGATCCATCGGCGCTGTATACACGAGCAGGGCGGCGAAGGGGAGGGGGCCCCTTGCTGTTGCTCGGGGGCGGTGCGATCCTCGCGCTCCGAGCGGGAATAGCTCAGTTGGTAGAGCATCAGCTTCCCAAGCTGAGGGTCGCGGGTTCGATTCCCGTTTCCCGCTCCAGGTTTCTCAAGCCCCTTCGCGGTGTTGCGCGACGGGGCTTTCTCGTTGCGTTCGCCGCCATTCGCTTGGTGCCGCGGGGGTGCCGTTTGGTGCCGCCGAAGTCGAGGAAGCTGAGGTCCGTTTCCTCTTCGCGGAGTGCGTGGGCGTAGACCCGGAGGGTCAACTCGGGGTTTGCGTGACCGAGCTGCGAGGCGACCCAACGGACTGACTTGCCCGCAGCGAGGGCCAGGCTCGCGAAGGTATGCCGCGCATCGTGCAGCCGAAGAGGGCGCACACCGTGGCGTTGTGCCTTGCGGCGGAGACGATCCCAGGAGCGCGTGACATTGCGCTCATCGAGTAGTCCACCAGTCTCGGAGCAGAAGACGAAAGCGGGAACGTCGGCCCAGCCATGCTTGAGACAGTCTCGGCGGCGCTTAGCCAAGAGATCGCGCAGGATCGAAGCCAGGGCAGGGGAGAGGACCACAGAGCGCGCTCTGCCGCTCTTCGGCGTTCCCAATTGGCCGCGTGAAAGTGAGCGGCGGATGAGCACACGGCAGTCCTCCCAATCGACATCCTCCCACTTGACCGCGAGCGCCTCACCCCTGCGGCAGCCCGTCGAGAGAAGGAACGCGAGGATGGGGTGAAACGTGGGCTCTTCCGTTCGCGCGGTCTCCAGGAGCGTGGCGACCTCCGTTCGGCTCCATGCGTCGATATGCCGAACCTCCGCCGATTGCTGCCGCTTCACCTTGCTAAGAAGCCGACCAATGTTCCGGCACGGATTCTTCTGGATCTGCTCATTCTCCACCGCGAGCCCTGCAACGCGCCGTAGAACCGAGAGAATGTTCGTGAGGGTGGCCGCACTCAGTGGCTTCTCGGAATCTTGTGTCTTCTCTCTGATGAATCGGAGCAGGTGCTGCTCCCGGAGTTCATC
>JAFDEI010000021.1 GCA_019310425.1 Deltaproteobacteria bacterium | reverse complement strand
CGGCGCGGGCGTCGAGTCGATGTCGCGGACGCCGATGGGCTCCGACAAATCCGGGATGGACGGCCATAATCCTCATCTGGTCGCCCAGCATCCAATGGTTCCGCAGGGCATCTCGGCCGATCTGATCGCGGCCGTCGAAAAGTTCAGCCGCGATGACCTCGATGCCTTCGCCGCGCTGAGTCAGGAACGCGCTCAAATCGCGATCAAGGAAGGGCGCTTCGAAAAGAGCCTGATTCAGGTTGTCGACGATGAGGGCAAGGTCGTACTCGACTGTGACGAGCATCCGCGCGCGGGCACCACCGCGGAGTCGCTCGGGAAGCTTCCGCCGTCGTTCGAGGGGATGGGTGCCTACGCGCCGAAGGGCGAAGAGCAGACGATGGATGAGCGGGCGATGCTCCGGTACCCGAAAATCGACTCGATTCCGCACGTCCACCACGCGGGAAATTCCTCTGGCATCGTCGACGGCGCAATGGCGGTGCTGCTGGCATCGCCCGAGTACGCGCAGAAGAACGGGCTCACGCCGCGCGCGCGGATCGTGATGACCGCAACAGCTGCCACCGAGCCGATCATCATGCTGACGGCTCCGACGCCCGCGACGCAACGTTGCTTGAAGAAGGCGGGTATGGAGATCAGCGACATCGATCTGATCGAGGTCAACGAGGCCTTTGCCGCGATTCCGCTCAAGACCATCCGCGATATCGGAATGGATCCGGCAAAGGTCAACGTGAATGGCGGCGCGATCGCGTTCGGGCATCCGCTCGGCGCGACCGGCGGCATGCTGATCGGAACCGTCCTCGATGAACTCGAGCGCACCGATCAGACGACCGGGCTCGTCACGATGTGCATCGGGGGCGGCATGGGGATCGCGACCATCATCGAGCGCATCTAGCAGCACCGCCCACCGCCACGGCCGGGGATTGCTGGAATTCGGGTCCTTTTCCCATCAAGTTGAATCACAGAATGTCCGATGGCTCCCCTGGGAGAGTTCATCGAATGCCCGAAAACCCGATCCGCGATAGCAGCGGATTGCTGAAACAGCAGCTCGAGAGCTTGCTTCGGCGCCCCTTTGCGAGTCTGCCATCGCGCATCGTGATGTCGGTGATGCTGGCGTCGCTGCTGACCTCGCTGGTGGTCACCTGGGTTTCCAGTCGTTCGATCGGCTCGTTTCTGCGCAGCGAGATCGATCACAAGTTCCCCGCCGTGCTGCTCGAGACCAGCGATCGGCTCGAGCGCTGGTACGCGCAACGCGAGGCCGAGCTGGCGATCTTCGGGCGGAGCCGGGTGGTGCAGGAGAACTTCGCGCTGCTCGCTGCGGTGAAAAAGGGCACCGAGGCCGACCAGGTGCGCGATGAAGCGGGTACTTACCTGCATTACGTGCTCGAACGGTTCCCGCAGTTCGAGGCCCTCTTTGTGCTCGACTCGGACGGCAGTTCACGGTTCTGGGTTGGGCGCGAGCGCGAGCTTCCAGCCGCAATGCGCAATCAGCTGGCTGCCGTGTCTCGCATCGAGGTGACCCACGTGTGGCGAATCGGGGATCAGCGGATCCAGGTGGTGTCATGGCCGATCGATGCAGCCGGTGCCGGGTTGTCACTCCACGCGATCGTTCATCTCGAAGCCGTCGCCATGCTGCTCGCCAACGACGGACTCGGCGATTCGGGAGCGATCTTCGTCGCCGATTCGACCGGGAAGGTGTTGCTCGGTACGCCTGGAGCTCCGCTGCACGCGCAACACGAACGCCCGCTTCCAGAGGCTCACTCTGCCTCGGAGGTCGCGAAGTACACGCATCGCAGCGGCCGTCTTGTGGTTGGGAGCTCGCGAAGCTTCGACCGCTTTGGTTGGACCCTGGTGGTCGAGGAGTCCTACGAGGAGGCCTTTGCGCCGGTGGTGTCGGTGATTCGGGAGTTGCTGAGTATCAATCTCGGTGTGGTGGCGTTGTTCAGCCTGGTCGCGTTCTGGATCGCACGCTCGACCGTTCGCCCGATCATCGCACTCTCAGATGCTGCGTTGCGGATCGCGACCGGCGACACCGGTGTCGTGATTCCGGGAGGGCGGCGCAAGGACGAGATCGGCATGCTCACCAACGCGTTCAATGAAATGACGACGCGGCTTGCGCGCAATCAGGAAGAGCTCGAGGAGAAGCGCGTCGAGATCGAAGATGCGAATCATCGCCTGATCGCCCAGAACCAGGAGCTTCAGCGCGTAAACGAGGTCTTCGAGCAGCTGTCCATCACCGATGACCTCACCAAGCTCCACAACAATCGCTTCTTCCAGGATCACCTGCCCCGTGAGATGATCCGGGCCCAGCGGACGAACGAGCCGCTTTCGTTGATCCTGATCGATATCGACGACTTCAAGCATTTGAATGATCGCTACGGCCACTCCGTCGGAGATGCGGTCCTGCGTCGCGTGTCGGATGTGATGAGCCGTGAGGTGCGCGAGATGGACTTGCTCGCGCGTTATGGCGGCGAGGAGTTTGCGCTGCTCGCGAGTCAGACCACACTCGAAGGCGCAGTCGCGCTCGCCGAGAAACTTCGGATCGCGATCTCGGAAGCGCGCTTCTCGTTGGTCGCGCTCGATGGGCCGACCGAAATTCAGGTCACCGTGTCGAGCGGCGTCGCCGCCTACCGCGGTGACGAGAAGGCATTCTTCAATGAAGCCGACCGCGCGCTCTATCGCGCCAAGGAAGCCGGCAAGGATTGTGTCTGCGTCTGTGACGAGCGGGAACCGTCTTCACGCACCAGCGAGGCGTGAATCCAGCCGACCACTCCGGTGGTGGTTCGCACCATCAGCCAATCGCCGTCGCTGTGCTCTCGAAACACCGGGGTCGAGCCGACCAGTACCGCGAGAACCTCGTGCTGCGTCGAGGGACCGGCCCGGAGGTTGACGCGGTAAGCATGGGTAAAGGTCGCGCCCGGCGTGTTGGCGACGCGCCGGGCCTCATCGTTCAACCCGTCGGCGATTCGCCGCGCGCGCGAAGCGAAGAACACCGCGGAACCGGTGTGACCCGCCTGGAACTGGCGCTCGGCCTCGGCGAGCTTCTGCCGAGCTTTCTCGATCCGTTCGATGCTCCACGGGGCGTGTCGCGCCGATCGAGCGATCTCGATTCGTGTTTCTGCGAGCGCCGACACCGCATCTGCACGTCCTTGGACCCCGAGCAGTCCCGACTCGATCGCGATCAGTGACTCCTCGGCCTCGTGCAGGTCGGCGCGCAAGCGCTTTACCTCGAGCTCGAGAAGGAGGGTGCGGGTGTCGTCGGCGCGTGCGTAGATCTCGGTGACTTCCACCGGCGCGACGGTTTCGCGAAGCTCAGGCGCGGGGAGCAGGGCGAAGCTCTGAAATGCCGCACAGGCGGTTAGCTGCAGGCTCAGCAGGGGCCCCGCCGCGATCCACGGCCGGAGTCGGGTGGCGCAGGTCCCGGGCTGGGATGGGTTCTCGCTGTCCAAACGACCTCCGGCGCAGCCGGCCCGCAGGCCGGATAGCCGTGTATCGACCACTGAAGGTCTCGCCTTGACGCGCTAGAATGCGAATCGTGTCGGTGTTTTACCCGACGCGAGGCTCGCTTCGAGCGGAGCCGCACCGCTGGAAGTCCGGCTTGCGACGACATACGTTCGGTTCGACCGTCGCCAGCATTCTTGGAGTAGAGGAGGGCTGAGGTGAAGATCTCGATCGAGTATTGCGGAGCCTGAAACTACCTTCCCCAGGCCACCAGTTTGGCGGCCGCGATCAAGGCGGAAACCGGAATCGAAGCCGAACTCGTTCGGGGCGGCGCCGGCATCTTCGACGTGACGGTCGATGCTGAACGAATATTTTCGAAGAAGTCGGTGGGACGATTCCCGGAGGCCCACGAGATCCTGGATCGACTGCGCGGCTAGGCTCTGTGTTCCGCCCAGGTCACGAGCAGTCGCTGCAGCTCTGCTGGTGTGTTGCGGCTCGGCTCCTCGATGACGGCTTCCGTCAGGTGTCGCAACGCGAGTCCGACCGTCCGTCCGGGCCCGCAGTCGAGCATCCGCATCACCTCGCGGCCGTCGAGGGCGAGGTCGAAACGTCGCAGCGCGAGCTCGCCCGCCTGCTGGACCCGCTCGATCGCCGCCTCGAGCGCCGCCAGCTTGGCGTGCTCTGAAGCAGCTTCGGGCCCGGCTGCGACGTTGATCTCGACGCTTCGAAGCGTGTCGAGGAGCGCAATGTCGTCGGCTCCGACCTGCCGGATCAGTCGACGGATCGCGACATCTCGTTTCGGGTTCAGGCCCGCGCCGATCGGGTGCTGATCGAGCAAACGCCCGACTCGTTTTGCGGTTCGGCGCGGAAATCGCAAGCGTGCCAACACGCGCTCTGCGCTGACTCCGCGCAGCCATCCCGCCAACCGAAGCTCGAGGTGCTGCGGTAAGGCGGCGACGACGGCCACTGCGTCGGGGCGTAGCTCGCCAAAGAGATCGTTTGCGATGCCCGAACGCACCAGCAACGCGAGGCCGCGTTCGGCGCGTGGGCCGAGCAGCAGGCGTTCGAACTCGCCACGGATCCGCTCTCGCGCGACTGAACGGAGGCGCTCTCGTAGCTTCGCGAGTGCAGGTTCGATCTCGGGGTCGAGCTCGAGGTCGAGAGTCGCGACCAGGCGCGCCGCGCGCAGCCCGCGCAGCGGGTCTTCGTCGAAGCGATCGGATGCCGATCCGACCGCACGGAGTCGCCCGTTATGGAGGTCTTCGAGGCCCCCGAGCGGATCGAGGAGCTTCTGGCTGGTGAAGTCGTACGCCATTGCGTTGATGGTGAAGTCTCGGTGTGCGAGGTCGGCTTCGATTCCACCCCCCGCGCGAAAGCGCGTGACGTCGACCGGACCGTCGCTGGTCGGGACCATCACGGTTCCGTGACGCAGCCCGATCGGGACGGCACTCGGCAGCAGCTCGAGCACCTGTGTGGGACCGGCCGATGTGGCGAGGTCGAAGTCGTAGACACGGCGGCCGAGCAGCCGGTCGCGTATGCAGCCTCCCACGAGATAAGCCTCGTGATTCGCCGCGGTGAGGGTGTCGGCAACGGCGCGGACGGAATCGGGGACCTGGCCGAGAGCGTCGGTGTGCGCTGAGCTGCTGGATCGGGTCACGTTTGAAGTGTACATGCATCCGTGGCCGCACCGGCTGCCCTCGCTACGGTACTCTCCTTGGAGATCCAACATCGAAGCCGGGAGGCGGTATGGGGGCGGAGCGAGCTGGGAACGAGATCGAGATTGCAAACGGCGATGAGGCATTGTCGGCCTACCTCGCGATGCCGGCATCCGGTCGCGGACCGGGTGTCCTGGTCATTCAGGAATGGTGGGGATTGGTGCCTCATATTCGCGATGTCTGTGATCGGCTCGCCCGCGAAGGGTTCGTCGCACTCGCGCCCGACCTGTACCACGGTAGCGCCACCGACGATCCCGATGAAGCGGGTCGCTACATGCTGGGCCTCGAGATTCCACGTGCTCTGCGCGACCTCGACGCAGCGGTCGGCGAACTGCTGAACCGCGACACGGTCGGGGCAAAGGTCGGCGTGGTGGGGTTCTGCATGGGCGGGCAGTTGGCGCTCGCCGCGGGCTGCAAGAACGCGCGGGTCGGTGCCGTGGTGGACTTCTACGGTGTTCATCCGGACGTGACGCTGGACCTCGCGGATTGTCGGGCCGCCGTGCTCGCGGTCTTCGCGGAGAACGATGCCTTCATCACGGCCGAGACGGTGCAGCGCCTATCGGCGGAATTCGAGGCTGCGGGCGTGCGTGCGAGTGTTCGGACGATCGAGGCTGCGCAGCACGCGTTCATGAATGACACGCGCCCCGATGTCTATGACGCAGCCGCGGCCGCGGAAGGCTGGGCTGCGCTACTCGGGCTGTTTCGGGCGGAACTCGGGTGACACCCCGACCGGTGCGGGCTGCCGGTCGCGACCGCCGGCAGCGGGAATCATCGGCATGGCCGATTCCCGAGCGCTTCCGTACCGAGCTCGACGAGATCGAGGAGCGGCTTGCGAAGCTGCCGACCCGGCTCAATGAGTACGGTTTCGACCCGTTCGGATTCGATCCGGAATCCAGTCGCATGTTGTTGCTCGCGATCGCGTGGATCTATCGCTCCTGGTTCCGCGTCACGGCGCGTGGCATTGGGAACGTGCCCCCGGGCCGCGTGTTGCTGATCGGAAATCACGCCGGTAACACCTTCGCGTGGGATGGTGCGATGCTCGCGGCGGCGCTGTTCCTGGAGGGCAACCCGCCGCGGATCGTGCGTGGCATGGCGGAGTATTTCCTACCGACGATCCCATTCTTCAACGTCTACATGCAGCGATTCGGGTCGGTGGTCGGAACGCCCGAAAATTGTTCCCAACTGCTCGATCAAGGCGAAGCCATCATGGCGTTTCCGGAAGGCCAACGGGGATTCGTAAAGACCTACAGCCATCGCTACGAGCTCCAGGAATTCGGTCTCGGCTTCATGCGCCTCGCGCTCGAGACCGGCACGCCGATCGTTCCGGTCGGTATCGTGGGCAGCGAAGAGCAGAGCCCGGGGTTGGCGAACCTGCGTTCGATCGGGAAACTGATCGGCGCACCGGCGTTTCCGATTACTCTGACATTTCCCTGGCTGGGCCCCGCCGGCTTCGTGCCGCTGCCGGTGAAATATCAAATCGAATTCGGTGAGCCACTGAAGTTCGAGGGCGATCCCACCGAAGACGACTCCGCGATCGGGGAGAAGGTGGAGGTGGTGAAGGACGTCATCCGGAGCATGCTTGCTGCTGGGCTCGAACGTCGGAAGGGCTGGTTCTACTGACTGCATTGCACGGAGCTTCGAACCAACCGGGCTGGGAGGCCGCTCTGGGATCGATCATCGCGCTACTCGTCACGATTGCCGCAATTCTCTACGCGGGCGTCGTTCCGGTTGATTTCCACCCGCGCAACGATGTTCGCTGGCTCGATCCCGGGCCGGGGCTCCAATTCGACGGGCGTGGAATCGCGTACTCGGATGCGCCGCTGGTCTGGGAGCCGGGTGCGCGAGCTGGCGAGGTCAGTGTCGAGCTGTGGATTCGGCCTTCCCGTGAGCCCGACGATCGGCTCGGGCAGATCTTCTCTCTCTTCGATGGCGCTGCGGTCGAGCCGCTGCTCGTTGCACAGTGGAAGTCGGGTCTCGTGATCCGCAATCGGGTACCCGAACGTGACGCCGGGCGCCGTTATCGGGAACTCGGCTCCCTCGGTCTGCTGTTTCGCGGACATCCGCTGATGATCGCGCTCACCTCCGGGCAGGCCGGAACCTCGTTGTACCTCGACGGGAAGGAGTCGGAGCATCGCTCCAATATTCCGATCATTGGCGTGGAGGAACGCTTCGGCGGTCGTCTCGTGCTCGGAAATTCGGCTTCCGGCAACGCGCCCTGGCATGGAGAGCTGCTCGGCGTCGCCATCTACCGGCGTACACTCGCTGCCGAGGAAGTCGCCTCTCACCACGCTGTCGCCAAGGCGCGCGGAATCGCGTCGCTCGCAGACGTGGAGGGGCTGGCGGCGTTGTATCCGTTCGACGAGCGCAGCGGCGAGTCCGCCGAGAGCAGCGGGGCGTCCGGTCCAGCGCTGCGCGTTCCGGTGGAGTTTCGGCGTCTGCGGATGCCGGTACTCCAATGGCCGAATCTGCGGGAACGCAGCATCGACTCCTACGGCAGCGACGCGCTCGTGAACTTCATCGGGTTCGTGCCGCTGGGTTTCTTTCTTGTCGTGGTGATTCGTCGTCGCGGTCGGGCGACCGACCGACCGACCGCTCTTGGCATCATTGCCTTCGGCCTTACCCTGAGCTTGGCGATCGAGCTGCTCCAGGTGCAGTTGCCCGAGCGAGTTTCGTCGGTGACGGACCTGCTATGGAACACGCTGGGTACGGCATTCGGTGTCTGGTTGGCGATTTACGGGAAGCTGGCCGTCCGAGACACGCAAGACCCGGTCTGATGCTGGCGGACAATGCCCTGATGCGACCCGTTCAGCGCTGCGTCGAGGTCGGCATCAGCGGGTCCCGGTCGGTGTAGAACGGGCTCAGTTGACGGATCACCGCCACGGCCCGGTCGATTTCATCGAACGACGACTGGGTCAACATCAGCCGCCGCCCACTCTCCTGGGCATCCCGCAGCAGGGTACCGATCCGGCGCGCCAGATTGAGCGTCTTTTCGCGATCCTCACCGTCACCGAGGCGGGTGGCGAGTCTCCGAGTGGCTTGTTCGAGCTGCTTCAGGGTGTCGAGGTACTGCTGGGTCGATCGTCCGGTGGTGTTGCTCCGGTCGCGCAGCGTTGGTTCCTTGAGCGCCGCGCCGCGCACGGCCTTGATCGCTTCGGCCAGGTCGGAGGCCAGCGCGCTCACCGCCTCCTGGTCCCAGGCCTGGAGGTCTGCTACGGCCGTGCCGGGTGCGAGTAGCGAGGTCGAGGTCGCGATCGTCAGTGCGATCACGCGGAGTTTACGGAAAGGTCTCATGCCTTGCCTCCCTCGGGCCGGATTCGTCGCCCATGCGGTAGGGAACCCTATCCGTCTTCGATATGCGAATACTCCCGGCTCCCGGTATTTCCTCGCCTCCGCGTCCGTACCCGCTTACATTCCGGCTCGATGCTCTTCCCTGGGCCCTGCTGCAAGCACGCCTTCGCCTTCGCCTTTGCCGTGGCTTTTGCAGTAGCTGCGATTCCGGGGTCGCGCGCGCTCGCGCAGGGCGCGGAATCGCCGGCCGGGGAGAAGGCCGACGAAGCGGGCCCGATTACCGAAGAGGTGCTTCAGGACATTACCGACGACGCGGGGCCCAGCGCCTTCGAAGCCGCCCGTCCGATCCACAGCCTCAATCCGTTCGAGTACTCGCTGCGATGGCAAGACGGCATCCGCTTGGAGCGGAATGACGGGTTGTTTCGTTTGAAGGTCGGCGCACGTCTGGAAGTCGACGTGGCGGGGATCTACGGCGACGAGGGCATCGAGGAGGAGTTCGGTCGCAACGGAACGAATTGGGGGCTCCGGCGCGCCTGGCTGACGCTGGCTGGCACGGTTGGAAGCCGCTGGCTGTACAAGGCCCAGGTCGATCTGAGTGGACAATCAGCCAACGACGACGGGCGATCGCCGTACGTGCGAGAAATCTACATCGCGGCGGCCGGCCTCGGGCCATTCGGGACGGTCAAGCTCGGCAGCGTGCGCGAGCCCTTCACGCTGAACGGCCTCACAGGCAGCCACACCCTGAGTTTCATCGAACGCGCATTGCCCCATGGCTTTTCACCGGCGTACAACCCGGGCATCGTGAGTGAGAACCATGCCATCGACGGCCGAATGGCCTGGTCGTACGGTGTGTTCCATTTCAACGATTCCGGTGGCGACGACTCGGCCCGAGTCGATCTGACCGCCCGGCTGACCGGCCTGCCGGTCTACGAAGACGAGGGAGAGCGCCTGATCCACGTCGGTGCCTCCTACAGCCATCAGTTTCGCGACGGTTTCGATCTTCGCTACAGCCGTCGGCCCGAGACCCAGCTGGCGAAACGCTACGTCGACACCGAGACTCGAAAGAGCAACGACATCGATCTGTTCGGCGTGGAATTTCTCGCGATTCGAGGCCCGCTCAGCGCGCGAACCGAGCTTGTGTTGTCTCACGTCGGACGGTCCGGTGGAGGCGACGAGACCTTCTGGTCCGCTTACGCCGAGGTGGCCTACATCCTCACGGGCGAGATGCGTCCCTACCGGAAGAACCGTGGGCTGTTGGGGCGGCTGGTGCCTTCGAACCCGGTCGGCTGGAGCGATGGCGGCTGGGGTCTGTGGGAGGTTGCTGCGCGCTATTCGTACCTCGACCTGAACGACGGGGAGACGCGCGGTGGACGCCTCGGCGACTTCACCCTCGCAGTCAACTGGTACGCGCGCGCGCATGTGCGCGTGATGGTCGACTACATCCATGCCCAGCGGTTCGGCATTGGACGCTCGAACATCATCCAAACCCGGCTCGCACTCGACTTTTGATGCCCGGGTTCATCGAGCATCCTGAAGAAAATCGTTCGCGATGGCGGCCGCGCTGTTTCCGCCGCGCATTGCGTTGCTGACGCCGCCGCCTGGGGCGACCCACTGCCCGCACAAGATCAGGTTCTCGACCGGCGACTGCTGGGGGAAGAGGTCCATTGCCTGGCCGGCCGAATAGCGCCAGCCCACGTAGGCGCCCGCGCGGTTCTCCGTGTAGCGCCGGATCGTGACTGGAGTCGCGAGTTCGAGCACCTCGATGTGATCCGCGATGTCGGGGAAATCGAAGACACGTGCGAGCTTCTCGACGAGCTGCACGGTGATGCGTTCCTTCAGCTCTCTGTAGGCCCGGCCGCGTTGTCGTCCCGGCCCAAGTGCCGCCTCGAATAGATCGGGTTCGGCGAGCCCCATCGTGGCCACGACGCTCTTGCCCTCCGGGCAGCAGCTCGGGTCGACGTTGCTGTAGATCGTCGCCATCGCACTCGGGAGCTTTGCGAAGTCGCACTCGCGCGCAATTTCGCCGAATGCCGACGGCGCCTCACCGGCAGCCCAAGTGCGCAACAGCTCGGCTTCCGTGATGCCGCGTTCTCGCAAGTCGACGTCCAGGCCTGCGAACAGGATGGCGGCCGAGATGCTGGGCTCGCGCTCGTTGATCGAGCGCACATAGTCGCTCGGGAAGCTGTGCTTCGGGCAGAGGTCGTTCACGAGCGCGGTCAGGTCGGAAGCTGCGACGATGCAACGAGCTTTCGCAGAGATGAAGTGTCCGGCGCGTTTCTTTGCCAGCACTTCCGTGGCGAGGCCGCCCTCGAAGCGGATCTCGCTCACGCCGCGGTTCAGCATGAGGGTGCCTCCGCGCTCGACGAAGAGGTCTGCGAGAACCTGCGACATGTGGCCCGAGCCACCCTTCGGGTAGTAGGCGTCGCCGCCGTTCACGCGGAAGATCAGGTCGCACACGATAGCGGTGGCCGCGTCGATCTCGTGGTGGTCCGTCCCCATGAAACCGGACGGAATCATGAGCATCAACTCGATGAGTTCGGAGTCGGTGGTGAATTCGCTCAGTACGTCGACCGCCTTGCGCCCCGAGAGTTCGCTGTAGGATTGTCCCGCCACGGCGATCTTCGCGAGCTCGTCGGCGTCGTTCTCATCGACCGCCCCGAGCGATCCGAGGAGAGTCTCGGTCATCGGCCCGTATTTCTCGTAGAAGGCGCGGATGCCACGTTCCTCGTGGGGAAACTGCTCGGTGAGCATCTTCACGTGTTCGCCGAGTTCCCAGGGCAGGGCGAACTCGCGCCCGCGCGTCTCGTCGACCATGCGCCCCAAGGCGTCGACCTTGATGAACTCGATGCGGTCCTGAGCGCCGATCTTCACGAGCTCCTCGTACGTCATGCCACCGGCTTCGCAGCCGTTGATTACATGGGTCGAGGCCTCGAAACGAAATCCCTGACGCTCGAAATTCATGGTGCAGCCGCCGGCAACCGCGTGTTTCTCGAGCAGCAGCACGCGGTGACCCAGGAGCAGCAGCGAGTTGGCGGCCATCAGCCCGGCCATACCCGCGCCGATCACGATTACGTCGTAGCGGCCTGCATCCTCGATTTCGGGCACTGCGTACTCCCTTCTCCTGTTGACTGGTGGCGGGCGCTCTTGATTCCTGATCGGTTGAGATTCGAAACTAGGCCAGTGGAACACCCGCTGCCGTGTCTGGTTGCGCTGGATGATTGTCGGTCTCGCTCACTCGCAGGCGCAGTCACGAGTTCGCCCGGAGCCGATCAGAAGCGTTCGCTGGGTCGATCTGCAGAAAAGGGGAAAAGCGCCCCACTGACGGGGCGATGTGGACCGAAGTGTCCCGATATGCATCAGCGGAATGGGGCTCGATGGCCCCAGCGTGGTGACGAGAGGAACGGATATTGCTACGCACCGTAGTGCGATCAATCATGTGCCGTCGCGAATCGCTGCGGCTCGTGCGGAGACGGCCAATTTGAAACTGGATGGAATTCGGAAAACGCTGCACCAAGTGGACAAGATTCGGTACCGACCCGCGCTGCTCCGGAAGATCGCGAACGGTTACTTTCGGACGCTGGTGCTTCGCAAGCCGACGCTGCGGATCGTCGAGTTTTCGATCAACTCTGCTTGTCAGTCGAAGTGCGAGTACTGCTACGCGGCAAAGTTCCGGCGCCCGGGTGAGCAGATGCTCGACGTCGAAGAGGTGCGCGACATCTGGTTGCAGGCCTCCCGAATGGGCGCGTTCTGCAGCCTGATTCTCGGTGGCGAGCCGACACTGCACCCGAAGTTCCTCGATCTCGTCGCAGCACTCGAGCCACGCAAGAACATGGTCAGCTTCTCTACGAACTGCATCAGCCTCACGGAGGAGATGGTCGTCGAGCTCAAGAAGCTGGGTGTGTTCGTGATCTACGTGAGCATGAACTCGACCGACGCCGCGGTCAACGACCTCGTGCGCGGCTTTGAGGGCCACCACGCGCATGTGATGCGCGTGCTGGAGATCTGCAAGCGACACGGTATCGATGTCGTGCTGCCGATCACGACCTCGAAGGATCTGCTGCCCGAGACCATCGAACTGGTCGACTTTGCGCGCGCGAACGGTCTGACGGCCAGCATGGGCCTGCTGTCGCCCACCGGCCGCGCCGAAGGTGAGCGCGATGCGCTGTTCGACGCCGATTTCTGGAAGACCTTGCGCGGATTATACGATCAGAATCCGAGCTTGCGCGGTGATTGGGATACCAATTTCACACTCGAGATCGGCTGCCCGGCCGGTTTCGAGAAGATCCACGTGAGCCCCTACGGCCACGTCACAGGCTGCGCGATCCAGCCGATGTCGTTCGGCAGCCTGCGTGAGCGACCGCTCGCTTCACTCGTCGAGGAGATGCGCGGATTCAAGCACTTCGCCAAGCGGCCGAAGCACTGCATCGTTGCACTCGACAAGGAGTTCATCGAGGACTACCTCGACCCCGCGATCGGCGAGGCCTCCACTCCTTATCCGATCCAGAACAACCCGTGTGCGGCGTCCGACTGCGCCGGTTGTCGCTGACGGTTCCGTCTACGTCGCTTCCAGTGTCTCCCGCAAACCTGGACTCGGAGGAGGTGGATTTCGGCACGATCCGACCGGTCTGTGTGGGCCGGCCGGATCGTCCCCCGATTCAGGCCGCGCCCGGGTTGGAGAGATCCTCGCGGTAGATCAGGATGTTGCGTTCGGCGTGCTCGATGGCGTCGAGACCGGTTCGATAGATCAGGCCGCCCTCAGCGGCTCCGAAGGCCTGGTCCAGAAGTTCGGATGGCGGCAGGTGCGAATCGAGTGCGGCGATGTCGTCGAGCGGGCGCACTGTCCAGTACTGGGACAGATCCCCGATCACGGTCTGGAACGTCGTCATGCGTGCGGGATCCCCGACCTTCGGGATGGCTTCGGCGACCTTGCGGATCAATTCTTCGCAAGCCTCGAGCTGTCCTGGTCGCGCTTTGATGAGCGTCACGGCAGCAGCTGGGGCAGTTGCCGTCTCCGCTTCGGCCGGATAGCTGAGTTCGGGGCGGTCGGCCGAGATCGATGTACGCGCCGATTGAGTCGCCGCACCGAATTCCCGCAGCATTTCTGTACCGCGCGCCTCGCCGAGCACGCGGATCACCATTTCGGGCGGGAGTCCGCGCTTGGCCAGATCGCCGAAGGTGTCGATGCGGGTTCCAAAGTGCAGGGTGCTCGCGCCGCCGTAGACCACCTCGTGGGCGGTCCAGTGGAACGGCTCACTCTGATCGCGGGCGTGACCGGCGAGTTCGGCGGCAATCTCCTGATAGTCGAGAATTCGATCGGGCTTGATGTCGACGGAGAAGACACTGAGGAGAGGCATGGGGACTCCTTTGAGGCCACGGGTGCCGTGCCCGCATGGATGAGGGCGGCAGCCCGCAGCGGTTCGGGATGGAGGTGCCTCGAAGTCGCGGGAATCCGGAGGGGCGGGGGCGAGCTGGACGTCGCGCAGTCATTTCCCGGCACAGAAGCTGATCGGGATGGAGAAAGGCTCCGAGTTCCTCGTCGATAACATGAATGCTGCAGTCAGGTCAACGGCTTTTCACCTGAGGCCGAAAACGCACAGGCCGGTCGAGCGGCGATGCCGAAACTCAGCGCCCGTAGTGCTCGAACAACCAGCGGCCCGCGGTCAGCTCCTGGATCTCGGTGGTCCCGCCGCCGAGTTCCATCAGCTTGGCGTCGCGCGCCAGGCGTTCGACGATGTACTCCTCCATGTAGCCGTTGCCTGCGAGGATGTGGATGGCCTCCTGGGTGACCCAGCTCGCCATCTCGCCGATGTAGAGCTTGCCGACGCAGATGTCCGCCACGCTGGCGGGCAGGGGGCGACCCGCATGGACGTCGCCCCACACGATCGTGCGTGCGTTGTGGAGGGCGGTGTACATGCGCGCGAGCCGTCGCTGGATCAATTGGTAGCTGCCGATCGGCTGGCCGCCCTGGTGTCGTTCGCGGCTGTACTCGAGCGCGATGTCGAATGCGCGTTCCATGATGCCGTACGAGAGCAGCTGCAGGCCGAGGCGCTCGTTCGCGAGTGAACTTCTGAGCCGGTCGGCCGGGATGCGGCAGTCCTGCAGGAAGACCTCGCCGGTGGGGCTCGAACGGAAGCCCATCTTCTTGAACGGGCTGCCGGTCGCGACGCCCGGATCGTCGCGCTCGACGATGAAGGGCTGCACACTCTCGGGTTGGCCCTGCCGCTGGAGTTTCGCGTAGATGATGAAGACGTCCGCGTAGGGGGCATTCGTGATGAACGTCTTGGTGCCGTTCAGTACGAAGTGGTCGCCATCGGGCACCGCGCGGGTCTTCATGTCGCGAATGGCCGCCGAGCCCGCGCCGGGCTCCGTGAGACACCACGAAGCGATGCGCTCGAAGCGTTTGATCGGCACGCCCCAGCGCTGTTTCTGTTCGGGTGTGCCGCAAGCGTCGAGCGCACCGCCCGCGAGCCCGATACTGGCACCCCAGCTCAGCGTCAGGCCACCGCAGACTCGCGAGAGTTCGATCGGCAGGATGCGCGGCAGGAACAGTGCGAGCTGGTCATCCGGCGACGAGTCCGCGAGCACGGCCACGAGCTCTCCGGCTTCGTCGCCGAGCCCGAGATCACTCATCATCTTCCGGATTGGCTCGTAGCAGAGGAGCTTGCCGTCCTCCATGTCCTGGACCAGGGGCTCGATCTCACGCGTGAAGTAATCGCGCAGCGTCTTCTGGATCAGGAGTTGCGTGTCGTTGAATTCGGATTCCATGGGCTGCTCGTTCCAAGCGGTTCGTCGACGGGTTCCCGCAGCTTACGCACTTGCGGACTCCGCTGCTCAGATCCAGCCCAGAACACCCCCGAATACCAGCAGGCAGAGCGCGTCGAAGGCGTAGATGCCGCCCAACACGGTCAGCTGCCGCTTCCGGCTTCGCATGTCGTGAACCCAGAACGCGACCAGAAAGAAATGCAGGTAGCCGATCAGGAAGATCAGCCACGGGGCGCCGCGGTTCCACCAGGCCCAGTCCCAGGTGAGCGCATCGGCCGCGTTGAGGAAGAACTCGACGAAGACGCAGAAGGCCGATCCGGCGCATGCGATGAACAGCCGGTTGGGAATCCCGAGAATCTTCTGCTTCGGGTCGTCGGGCAGGATCTTCGAGAAGACCACGCCCGCCGTCGCGAACATGAAGCAGATCTCGATGTTGAGCCCTATCAGGATCAGGAAGGCAGTGTCGCCGGGGGCACCCCAGACCGGGGCGAAACCGCTGAAGTGGAAGACCAGCGCGTTCCAGATCTCGTTGAACCAGTCCATGCCCCAGAACGCGAGGCCCGCGAGGACCGCGTTCCAGTTCTTCTTCTCGGCCTCCACCGCGTAGACGTAGAGGACGAACGCGAGCAGCGGGACCACGTACCACTGGAACTGCGCGGGGTCTCGCAGGATCGACTGGGCCTGCTCGGCGAACGGGGTCATGGCTCGGCTCCTCGAGGTTTCGCGGCTGTGGGATGCAAGCGCAGGGCCAACCTGGCGATGCCCGACCGTGCGACCCCGGCGATGTCGTCACGCGCGCATGCAGCCACTGGTTCAGTATGCCCCTTCACGACCGGGCGGCTGCGACCTTGCGCTACATGAGCTCCACGCCTGCGCTCGTTGTGGATGGCTCAGAGCCCGCTGTGTCGCGCACTCTCGAGCCACTCGTCTTCGGTTACCTGGCGTTCCCAATAGCGGTCGAGCAGGTGCGGGAACAGCCGGTCGAGAAAGCTCGCGAGTGCCACGCGGCGTGGCTGGTGCGTGACGACGACGTGCTCGAGCCCGCGTTCCACCGCATCGAGCAGGGCCGCCGCGGGGACTTCGGGCGGGTGATGGGGCTGCATGGCGGGGCCCTTGCCGTGCTCGAGCATCGCGCGCGTCATGCCGCTCGTGGTGGAGCCCGGACACAGTGTCGTGATCCGAACTCCGGTCCCCGTGAGTTCGCGGCGCAGCACGCGGGTCGCGCTGATCAGGCCGGACTTGGTCGCGGCGTAGACCGCGAAGCCCGGAATGCCGAGGGTCGCGCCACTCGAGATCACGTTCACCACATGTCCGCTGCCGCGTGCGATCATCATTGGGAGTACCAGGCGGCTGAGGTGGAGTGACGCGCATAGATTCACTTCGATCAGGTCGTGCATGCGTGCGGGGTCGCCCTCGTGGAACGGGCCACCCATTACCAGTCCGGCGTTGTTGATCAGCACGTCGATGGCGCCGCGTGCATCGAGTGTGCGGGCCACGGCTGCGGCCCGCGCCTCGTGATCGAGCAGGTCGCAGGGCAGGGCGAGCGGGGGCTCTGTGCCTGCGTCCGCGATCTCTGCGGCGGTCTCCGCGAGCCGATCCTCGGCTCGGTCGAGCAGCGTGACCCGCGCGCCCGCCGTGTGGAAGCGGGCGGCGGCGGCGCGTCCGATACCCGAGGCTGCCCCCGTGATCAGGACGCTTCGGCCCTGCAGCGATTCCCGTACTCCTCGCGCCATCCGGTCACTTCCCTTCGTCGCGCTCAGTGAAGTGTCAGCGCGATCGCACGGTCCATCGAAGCGTTCGCCTGGGCGAGGGTCATGCGGCCCGTCGACAGCCCGCACATCAGCGAGAAGAACACGTGCCCGAGCAGCTCGCCGAGGGCTGCGCTGTCGCCGACCTCCTCGTCGCGAAGCGCGATGCGCATGTAGCTGGCCATGATCTTCTGGTTCCAGAATTCGGCGGAACTTGCCGTAGGGTCAGCGGAATTAATCGCCGCAACGCCGGCTGCTGCGAGTTCCGGATCCTCTGCTGCCGCTGCGAGCATGCGGCGGAAGACGGCCGCAACCCGGTCTGCCGCCCGCTTGTGGCGCGGCGGCCGTGCTGCGAATTCGGCGAGCACGTCCAGGCTCCGCTGGGCGTGCACGTCGGCAATCAGGTGATCCTTGGACGAGAAGTAGCGGTAGACGGTGGCAGGCCCCACGCTCGCGCGCTGCGCTACGGCGCGCATCGTGACAGCCGAGTAGCCGCCCTCGCTGGCGAGTGTGCGTGCGGCTTCACAAAGCCGCTCGCGCCGCGCTCGTTGCGCGGGAGTGAGCGGTTTCTCCGTCAGCAGCCCGGCCGAACCTTCACTGCCGCGCGCTCCGTGGTCCGCGTTGTCCTCGGTGCGGTGGTTCTTCATCGCAAGTTGTCCGCCGGTGCCCTCATGCGCCGTCCTGCTCGCATTCGCGGATCGTCCCGAGCAGCGTGCGCACCGGCACCATCTCGCCCTCGGCTACGACGATCGACTCCAGCCTGCCCGACGCGGGCGATTCGAGCTCCTGGGTCGCCTTGGCGGTCTCGAGTTCCGCGATCGGCTCGCCCTTGCGGATCGGATCTCCCTCCGCCTTGAGCCAGCTGACGACGCGGCACTCCTTGATGCCCATGCCCCACTGCGGCACGCGGATCTCGCAGGTCATGACTTCGACTGCTCCTTTCGCTCTGCGCTGTAATCGACCGTCATTATTGTAGTTTTCGAACTGCATCAAGGATATCCGTGGTAGCGGGGTAGAGCGGGTCCTCGAGGCTCGGGCTGAACGGGATCGGTACGTCGGGCGTGGTGATGCGCGCAATCGGCGCCTTCAAGCTGTGGAACGCCTCTTCGGCCGCGATCGCAGCGATTTCGGAGGCAGCGCTGCAGGTGCGGTTCGCGGGGTCGACGATCACCAGCCGGCCCGTGCGTTCGAGCGACCCCAGGATCGCGGGGCGGTCGAGCGGGACGAGACTGCGCGGGTCGATGACCTCGACCGAGCAACCCTCATCAGCCAGCACCGCTGCGGCTTCGAGGGCGACCTTCTGCGCTCCACCGATCGCGACGAGCGTGACGTCGTCGCCGGGCCGGCGGGTCGCCGCGACTCCGAGCGGCGTCAGATGCTCGCCTTCGGGCACGGGGCCGCTCTGGAACCACAGCGAGTTGTCCTCGAACACCACCACCGGGTCGTCGTCTCGGATCGCGCTCTTGATCAGCCCCTTCACGTCGGCCGGTGTCGCGGGCACGACGATCTTGAGGCCGGGTGCGTTCATCAGCATCGGGTAGGGGCGATCCGAATGGTGGCCCGCGTTCGAGCCCTCGTGCCACATCGACGCGCGAAAGACGATCGGGATCGTGGCCTGGCCGCCCGTCATGTAACGGATCTTGGCCGCTTGATTGACGATCTGGTCCATCGCGAGGTAGAGGAAGCTCGCGATGGTGAGGTCGACGACGGGCCGCAGTCCGGTCAGCGCGGCGCCGACCCCCATGCCGCAGAAGCCGTTCTCGGAGATCGGCGCGCTGAAGATCCGCTGCTCGAGCCCGGCGTCGAGGATGCCGGCCTTGGTGTAGAGGGAGATGTCCTCGCCGATCATCACGACTCGCTCGTCGCGCGACATTTCTTCCTGATGAGCTTCAAATATCGCCTGGAAGTAGCTGATATTACGAACGTTTCCATTCTGTTCACTGCTCATCGCGCGCCCCCCGCGATCGGGTTGCTGTAGACATCGTCGAAGGCCGCCTCGGGCTCGGGGAGCGGGCTGTTCTTCGCGAATGCGACCGCCTCCGCGACCTGCTGCCGAAGTTCGGCTTCGAGCGCCTCGGCGGCGTCTTCGCGGAGGACGCCGTCGCCGATCAGACGTGCGCGCAGGATCGCCACCGGGTCGCGCAGCTTCCACTCCTCGACCTCCGATTCGTCGCGGTACGTGACCGGAATGATGAGCCCCTCGGCGTGTTCGCCGTAGCGGTAGGTCTTGGCTTCGATCAGGCTCGGGCCGTCGCCGCGTCGGGCGCGCTCGACGGCTTCCGCCACGACCGCGTAGACGGCTTCCGCGTCCTGGCCGTCGACCACCACGCCCGGGATCGCGTAGCTCGCCGCGCGGTCCGCGATGTCCTCGACCGCGATGACGCTGCGCGCCGGCGTGGTGGCGCCGTAGAGATTGTTCTCGCACAGGTAGATCACCGGGAGCTGCCAGATCGCCGCGAGGTTGAGCGATTCGTGGAAGCTTCCCTCGTTGCTCGCTCCGTCACCGAAGAAGCACAGGCAGACGCGCCCATTGCCGAGCACTTTCGCGCTCAGCCCCGCGCCCGCCGCCAACGGCAGTCCGCCGCCGACGATTCCCGATTCGCCCATCACGCCGACCGAGTGGTCCGTGAGATGCATCGAGCCGCCCTTGCCCTTGCAGACGCCGTCGACGCGGCCCATCAGCTCGGCCATCAGTGGGCCGAAGTCGGCGCCCTTAGCGATCGGGTGGCCGTGCGAACGGTGGGTGCCGATCACGTAGTCGTCGGTCGCGAGGGCCGCACAGCCGCCTGCGATCGCAGCTTCGTGGCCGATGCTGAGGTGGACCGAGCCTGGGATCAGGCCGGCCGCGAACTGTTTCTTGACCGCTTCTTCGAAAACGCGGATGGCGAGTTCGCTGCGCAACAGCGCAATGCGTTCAGTGTCGGTCGGGGGCATGCGGATTCTCCGATGATCGGGGCAGTCAGAACGATAACATGTTATCGTTTCAAGGGTCGGGCACAAATTCGCGGCATCCCGGCTCGGCGCTTGCGCGGGCCCGAAGGCGCCGAGCGGATCCGGCGCCTACGATTCCCACCCCTGGCTGAAACTCGTGCAGCGTCGGAGGGCCCCGTGGCCGAGCTAACCCCCAGTGACGACCCGCAAGAAATCAAACGCTCGACGCGCGACCCGGCCGAGCAGCGACGCGCGCTCGTAGCATGGCTCGAAGCGCGGCTGCCGCAGGGTTCCGGTGTTGCGATTTCGGAGGTCACGAGTCCGTCGGCGACGGGCATGTCGAGCGAAACGCTGCTGTTCGACGCGAGCTGGAACGAGTCGGGCAAGGCACGCAGCGGCGCATTCGTCGCACGCGTCGAACCGGATCTCGAGGACTGCCCGATCTTCCCGGTCTACGATCTGAAGGCTCAGTTCGATCTGCTGCAGGTGGTGCGCGACCGCAGCCGCGTTCCGGTGCCGAACGCGCGTTGGCTCGAACTCGACCCGGCACCGATGGGTGCGCCGTTCTTCGTGATGGACCGTGCCGAGGGGAGGGTCCCGCCCGACGTGATGCCCTACACCTTCGGCAGCTGGCTCTCGGAGGCGACCTCCGAAGAGCGGCGCGCACTCCAGGACGCGAGCGTCGGAATCCTCGCCGAGCTGCATTCGATCGACGCCCGCTCACCGGACCTCGCCTTTCTCGATCTCGATCTGCCGGGTGACACGCCGCTGCGGCGCCACTTCGAGAACCTGCGCCGGTACTACGATTGGGCGCGTGGCGAGCGCCGCCACCCGTTGCTCGAGCAGGCTTTCGACTGGCTCACGGAGCACTGGCCCGGGGAAGAGGGCGAGACTGTGGTGAGCTGGGGTGACTCGCGCATCGGCAATGTCATCTACGATGGATTCGAGCCCGCCGCGGTACTCGACTGGGAGATGGCGGCATTCGGACCGCGTGAGCTCGACATCGGTTGGATGATCTTCATGCATTGCTTCTTCGACGAGATCGCGCGGCAGCTGGGCAAGCCCGGGCTGCCGAACTTCATGCGCCCCGAGGACGTCGCCGCGACCTACCAGGCTCGAACGGGTCACGCGGTACGCGATCTCGAGTTCTACCAGACCTACGCGGCGCTGCGGCACGGCATCATCATGACCCGTATCCACGCCCGCCGCGTCCACTTCGGCGAGGTCGAGTGGCCCGAGGACGTGGACAGCGTGATCCACCATCGCGCAACCCTCGAGCGGATGCTCGACGGCAGTTGGTGGGCCTGAGGAGGAGAATGTGCCGAACCCGACCGGCCTGCTGTTGCCCGCCGACGAAAGCTTCAACCACCAGGTCACCGACACCTTCGCGTCGGTCGGCACCAGCGACCCGTCGTGGACCGAGAAGGTCTGTGCGATGGCGATGGCGCGCGACGGCAGCCTGCAGATCGGCTTCGGGCTCGGGAAGTACACCAACCGCAATGTGATGGACGGCTACGCGGCGCTGTCGCGCGGCCGTGAGCAGCTGACGGTGCGCGCGAGCCGCAGCCTCGCGAGCGATCCCGGTCGCACCGTGATCGGGCCGATCCACTACGAGGTGGTCGATCCGATGAAGCGGGTGCGTTTTCGGCTCGAGAAGAACGACAGCCAGCCGATCGCCTTCGACTGGTTGTTCGAGGCCGTGGTGCCGCCGTTCATCGAGGAACGCACGCACCTGCGCCAGCAATTCCGGGTGATGTCGGAGCTGGTCCGCTACCACCAGACGGGGACGGCTTCGGGCTGGATCGAACTCGACGGCGAACGCAGGGAGATGAGCCCGGATACCTGGGTTTCGACGCGAGATCACTCCTGGGGCGTGCGTTACGACGTCGGTGTCCCCGCTGCGGACGTCGAGCCGCGACCCAGCATCCCGCCCGGCGTCGGCTTCATGATGATCTGGAGCCCGCTGCTGATGGAGCGCCGCGATGGCTCGCGCTACGCGCTGCACCTGCACTTCACGCGCTTCGAGGCGCCGGGTTTTCAGCAGAAGATGGTGACCGCACGGGTCGAGCACCCGGATGGCCACGAGGAGGTGATTGCCGACATCGATCCCGCGCTGCACTTCGATCCACGGAACCGCCGCCTGCTGGGCGGAGAACTGCACTGCCGCATGGCGGACGGTTCGGAGCGGCCGCTCACGATCGAAGTCCTCGGGGATACCGGCATCCATCTCGGCGCGGGGCTCTATTTCGGCCTCGACGGCCACCACCACGGCGAGTGGCGCGGCGAACTGCACGTCGAGGGGGAGCGCATTGCCGATTGCACCACGCCCGAGCAGGCGCGGCGGCTGCACCAGATCCGCGACACCCCTGTACGCGTGACCGACCCCGTCGGTGGTGGCGAGGGTTGGGGGAACTGCCAGCCGATCGCGGCCGGCCCCTGGCCCGAGCTGGGGCTCGAAAACGATTCCTGGATGTAGCGCTTCGAACCTGCCTTCGAGCCGCGGGCGAGATATCCTCTGAATATCACTGCGCAGAACCGCACCGTGTGCGAAGGAGAACCCCCATGGCGCTCACCGCGTCCGATATCATGCAGACCCAGGTCGTCACCGTATCCCCGAGCGATCCGCTCCATTCAGTTCAACGCCTGTTCTACGAGGAGGAGATCCACGGCGCTCCCGTGGTCGACGAGACCTCGAGAGTCCGGGGCATGATCAGCAGCATGGATCTCATCCGCGCGGTGATGGAGGAGAACGATTCCTCCACGGGTGTCGACTTCACGGATGCCTTCGAACAGCTGGGCGGCCCCTGGGAGGCTGCGTCCCAAGAATTCCAGGATCGGCTCGGCGAGTCGGCGGTTGCGGACGTCATGACGGAGAGCATCGTCTCGGTCGACCCCACCGCTTCGATCCCCGAGGTGGCTTCACTCCTGCGCCAGAATCGAATCCATCGCGTCTTGGTGGTGAAGGGCGACAACCTGCTCGGCATCATCTCGAGCTTCGACCTGATTCAGCTGCTCGAAGAGGCGGATTGACCCCCGGGATGGACGCAATCCTGCGTTAAATCTGCGTGGCCGGCCTGCCGATGAGCCGTGGAGACGTCTGCGGAATCGAGGTGAAGCCATGGCGGAAGCAGCCCCGTTGCGAACTCTCCTGGGAATCCAGGAGCCCGACAAGCCCAGCTCGATCATCGTCTGGGACACCGAAGAGATCACGATCGGTCGTCTGCCCGAAAACGACATCGTGCTGGAAGACCCGGATGCTTCTCGCCGACACGGACGTTTCGTGCGGAACTACTCGGGTTACCAGGTGGAGGATCTCGGTACCGCGAACGGCACCTTCGTGAACGGCGATCAACTGGACGATCTCCGGCAGCTCGCGAACAAGGACGTGATCAAATCTCGGGATGCCGGTCGCATACGCGTCGGAGCTGAAGGATTTCGACGGCAAGCCGGCCGCTGGAGCGAACCCCGAGTCCACGACACTCGGCCTGTTGGACCCGGTATCGGGCTCGTTCGGTGTCGGGTCGGTGGGGGACTTCGTGGTGGAGCCGGGCATCACGCCCGCGGAGCCGCGAAACCTGGATCTCGAGTTCGGCGATATCGAGCCGCCAGCGTCCGCGTCTCCGGGCGATGGGAAGCTATCGCTACATCTCGAACTCGAGGGCCTGACCCCCGATCTGCAGCGCAGCCTCGAGGCGCTCCTGGGCAAGGAGATCGAACTCCCGGCGCTGCGCATCAAGATCAAGGAGGACGACGGGCTCTAGCTGCCTGGAAACACGAAGTGTTTCCCATGACGACGCGGAAGATCTGGCCGTGCAGCGGCCAACGCGCAGCTAAGCTCCCGCGTCCGCCAGCGTCTCGAAGAGTTCCGTCTCGATGCCGACGATCTTGCGCGCCGTGTCGGCGGCCTGTCGCCAGATTTCCGCAGCCACTTCGTCTTCCGAGGCCGTTCGGAGGTTCTCCGATAGCGCCGTCCAGCCGTCTGCTGCGCGCCAGGCGAGATCCGGTGCCCGTTCGGGGACGAGGGCCGGGTCGATTTCGCGCGCCCAGCGCAGGAAGCCGGTATAGAGACGCCGAAAGTTCCCACCACCGTTCCCGAACTTCTCGATGCAGCGCGCGTTGTAGCTCGCCAGCCACTGCGCGTCGTCACGCGATCCCCAACCCTCGAGCGATTCTGCGAGGCTGCGGATGCCGGCCACGCCGCTGGTGATCTGCAGGGCGGGAGATGCGATCGACGGATCCAGCGCCGCCGCCTCCCGGCCCAGCATGCGCCGGCTGCACAGGTCGATGGCCCAGCGCGCCGCTTCGGCGAGGTCGCGCGTCGGCTCGGTCCCGTGAAAGCGGCCCCCAGAGGTTGTGGGTCGAGATGCCTTCGGGCGGGTTGCGGCTCGCGAACAGGGCCGCGTACGAGCAGGCCTCCGGTTCGGCGCGGATGCGGTCGGCGATGAAGGCCGTCTCGCGCTCGTCGTCGAAGCCGACGAGTACGAAACGGTGGCCGGGGAAGTGGACCTTGAACTCCCGGTAGTCGAGGTCGAAAATGTCGCCGCTCAACATCGTGGGCCGACCCGCGAGCACTTCCCGTCGAACCAGCTCCCACGCCTCGGCGTCATCGGTCTCGGGCTGCTCGCGATAGTCGATCCCGAAGGCGCGGCCGAGGTCCGTCTCCAGGGTCACCGTGCGACCGAAGACCACGACCGCCGGGTCCATGCCGGCTGCTGCGAGATGGACGCAATCGAGTCCCGCCCCGAGCCCGAAGACCGCGGCTTCGGGCAGCTCGATGCCGCAGTAGTGGTAGAGCAGGCCACGCATGGCGGTGCTGCCGCAGTGTTCGCCCGGGAAGCTCCGGTAGTTCTCGATGAGCGTCTTCATCTGTCTGGGTCGCCTCAGGTCAGACCGACGATCGTGCCGTCGCGGACATCGATTGATTCGGCGAGCGGGCGGCGCGGCAGGCCGGGCATGCGCATGATGTCGCCCGTCAGGACGACCAGGAAACCGGCTCCCGCGTTCACCTGCACGCCTCGCACGTTGATCTCGAAGTCGCGCGGTCGCCCGCGCAGCTTCGTGTCGTCCGAGAGCGAGCCTGGAATCTTTGCGATGCAGACCGGCAGGCCCGCGTAGCCCAGCTCTTCGATGCTGCGCAGGTCCTGTCTGGCGGCCTTCGAGTAGCCGACCGAAGCGGCCCCGTACATCGAGCGCGCGACGACCTCGATCTTGGCCTCGACCGGGTCGTTCCAGTCGTACAACGGGCTGAATGGGGTCGAGCTCGTTTCGGCGTGGGCGATCAGCGTGCGCGCGAGTTCCTCCGCGCCTGCGCCGCCGCGTGCGTGGTGATCCGTCAGGGCGACCGGAACCCCGAGCGCTTCGCAGCGACCTCGGATCACCGAGAGCTCTTCCTCGGAGTCGCTCGCGAAGCGGTTGATCGCGACCACCGGTCGCTCGCCGAAGCAGTGGATGCTCTCGAGGTGCTTCTCGAGGTTGGGAAGGCCGCGGCGTACGGCCTCGGGGTCGGTCTTGCCGAGTTCGCTGCGCTTGTGACCGCCGTGCATTTTCAACGCGCGGACGGTGGCGACCAGCACGACTGCGGCGGTGTCGAGCCCCGCGCTCTGGCATTTGATGTCGAAGAACTTCTCGGCGCCGAGGTCGAAACCGAAGCCCGCTTCGGTGATGCACCAGTCGGCGGTGTGGAGCGCGAGCCGCGTTGCAATCACGCTGTTGCAGCCGTGAGCGATATTCGCGAAGGGGCCGCCGTGTACGAACGCCGGAGTTCCCTCGAGCGTCTGGACCAGATTCGGGCGCAGTGCCTCGTGGAGCAGCGCGAGCATCGCACCGCTCGCGCCGAGCTGCTTCGCGGTGACGGGCGCGCCGCGGCGGTCGAACGCCACGAGCGTCCGGTTGAGGCGGTCGCGCAGGTCGTCTGCGTCGTTTGCGAGACACAACATCGCCATCACTTCGGACGCCGCGGTGATGTCGAAGCCGCCCTCGCGCGGGATGCCGTGTGTGGTCCCGCCGAGCCCGACCACCACATGGCGCAGCGCGCGGTCGTTCAGGTCGATGACCCGCCGCCACAGGATTCGGCGCGGGTCGATGTCGAGTTCGTTCCCCTGGTGGAGGTGGTTGTCGAGCATCGCCGCGAGCAGGTTGTTTGCGGACGTAATCGCGTGGAAGTCGCCCGTGAAGTGCAGATTGATGCGCTCCATCGGAATCACCTGGCTGTAGCCGCCGCCCGCTGCACCGCCCTTGACGCCCATGCAGGGCCCGAGCGAGGGCTCGCGCAGCGCGAGGCAGACCGATTCACCCACGCGTGCGAGCGCATCCGCGAGTCCGATGCTGGTGGTGGTTTTGCCCTCGCCGGCGGGCGTCGGTGTGATCGCGGAGACCAACACCAGGCGTGGCTTCAGCTGTCGCACACGGGGGCGTTCGAGAACCGACAGGTCCACCTTGGCCACGTCGTGCCCGTATGGATGGAGGTCGCGCTCCGCGAGACCGAGCTTGCTTCCGATCTCCGCGATCGGCTGCGGCTGTGCGGCGTGCGCGATTTCGACATCGGAGAGCATCATGGGGCGATGCTACAACGTGGGCGCTGTCGTCGCTGTTGGCTGAGGGAAGGTTCAGTCGACGCCGGCGCGCAACCAGTGGTAACGCGCGACCGTCTCCGCGACTTTCATGCCGGATTCGATCGCCTGCTGTGTGCCGATTCCGGTGCCGCCCGCATCGGCACCGACATAGTAGAGGCCCGCGATCGGGCCCTTGATCGAGGGTTTATCGTCGCCGCATTGACCGACGATCTGGCCTATGCCGATGGTTTCGCCGCCGGCCCCCGGAACAGTGGCATCGCGCGTCGCATTCGAGACGCTGCGGGTCCAGTAGAAATCTTTGGACTCGATCAGGCCCGGCAGCTCGGGGAAGGCGCCGAACAGCGTTTCTTCGCCCGCCGCCGCCCAGTCCGCCACGTCTCCCTTGCCGACATCCGGGTCGGGCGGGCAGAACGAGCCGGTCATGAGGATCTGCTTGCCTTCGGGCGCGGCGTTCGGGTCGTAGTTGGACGGAACTTCGTAATAGAGAACTCCGTCGCGCGGGGCCTGGCCCGCGCGCGCCTTCTGGAAACGCTCCAGGCTCCAGGGGCTGTCGTCCGAGAAGATCACGCCGAACGCCGCCTCGGTGACCGGCTTGCTGAGGAAGTAGCGGTATCCGAGCAGCGATAACGACGGAATCAGGTCGCGCACGTAATTGAGGTAGCTCTTGTCGAAGTGCTCCTGGTCGATGAGCTTCAAGACGGTGGGCTGGATTCCCGCATTGCTGATCACGATCGGCGCGCGGAAGCTGCCCTTGTCGGTCTCGATGCCGGCGACACGACCTTCTTCGACGAGGATCTTGTTCACACGCGTGCTCATCATCACGTCGCCGCCGTGGCGCCGCACGCCTTCGCACAGCGCTTCGCCCACGCGTCCGTACCCTCCTTCGCAGAAGATTCCGCCGCCGCGTGTGAAGATCGCCTGGAGGCTTGCGATCGCCTCTGCGGCGTCGAGTGAATCGACCGGGACCATGAACATGCCGTCGCAGCACAGGCTCACGAGGAAGGCGTAGAGGGACTTCGGGATGTCGGCCTGCGCGAAATAGTCGTGGAGATTCGTACCGCGGAACTCCGCCACCTGCTCGGGCGGCATGACCGCTAGCTGTGCGAAGAACTGCAGTGCGGTCTCGCGGCGATCGAGCGGAATTCCGAGCCACTCGAAGATGATGTTCGGATCGAGCGAATCGCTCGGTGCATCCGGCATCGCGACGAACTTGCCCGCGGGCGTCTTGTAGATGCTCCCCGAATTCTTCGGCACCACGAGCTTGGCCTGATCCGATACGCCGAGTTCGTCGAGGATGACCTGATAGAGGTTGTCCTGCACCGGGGCGCCGATCACCACCCAGGCCGTGTAGCTGTAGCCGTTCTTCGACAGGCTCATCGCCTTGCCGCCCGCCACCGAATTCTTCTCGCTGAGCAGCACCTTGAGTCCCTTCTTGGCCAGCAGCCCGGCGCAGGTGCCGCCGCCGAAGCCGGCTCCGATCACGATTGCGTCATAGTTCTGGTCTGCCATGTCGCGCACTCCTTTGCGAATTGGTTGACGGCCCACCCGGCGGACCTATTCCTCGAGGTAATCCTTGATGTATCGCTCCATCTCGGGCGTCGGCTTCCACCAGCGATCGATGCCGAGATCGTCCGCTACCCGGCCCGCGCCGATGTAGCCCGGCCCACCCAGGACGAGGCCACCCGGGAAGGTCGACGCGCCGCAGGTGTAGAGACCTTCGATTGGCGTGTCTGTGGCCGAGCAATCCTGGGTGGGTCTGAAGGATCCCATCTGGAGCGGGGTGTACTCGCCGTGCTTGATCGAGCCACGGCGCATCTGGGGGAAGCGAATCTCGATTTCGCCCGGGTCCTCCATCGTCGAGGCGACGATCGATTCCGGGCCCATGTTCGGCGCCGCCTTCCGCCATTTCGCGAGCATCGCCTGCATGACTTCGTCGTGGCGGTCGATCCAGCCCCCCTCGAGGTCGTAGGGGGCGTGGATCTGGAACATCGAGACATACTTGCCGGGGCGATCGGAGAGTGTCGGATCCAGCAGGCTCTCGCAGGTGGAGTGCCCGCCGAAAGAGTCGAGGTCGAGCCGGCCGTCGACGACAGAGTCCCAGTGTGCGAGCAATTGATCGACGCTTTCGATGCCGAGCACGGTCGCGAAGCACTTGTCGATCCACGGGTCGTCGGCCGCGTACCTGGGGGGTTCGTTGGCGGCGACGTGGAGGGTGTTGAAGCTCCACTTGTCCCAGCTCCAGCCCTCGATATCCTGGCGTAGCTCAGCGGGCAGGTTGTCTGCACCCACCATGTCGAGGAAGGTGGTGTGTGGATCGAGGGTGGACATCACCACCTTGCTGCGCAGTGTGCGCCCCTCGTGGGCGATGCGCACACCGGCGGCGCGGCCGTCCTCGATCAGGATGCTCTCCACCGCGGCCGCATCGAGAATCAGGCCGCCGTGCTTCACGAACTCTCGCGCGAGCGCGCCGGCGAATTTGTGGGAGCCGCCGTAGCAGTAACACTTGTTCATCGTACGATCCAACATCAACGGAACCATGAACCCGAGCCCCGACTCCCGCGGGTCGAGTCCCCACATGCAGGACGCGTAGAGCATCAGCGTCCGAACTCGTTCGTCTTCGAAGGTCGAGGTGATGATGTCGATCGGGCTCTCCTCGCCGATTTCCATCATTCTCTCGCCCAGCGGCGTGCGTTGCATCGCCATCGTCATTTCGATCGGCGGCAGCGGTGGGATGTAGGTCGCCGGCCCGATGATGTCGTGCACCATCCGCTTCCAGTCGCGCACGGCCCGACCGAAGCTGTTCGCATCCTTGTATGAGAACTTGCTGATCGAATCCTTGGTGTCCTGCACCTGACGCGCGAGCAGCAGCGAGCTGCCGTCTTCGAACACCATCCCGGTCTGCGCGTTGGGCTTGATCCACGTGAGCGAGGGTTGTTCGAGGTCGAAGTCTCGCAGCGCGGGCATGTAGTCGACCATCATGTGGTAGAGCACGTGGGGGTTCGAGGCGTAGCAGGGGAAGAGGTTCTCTTCGGTCGCGAGGCCACCCCCGACTTCGAATCGACGTTCGCAGATCGCGACGCTGAGCCCGGCCTTCGCGAGGTACGCACCCGCGATCAGCCCGTTCGGCCCCGCACCGATGATCACGACGTCGAACTCGCTCTCGTCCGGAAACTCCTCCTGCATGTGGCCGAAGGGGTCGTTCGGGTCGTACCGGAACTTCGATTCGTACTTGAAATTCGGCATGTTGGGCCTTTCGGGCTCGACGCCGGCGCCAGCCGGCATTCAGCGCATGAACGCGGAGATCTTGCCTTCTTCGGGGATGTAGTAGGGCGACGCGTACCACCAGGCGCCCGGCTCGGCGACGCCGTCCTCGATCAGGATGTGCATGAGGTTGTACGGGATTGCCATCAGACACAGCCCCCCGGGATGTCCCGAGGTCTGGTGCGCGTGGTAGAGGCCTTCGATCGGCGTGCGGTAGCGCGCCAGTTCGGGGATCGGCCGGTTGGTCCAGAGTTGATCCTCGTCGTGCCGGCTGCCACACCAGGTTCCGCCGATCAGCCCGGTGTTGCGGAATTCGACCTCGCGCCCGGTTGCGCTCCAGTGGTGGATCACGTTGTCGTCGTCGAGTCCGTCGAGCATCTGGCTGAACGAGTCGCGCATGAAACGATCGGTCGCCTCTTTGTGCAGGTCCGGCGCATCCTCGCCTTCCTTGTGGAGATCGGGCGAGGTCACGTTCATTTCGAACGCAGCCGAGATGTAACCGCGTGGGTAGCTCCCCTGGCAGTCGGTGGGGTCGAACGCCTGCGACGGTGTGTGGAACCACATGGCGTGTTCGGGCGAGATCGTGGGCTGGCCCTTGCGACCGTCGACGTCCGCGACATTCTCGTAGTAGAGCTCGCGTGAGTCGCAGGGGAAGATCCCGGCCGCGGGCTGGCGGTCGGGTCCGACCCGCTTGGCGTTGCAGGCCCCCTTCTCGTACTTGGAGTTGAAGCGCAGCGGCTGCTTGGTGTGGAAGGTCGAGACGTAGAGCGTCCCGTTCTTGAGGCTGATGTCCTTGAGCTTCTGGATCACGCCCGGGTCGAGGTGCTTCGGACCGACCAGGTCGAGGAAGGCCTGGTGGACATCGACGGCGGCGATCACGGCTTTCTTCGCCCGCATCGTCAGGCCGCCCGACGCGGCGGTTTCGCGCAGGCGCACGCCGACGGCGCGCCCGTCGTCGATCAGGATCTCGTCGACGGGACACTGTGTGCGGATCTGTGCGCCGTGATGGACTGCGCAGCGCAGGATCGCGTGGAAGTAGCCGTGCAGCCCGCCGCGCGGGAGGCTCGTCCGGCCCATATTGGGCAGCGTGAGGAGTTGAACGCAGAGCGCAGCTGGAACTGCGACACCTTCCCAATGCCCCGCGGCCCCCGACGCCCAGGCCGCGAATGCCATCGCGGTCTTGAAATGTTCGGTTTCGCAGTGCTCGTCGAGCAGGTCGAACATCGTCATCTCACGCAGCTCCGGAGTCCAGATGTCGGGCTGGTACTTTCGGTAGACCTGCATGTAGGGTGTGTTCTCGTCGCTTACCTCGATGTCGGCAGGGTGGGGCGGGCACCAGAAGGTTGCTCGCATCAGCTCCTTCGAGAACGGGGGCTGGCCGAGCATGCCGCCGAGCTTGGCCCAGCCTTCCTGGTCCTTCGGCGTGATATCGCGCCAGCCGTCCGAGCATCCGAGGCCGCCCTGGCTCTGTTCGATCAAGTCCGCCGGATCCCACTCCATGCGGAAGCCGTAACGGTGCAGCTCGAGCTGATCGAAACCCGGCGCCGGCGAGGCGTACATCAGCATCGCGTGGGGATAGATGCGTGCGCCCGCGATCGGCGAGACGGTCTCGCAGGCGCCGCCGCATTCGGTGCGCTCTTCCAACACGCAGACGCTGAGACCGCTCTTCGCCAGATAGGCCGCGGTCGTCATGCCGTTCGGGCCACCCCCGATGATGATGACGTCGAACTCTTCGTCCTTGGCCATGCTGGCCTCCGCGCAAGAATGTTAATGAACATTTGTTAACTCGTCTCAGAGCCGGGGATTATGACCACCGTCATAGCCGCTGAGATTTGCGGAGATCGAGACCTGCAGCGACCGCGATGGGGTCGTATGCTGATCGCCGAGAGCGCGATTCTCCTGACGAATCGGAGTCAGCATGAGCGAGTCGAGACTGCCGTTTCACGAGATCAGCCCATGGCTGGAGGCGCCCGACGACCTCCAGTCAGCGCTCGACGCAAACCTCGACGCAGATGTCGTGATCGTCGGCGCCGGCCTCACCGGCCTGTCGACCGCGCTGTCGCTGCGCGCGCAGGGTGCCGACGTGGTGCTGCTCGAACGCGACTTCGCGGGGGCGGGTGCGAGCGGCCGCAACGCGGGCCATCTGACGCCGACGATCGGCAAGGACACGCCGACGTTGCTGCGTTTCTTCGGCCGAGAACGCGCGAGCCGATTGCTCGCATTCGCCGACGCCGCGGTCGAGTACACCGAGGAGACGATCCGCGAGTTCGAGATCGACTGTGACTACCGGGCCTGCGGGAACATCCTGGCCGGCGTGCATCCGAAGCACGACGCGCGTCTGCGCAAGGCCGCTGCGGCCGCGGCCGACCTCGGCGCGCACGTCCGCTTCCTGGCGCGGGACGAGCTGCGCGAGCGCGGGGTTCCGGAAGCATTTCGAAGCGGCATCTTCGAGGAACTCGGCGGGCACCTGCATCCGGGTCGCTACGTCCTCGGTCTGCGCCGCGCGGCGCTCACGGCCGGGGTCCGGTTGTTCGAAGGTTCCGGCATCGTCGATCTCGAATCGGGCGCACGCGTGGTTGCGCGCTGCGAGCATGGGAGCGTGACGGCCGATCACGCAGTGCTCGCGACCAACGCCTACACGCCGGGCATCGGCCGGCTGCAGCGAATGATCGCCCCCCTGCGGGTCCAGCTCTTCGAGACGGCTCCGCTCGACGAGGCGCAGCTCGCGGAGCTCGACTGGCGCGGCCGGGAAGGGCTCTACACCGCACACGAAGTGCTCGAGAGCTATCGCCTCACGGCCCGGAACACCATCGTCGGTGGTTCGCGCGTCGTTCGCCACGGCTGGGGTGGAAGTCTGCCCAAGGCCTACGATCGCCGCGCGTTCGAGACCATCGAAGCCGCCTTTCGCGAGCGCTTCCCGACACTGCAGGGCGTGGACGTCGAGAGTTATTGGGGCGGCTGGATCGCGTTCGGGATGGACTTCCTGCCGACCCTCGGCAGCGACGACGAGCACGGGAACGTCCTCTATGGTGTCGGCTATGCGGGCCACGGCGTCGCGCAGGCGACCCTGATGGGCGCGATGCTCGCGGCGCGCGTGCGCGGCGACGAGCACGAGTTCGAAGCGGCGTTGCGCCGCCGCTCGCTGGCATGGCCGCCGGAACCGCTGCGCTGGATCGCGGGCAAGCTCATCAACGCGACGCTGGAAGCGCTCGACCGCCGCACCGACCGTCAGATCCGAGCGGGGCGCTGAATCCGCGCCCTGGATCAGTCGTCGATGCGCTCGACGCGTTGCACGTGGAGGCCCCAGCCTTCGCCCATCGGCTTCTGGTTCCACTTGCCGGCGACGCGCGCATGGGTGCCGATCTCCGGCTCCGCGCCGGAAGGCCCTGCGCCGCCTGCGGGAGTCCCGCCAGCGAAATGGCGCTGCAGGTGGTTCGGGATCACCAGGTACAGCTCGCCCGTGTCGTCCTCGAAGCGCACGATCACGATCGAGCCATCGCCTTCGAATACGTCGGTGACGCGGCCCTCGACGACTACGAAGTCGTTCTTCTCGGCCTTCTCCACCACCTCGGCGATCGAACGGGTGCCGCCGGCCAGCTCGCCCTCCCAGGCCGTGGCGGCGGTCGCCAGGGCGACCGTGAGGGCGAATGCGACGATGGCGGCTCGGATGCGGATCATGCTCGGACTCCTCCGGTGGACTACGCGCAGGAATCGGCGCAACGCCGCCTTGGCTTGAGGGAATCTCACCAGCGCGATCCAGCTTGGGTCGGCGGCATCCGGGCGAAGCGCGGCCCTCGAGGTATCTACGTGGACCGCCGGAATACGCGTTCGCTGGGAAGGGCTGGTTGCCGAGTTCACTCGGCTTTGCTCCATCCTCGCTATTCGATGTATCCGAGGGATCGTAGAGCGTCCAGGGTGTCGTCTTTTGCTTCCGGGCGACCCTTGGCGATGCGCTCGAAGTAGATTGTCCGTTCTCAATATTCATCCGCGACGGCTGCTTCGCGAGTACGTCGATTACTACAACGACGAGCGTGTCCACACATCAATCGCCGCTGCGCCGATCGGTCGACCCGTGGAATCACGACCCTCGGAGCACGCCAAAGTCGTCGGATTGCCCCGAGTCGGCGGTCTCCACCACCGATATGCCTGGCGCGAAGCGTCCTGATGGGCGGTTTCGTCGGCTGCGATCAGGCCATCCGAGGCCGCGGATGAATATTGACAACAGGCAAGCGGCAGGCACCCCCAACCTCGCGCGGATCCAACAGAACTAGAAGCGGTACTGGATTCCAACTCCGAAGGCGGCGTAATCGGCTTCCCAGAGCTCGCCCGCACCGAGTACGTAGGTACTTTCGAGGCCCACCACCCAGTTGCGGTTGGCGTAGATGTCGAGCCCGATGCCGAAGCGGAAGCCCCAGTCGGTGGCTTCGAAATCCTTGTTCGAAGTCTTGCGCTTGGAGTTGATGTCGTAACCGTTCAGGCCGATCAGCCCGTAGGGCTGGAAGCGTCCCTGCAACGGGTAGCCCTTGAAGTTGACGCCGCCGATGATCGTGCGGGCCTGGACGTCCGGGCTATGGCTTTCGAAATTGTGGACCCATTCGAGCACCGCCTCCAACGCATACCATTCGTTGCCGCGGTAACCGATGCGGATGTTCGCACCGGGGCTGTTGCCGTAGTCCTTGCCGGTGTTGCGGTACGCATTGAGCGCGTAGACCCCGTAGGCGCCGAGGTATAAGCCCTTGCGCGAGAAGTCGTTCTCCTCTTCCGGCGGTGCTTCGGCGTGGACTGCGGTGGCGACGAGAAACACGAGTGCGATGGATGTGGCGAGTACGCGGAACATCGGGTGGCCCCTCCTGGTTGGGCGGGAGAATCATATCAGAGTCGTCGCCGTGCGTGGGTGTCGATGTGTCAGCAGTCGCCCACCCGCCGGCTTTTCCCGAGCGCTCAGTTCGAAAGGGTTGGAATCACCACCGCGTAGACGAGCCCGGTAATCAGTGCGATCGCGAGCCAGTTGAGCCAGAAGCCCGCATGGCTCATCTCCGGCATGCGGACGAGGCCCGAGCTGAAGACGATCGCGTTGGGTGGAGTGGCGACGGGGAGCATGAAGGCGCAGCTCGCCGCGATCGCGGCCGGGACGATCAGGGTCAGGGGCTCGAGGCCGAGTCCGGGTGCGAGCGCCGCGAGCACGGGGATCAGGGTGGCGGTCGTGGCCGTGTTGCTCGTGAGCTCGGTGAGGAAGACGATTCCCGTCACGACGGACAGCACGATCACGAGCGATGGGGTGCCCGCGAGACCGGCGGTGAGGCTGGCGAGGAATTCTCCCACGCCATTGCCCTGAATGGCTGTGGCCAGGCTCAAGCCGCCGCCGAAGAGCAGCAGGATTCCCCAGGGCAGCTCGATTGCGGTTTCCCAGTCGAGTGCGAAGCGGCGCGGCGCGCGTTCGCCCGGTGCAACGAAGAGCAGCATGGCTGCGATCATCGCGATGCCCGCATCGGTGAGGCCGGCGAGGGGCCGCACTCCGGCCAACTCGAGGTCGTTGAGCAGCGGGCGAGTGATCCACGAGGCTGCGGCGAGCAGGAAGATGACGAGTACGCTGCGTTCACCGCGGTTGAGCGGGCCGAGTTCGCGCAGTGCCTGGCTGAAGAGCTGGCGACCGCCTTCGATCGGGCCCAGCTGGATGCGGTAGAGGACGCGCGTGAGCAGCAACCAGGTGAGTGGAAGCAGGACCACCACCAGTGGCAGCGCGACGCCCATCCAGCGCGCGAAACTGATCTCGCGTCCGAGGTGGGTCTTCACATAGGAGAGGAGCAGTACGTTGGGCGGCGTGCCGATCGGGGTGGCGAGGCCTCCGATCGACGCCGAATAGGCGATGCCGAGCAGCAGGCACAGTGAAAAATTGCGCAGCGGCGAGGTGGGGTCGGCGACGGCCTCCGCGGCGGTGGCGGCGCCGTGCTGACGCGCGACGAGGGCGATCACACTCGTCGCGACGGGCAACAGCATGATGGCCGTCGCGGTGTTGGAGACCCACATGCTGAGGGCCGCCGTCACGAACATGAACGCCCCGACGATATTGATCGGCTGGTTGCCCGCGAGGCGCAGCGTCGCAAGGGCGATGCGCCGGTGGAGGCCCCAGCGTTCCATCGCGAGCGCGATCATGAAGCCGCCCATGAACAGGAAGATCAACTCGTGGGCGTAAGGTGCGGCGGCGACCTTCATGCTGGCGGCACCGAGCAACGGCAGTAGTACGAGTGGCAGGAGCGCGGTGGCATAGACCGCGATCGCCTCGCTGAGCCACCAGCAGGCCATCCAGACCGCCACCGCGGTCGTTGCACGCCCGGCTGCGCTGAGGGGAACGATCTCGCCGGAAGCGTCGGCGTAGCTCTCCGGCAAGCTGACGCCGACGAGTACTGCGAGCAGTGGACCCGCGAGTAGCCCGACATCCTGGAGTCGACGTCGCTTACTGCGAGGTTCGGTGTGACTCAGGGGTAGATTCCCGCTTCGAGATAGGCCTCGCCGACGCGCTGAATTGCCATCGTGTACGCGGCGGTCCGGAGATCCGGCAGCGAATGGCGGTTTCGTGTCTCGCGCACGTTGTCGCAGGAGATGGCGAGGGTGTTCTCGAGTGCGGTGCGCACGAAGTCGATTTCGTTCGGCGCTTCGCACAGTAGCGCCACGTCGGCTGCATCGGGCGCGCGGCCTGCGAGTTTCTCGAGGATGCGCACCAGCTTTTCGTTCGAGGCTTGCTGGTAGCGGCGCGTCATGCGCTCGAAACTCACGTGCGACAGGTTCTTGATCCACTCGAAGTACGAGACGATCACGCCACCCGCATTGGCGTAGATGTCCGGAACGATGAGGCAGCCCGCATCGCGCAGGATGCCATTCGCCTGCCGGTCGACCGGGCCGTTTGCGGCCTCGACGATCACGCGAGCCTGGATGCGTGCGGCGTTCGAGCCCGTGATGGCGTGTTCGAGCGCCGCGGGGATGAGTACGTCGCACGCCTGTTCGAGCAATGCGTCGGGCTCGGCAAAGAAGCGCGCGCCGGGGAAGCCGTCGAGTGTGCCCGCCTCTTCGCGGTGGGCGAGCACCGCGTCCGGGTCGAGGCCGCCGGGGGCGAACAGCGCGCCATCGCTCACCGAAAGGCCGGTTACGAGCGCGCCGCGTTCGCGCGCGGCGCGCGCCGCGTGAATGCCGACGTTGCCGAGACCCTGGACGATCACCTGACGGCCGTCGAGACCCGCGCCGTTCCATCCCAGCGATCTCACTTCCTCGGGCTCGTCGAGTACGCGCTCGAGTGCGAGAATTGCGCCCAGGCCTGTCGCCTCCACGCGGCCCGCCACGCCGTGGTTCGAGATCGACTTGCCCGTGACGCAGCCGAGTGCGTTCAGGCGGTCGGGGCCGTGGTGCTTGTAGGTGTCGGCGATCCAGCCCATTTCGCGTGGGCCCGTTCCGACATCCGGCGCGGGCACATCGACGTCGGGGCCGATGAATTGCTTCTTGACGAGCTCGGCCGTGAGGCGCCGCGTCACGCGTTCGAGGAAGGCGGGCGAGTGGGCCTTCGGGTCGATCCGCACGCCGCCCTTGGCACCGCCGAACGGCACGTTCACGACCGCGCACTTCCAGGTCATCAGTGCCGCGAGCGCCATCACCTCGCCCTCCGAGACCGACAGCGAATAGCGGATGCCGCCTTTGGTAGGCAGCCGATGTTGACTGTGCTCGGCGCGGTAGGCCTCGATCACCTGCACCTCGCCGTCATCGCCCACGACAGGAAAGGCAATTCGATAGACCGCATTGCAGGCTTCGAGCTGACGCAGGATCCCCACCGGTAGCGAAGTGTGGCGTGCGCCCTCGGCGAAGTATTCATTGACGTCTTCGTGGAAGCGGTGGCCTCGGGAGTTGTTCGGCACGGCAATCTCTCTGGGGATTCGGAGTCGCAGCAGTCGATCCGGCGGGCCCGCCCGCGGTGCGAAGACGATAGCGCGCGCACCGTACTACTCCCGCTTCGCCGCCCCCATTCGACCGACCGCGCGCTGAAAGGCGGGTGAGCTGCGGAGGATGCCTCGCCCCGCGGAGATCAGCCGGTCGACCTTTTCGGCGCTCAATCGCAAGCTGGTTTCGACGCCTCCGAGGAATTCCCGCTCGCTGGTGTCCTCGTTCATTTCGAAGCTCACCTCGACGAAATCGACCGCCACGGGGGCTCCGGGGCGGGACAGCGTGCGACCGAGGTCGTTGAAGAGCTTGCGAGCGAGTTCGATCGTGATGCGATTCGTGTTGTGAATCTGACGGCCGGAGAGACTGCTCATGACCTGGCGGGGTGATGCGGTGCGGTTGGTTCCGCCCCATTGTCGCGTTGCTCGCTGCTCGGCATTCACGACGAGCACGAGGATCTGTCGAATATCTCCGTGGCCGATCTCGCGCATCATCTGCAGTGGGTCAGCTGCGACGGTGATCGCCGCCACTGCGTTGCGCAGTCCGAGGTTGTCCGATAGCCCCCCGTCGAGCAGGTGGATGAAGCGGCGGTCGCGGCCCTTCTCGTACGACGCGAGGAACTCCCGCTTCGCCAGCAGCGCGATCGGAGCATTCTCCTCGGGCGGTTGCTGAAGCCATCCTGGAACTTCGAAATTGCAGCTCCCGGCGTGATTGGACAGGCGAATCGTCGGGAAGGCGATCGGAACCGCGGAGGATGCCATGACCGCGTTGGCGACGGGATAGCTCTCGAGGTCGGAGCAGATCAGGCCGAACGATATCGGTGAGAACGGAAAGCGCCCGGCGGTCGACAGGTCCGTGGCGTTGATGACGATTTCGGGTGCATCGACTCGCCTGAAGTCGGCGAACGTGGCGCCCTCGAAGATCTCGCGATCGTAGAAGTCGGCGGCGAGTTGGCTGCGATCGACGCGGAAGAGTCGCAGCCAGTTGATCGGTCGCAGCATCTCGAGAATGAGTCGGCCCTGCAGGTTCCGGCGCAGGAACACCTTCTCGTAGTCTTCGAAGATCCGGTCACCGAACAGCCCGTAGTACGCGGCGGTGAAGCTACCGCCCGACACCGAGGAGATGAGGTCGACTTCGTCGACGAGGCGTCGGGGCTCGCCGCCAATCGTTACATCGGTGGCTGCGAGTTCTTGGAGCACACCATAGGCAAACGCGGCGGCGCGGGTGCCTCCACCGGAGAATGTGGTGACGAGAAAGAGCTCTTCGGACCGGCCGGCAGCGGCGAGACCGGCTTGGAACTCCGGCTGGATATTCGAGCCGCGCTCTACGGGGTGATTCGCCGGCGGTGTCGTGGCGCAGGCGGCGAGCGACCACAACACGGCGACCAGGACCACCCGGTTCGTGCACCCACAGCGAGCTGTGCCGTTGCGTGGCCTAACGCCGCCGAGGCCCACCGGAACCTCCGCCAGGCCTGGCACCGCCAGCTGCGGGGGTTCGTGCCTTCGGCGTGCTCTGAGTCGGGGCTGGTTTCGCCTTCGGCGTGCTGCTCGGGGTCTGCTGGGTCGCCTTCGGCGTACTGCTCGGTGTCTGGGTCGCGGCGGGCGCACTGCTCGGTGTCTGAGTCGTCGGACTGCTGGAGGGCGCGGTCGTCTGGGCGTTGGGGCTGGTGCCGTCCTGGCGTTGAGACTGGGCGTCCGAGCGATCTTGCTGGCGGTCGCCCTGCGCATCCTGGCGATCCCCTTGCTGGTCCTGCCGGTAATCCTGCCGGTCGCTCTGCTGATCCTGTCGGTGGTCCTGCCGGTCGTCGTAGTGGTCGGCCCGATAGTGCCGGTTGTGGTAGTAGCGGTGGTGGTGGTGCCCCCAGCGGTAATGGCGGCGTCGGATTCTACGCGGCGCGGTCAGGACGAGGGCCAGCGCCACCGGTCGCGGGTTGGGATAGACGACGACCGTGGTGGTGTTCGGCATCCCCCAGCCTCCGCGAACGAACACCCACATCCCGCTGCGGTAGGTCCAATATCCCGAGACGTAGACGTATTCCGTCTTCGGCGGCACGGCCCAATAGCCTGGAACCCAGACGTATTTCCCGTTCGTCCACCACCAGTAGCCCGAAACCCATACTGAATCGGGGCTCGGCGGCGGCGGCTGCTCGTCGGCCATCGGCTGGGACGGCGGAGCCTCGGTCGAGGTCTGCTCGGGTTCGTTTGCGGGAACCTGCATTTCCGTCGGTGCGGGGTCTCCCTCCTGCCAGGCGGTCGGCGTGTCGAGGTCGTCGGGCTCCGCGGGGACGTCCTCGGCCCACGCCATGCTCCGGGTGCCGCCCGCGATGGCGACGACGGCGGCGGTCTTGAGGAGCGTTCGGCGCGACAGGGTCTTCTTTCGAGGCTTCATCGACGGGTCCTTTACGGTCTATTTTTTGAAGATCGGTTCAGCTTTCGTGCCGTACTTCTCGTTGATCTCGTCGAACAGTGGCTGGACGATTTCCGGGAAACCCAGGGCCCCGGAAATGGTGAACTCGGAGAACGCGATCGCGCTGCCGGTGTCCGGCGCGATCTTCTTCTTGAGCGGCGGGCTCGGCCAGACCTCCTCGTCGATCGCCGACATTCGAATCCGGATGTCGTCCTTGGTGACGTTGAAGACCATGTAGTCGAGTGCGAGCGCGAGCGGGCCGTCGTAGGTCTTGCGGGCCCGCTTGCGGACCTCAGGCTCGGTGTCGTAGTCGTTGTAGAAGTGGTAACCGATCGCGAGGCGCGGCTTCACGAGCGACATCACCTTGCCGAACTGCTCCGGGGATGTGTGCCCCTGGGTGCCGACCATCAGGGCCTCCTGCGGCGCGAACCCCTGCTTCGTGACGAGGAGTGTGGCGGGCAGGAAGCACTCGTGAACCGCGACGTCCGCGCCCTTGGCGTGTTCGATGTACCACTTGTTCGGGATCGTGTCGCTGCCATACACGAACTTGAGTCCATTCCACTCGAGAATGAAGCTCACGGCACCGTCGAGTCCGTGGACGGCGGGGATGCTCCGAACCACGACACCATTCTCCTCGAAGATCACCTCGTTGACGCCGTCGAAGGCGAACTCGTGCACCTCCAACGCGCCGCCGCGGAAGTCGATCACGCCCGAGCGGGTTCCGATGTCCCAGGCGTACATCTGCTTCATCAGATCCATCGCGTGCGCGGTGCCCAACTCGGGCGTTCCGCCGCTCGGTCCCCAGATGCGCAGTGGAACCAGTCGGTTCATCACGGTTCCGCCGAGCCAGACGGAGGGCAGGTCGCCCATGTGGTCGACGTGCAGGTGCCCGATGAAGATCTTGTTGAGGTAGTCGTAGGGGATCTTCTGGGCTGCGAGGCGTTCGTGGCAGCCACTGCCGATGTCGAAGAGGAACTTGTCGCCGTTGCCGAGTTCGACCAGCCAGCAGGCGGCCGCCTGCTTGGGCCGTACGCTCGGCATCCCGGTTCCGAGTGCGACGATGCGCATTTCGTCCGGAGCGAGATCCTCGCTTCCGGGGTAGTAGACGTCGCGGTCGGGAATGGCCCGGGTGGGAGATTGGGTCGCCGCGATGAGCACGAGAAGTGAGACACAGGCCGCGAAGCCGGCGACGAAGGAGAAGGGTCTGTTCATGTTGTTGTCTCCACGGTGTGGTGCGGTTTACGGTTTGTCGGCCGATTCGTCAGAACTTGAATCCGAGGGCCAGCACCGGCCCCCATTGGATCACGTCCCATTCGAATTTCTTGCTGCCGCTTCCGTCTTCGTAGTCGATCGACAGCGCGCGGATGCCGAGCGACAGGTCGAAGTCGTGTCGCTTGAATCGCCATTCGTACCCGAGCAGCCCGGCGATGTTCCACGCCAGATCCGAGCCCGCGCCAAAACCGCCGACGTCTCCGAGTGCCTTGAACCGCCAATGGCGCTCCGGTCCGAAGGCGAGCTGTAATCGTCCGCCCAGGATCGGGTCGACCCAGGTCTTCGACTGTCTGACGTCATCCAGGTTCCCGTTCGGCGATAGCTTCATCCGCATGTGGTTGACTCGCAGACCAACGACGGGCTCGAAGGTGAGGGTCGGCCCAGAGGCCCCGGATCCGAGGTCCCAGGTGCCGAGCCGGTAGGCGCCGAGGAACTCGAAGAATCCCATGTTGCTCTTCAGGTCGAACTCGATCGGGAAGCTGCCCGGACCACCACCCGGGAAGGGCGGCCCGTCACTGGGCTGCAGCGAGTTCTCTTCCTGCTTCAGGACGGTCCACTGGCCGTTGAAGATCATCCCGAAGCGCTGCTTGTGTACCAGGCGGCGAGCTCGACCTGGACGGCGAATACGAAATCGCTCTCGGTGAAGAGGTCGCTGATGCTCGTGTCGATTTCGACCGAACGACCATTGACAGCCACTTCGCCCGTCATGGCCGGCAGCCAGATATAGGGTGTGATTGCGAAGTCCCAGTTCCCTTCTTCCGGAGGCGGTGGCTCCGCGAGCGCGGTTGTCGCGAACCCGATCACAGCGCAAATGACGGAGCCGAGTAACCAATGCTGTGGGGATCCCAACCACTTCCGTGCGTGCATTTCGTCTTCTCCAGGTGTGCCGGTCGGCCGGCCCGCCGGGGATTTCGGGCAACCTCGCCGAGCGACCGTTGACATCGGCTCAACCGAGCGCATTTCCCCCGGGCACGACGATCGGGACGCCGGGAGTTGCCACGATGACATAAGTGACGAAGTGTTACACCCACATGCTGTCTCATTTATGGAGAATTTGGGATATCCGAAAATGGACAACTACGGAAAAACCATGAGAATCCGCCCACATCGTAACGACGACCCGGACGCGCTGAGCGAGTCGCTGCGGGCGATCGTCGGGCCGGTCGACGCGCAAGCCACCCAGAGCCGGGGTTTCGAGGCGGAACTGCAGGTGGCTCGACTTCCGCGCACCGGCTTGTTCACGCTGAGAATCTCCGGTGGCAGGCTCGTGGTGCCCGCGCCGCGTCCATTCGTCGGGATCACCGTGCCCCTGGGTGGGATTTTCAAGGTCAAGGAACGCCGCCGAAACATCGCCTTCCGATCGGGGACGGCCCACGTACTCCCCCCGACCCCGCAATTCGACTTCCACTCGGGAGATGGGTGCAGCAACGTTCTGGCACTCGCGATGGAGACATCGTTGCTCAGGCGCTACCTGCAGCATCCGGATGACGAACCCGCGTCGGGAGAGGTTCGTCTGCCGTCGAGGCTCTTCACGGTTTCGGGCCCGGGGGCCGGACTGGTTCGCACCTTGCGTTATCTATGGCGGGAGCTGCAGCGCGACGATTCTTCGCTCCTGGTGCCGCGGATCGGGCGCGAGGCCGAGGAATTGCTGGCCGCGCTGGTCGCGGAGGCCTGCGGAGCCACGGCCCCCGAGTCGAAGAAGCCGACCAACGGCGGGTATGCCGCCATTGCGCGGCACGCCGAGGAGTTCATCGACGCACAGCTCGAGTCGGTCGTTTCGCTCGCCGAGGTCGCGGCAGCGGTGGGAACGAGCACGAAGACACTCTCTCGCGCGTTTCGACAGCGGCACGGGATGGGACCGGCGGGTTTCCTACGGCGCCGCCGCCTCGAAGCGGCGAGGCGCGACCTGGCTGCGGCCGAGCCCGGCGCCACGGCGGTGAGCGACGTCGCGCTCCGTTACGGGTTCGCGCACCTCGGGCGTTTCGCGGGCGCGTACCGCGAGGCATTCGGCGAGCTGCCGTCGGAGACGTTGAGTCGCTGATATGCGCTCGGCCGATTGGAGTCGGCTATGCGTTTCGCTTGGTAGAGTTTGAACGCGATTCGGAACTCGAGCTGTTGTTTGGCGTTGTGGATCGGGTGGGGCGGGAAGGGTATGTGCCGAGCTTACCGCTCCGTGACGTCGAGATGCCGGTGCGAGGAGGCGTGCGCAGTGCCGGGTCGCGAGGCATCGTCGCGCAGTCGCCCGATCGCGGGAACGAAGCGACCCACGCGCGCCGCGTAGCGCGCATAGTCGGCACCGTGCATTCGCAGCAGATAGGGCTCTTCGACCGCGCGGACCTGCACTTCGATGCCGACGAGTGTGAGCACGCCCGCGAGCAACGAAAGCGGGTTCGGGACAAGCAGTACGAGGCCCAGCACCGACAAGCTGATGAAGCTGAAGATCGGGTTTCGCACCCACGCAAACATCCCATGGGTGACGAGCTCCGTCCGTTCACTCGCGTCGACGCCGACGCGCCACGAGCTTCCCATCGCGAGCTGCGCGAGCAGGCCGCCTGCGTTGCCGATGAGAGCGAAGGCCGCTCCGGCCCAGTGCAACCCCGGTTCCGCAACCAGGAGCGAACCTCCGGGCCAGTCGAATAACGCACTGAGCGGGGCGAGCGGCGCAAGTGCGAGGCCGAGGCTGGCTGCGACGCCCGCGATCCACGGCAGCGAGCCCACGCGGCCGTGGAAACCCTTGACGCCCGTCGAGCCCGTTGCGCGCCATTGCACGATGGTGCGGAACACGAACAGGCTGAAGAACCACAGCATGCAGATCGCGAGCGCGAGGCGGGGCATGCTTACTCCTTCCCGGCGTGGCGCAGGTGATCGCGCGAGAGGTCGAGCAACATTCGCACGTGCGCGTCGTCGAGGCTGTAGTGCATCATGCGGCCGTCGCGGCGCGCCTTCACGATGCCCGCGGTTCGCAGCAGCCGCAGCGCGTGCGAGACATTGGTCTCCGGCGTTTCGCTCGCGGCCGCGAGGTCGCAGACGCAGAGTTCCCCCGCCTCGAGGAGTGCGTAGAGCAGCCGGGTGCGGGTGGGGTCGCCGAGCAGCCGGAAGAGTTGCGCGAGCCGTTCGATCTCGCCGTCGGGGAGAAGCTGGGCGCGGGCGGCGCTGACGCGCGCTTCGTCGATCACGCGCATGGAGCAGGAATCGAGTCCCAGGGTGGGGTCGGGCATAGGTCGATCTCCGTGATATCAATATATGAATAGCTAATCATATATTGATCGCAATGGATGGATGACCGGGCGGATTGGGCTGTCATTGGTGACTTCCGCTTAGGAGGGCTTGCGAGCGATCGCGAGCTGCAGCCCGAAGCTGATGACGAGCAGGATCAGCGCCACCAGGAAGCGTGGCTCGCCCAGGTTGATTACCGGCTCGATCGGATACGCGATGGTCTTGTCGAGGGCTGCGAGTTTGTAGATGTGATTCGCTCGGAAGGCCGGGTTGGTGGCGATGTCGAGCAGGTCACGGCGGCTCCGGTAGCGGACCATCGCTGCGGCGGTCCATTCCTCGGCACCCTCGATTCCGGCGAGGTCGAGTGCGGGGCCCACTGCGAGTCCGTAGATGGCGGGATGGCACGCACGGCGAAAGAGCTCCGGGTACATGTGCGCCATGTAGCGCTCCATCACCTCCTCGGACGTCTCGCCCGGCTCGACCTCTCCGACACGCTCCGGCTCGGCGCGCAGGTCGAGTGCGTTGACCACGTAGAAATCATCGCCGGTATCCTCCTGCATGAAACGGCGCAGCATCGCGATTCGCTCGGGAGCGAGTTCCGCCTCCTCGAAGCGACGGAGGTAGTGGGAGATTTCGTCCGCATCGAGCGGTCCGGCGAGGTTCGTATACCAAGCGAAGAAGGCGACGTAGAGGAACGTCGGAATGACCCAGATCAAGGTTCGTCCGCTCATGAATCCTCCCTGCGGTGGCCGGTGACTCGAGTCGGCGACTCGCAGCGGGATCATGACATCGTGGGCGCCGAAGGGCGAGTGGTCAGCGCTCGGAGCCGGGCGGCGGTCTTCTCCGGGTGCAGCGGTTCATGGCTGCGTGCTGGGTTTCGTCATGGCGATCGACCATTGCGTCGTGAGTTCCGAATGGGACCAGTGGAGCACGCGTGCCGTTGATCGCGACACTTCGTCGAGCCAGAGCTGTTGCAGCACGCGTACGCGGTTGCCGATCAACTCGTTCAGGTTTCGCAGCAGTTCCTCTCCCAGACGCCGGTTGCTCGTCATCAGCGCGTTGAGAGACTCCCTCGGAAATTCGACGGCGGCCCCGTCTTCGGTGCAGTAGCCGGAATAGATCGAGGTGCGCGGCTCTACCAGCGAGGACCAGCCGAATGCATCGAGTGCACCCTGCTCCTCGACGGCCATCTCGACATTGCCATCGAAGGATCGGACGTCGACAGTGAGAGCGAACCGGCCGCGCGTCGCGATGTAGAGGCTGTTTGCCACTTCTCCACGCTTGAAGAGTCGATCCTTGCGCTTGAACTCCTGTTCGCTGGCAATCGTTCCGAGTTCGGCCAGATCCTCCCGCGTCAGCCCGCGCAGTACGTCCGCATTCTCGATCGATGAAAGATCCAGCATCGTGCGCCCTCCAGTCATGTCTTCTAATTATCTCACTTGGAGAAGGCGGTGTACAGACCGAAGCGAACCTCGAGCTGGTGCCGGGTCGGGGTGTCTGGTCTCAGATGCGCCGAGCCGCGATCGCCGATGCGACGATGAACCTTGCCGCGCGACGGAACCTGTCGCCGGTATCGTGGTTACGCGTCAGAGCAGGGCGTTCAGCGCCTCTTGCGTCGCAGCCACATAGCCGCCGCCGAACTTGATCGCGTGGACCGTCAGCGGCGCGAGCTGGTGGAGCGGCACGCGTGCCTCCCAGTCGTCGGCGAGCGGGGTGGCTTCGGCGTAAGCCCCGAAGCACGCCTCTCCGAAGCCACCGAACAGCCGCATCATCGCGAGGTCGAATTCGCGGTGGCCGCCGTGGGCCGCGGGGTCGATGAGCCAGCTGACTCCGCCCGTGTCGACGAGCCGGTTGCCGGCCCAGAGGTCACCGTGCAGTCGCGCCGGTGGCTCGGGGGGGCCTGCGAGTTCGGCGAGTCGGGCCGCGACGGCTTCGAGGTCGCGGATCGAGGTGTGGGGCAACGCGCGCTCTCGGGCGGCAAGCCGCGCCAACGGCAATAGGCGCTTGGTCGCGTAGAACTCCACCCAACTATCGCAAGGCTCGTTGGGAAGACCGCGGCTGCCGGTCGGGCGCCGATCTTCGCGACCGAAGCAAGGCGCGCCGGTGGCGTGCAACGCGGCCAGGGTTCGACCGAACTCCGCTTCGGTGTTGCGAGCGGAATTCCCACATTCGATCCACTCGAGAATCAGTAGAGACGGGTCATCCGATACGCCCAGTACCTCGGGGACGGGCGCGGCTTCGGCTTCGCGCAGCCACGCCAGGCCGGCTGCTTCGGTCGCGAAGAAGCCGGGCGGTGCATCGGGGTGGGTCTTGGCGAAGACCGTCGCGCCGTCGTCGAGTTCTGCGCGGAACGCCTCTGCGACGTCACCGCCGCCAACGGCTGCGAGGGACACGACATCGCGTTCGAGCATGCGGGAGATCTGCTCGGGAAGGTCGATCATTTGCGAGAGCGTACTCGAGCTCCGGGCGCATTCGCGAGGCGGCGGCGAACGCGTGATCGATTCGAGCCGCCCGCGCAGCGGTGGCTCCGGGCGTTCGTTCGAAGCGAGTGGGGACGGCGCGGGTAGCTGTATTTCGGCTTCGGCGACCGCTTTGGCTTGACGTTACAATGAGGCCGCCTGCTTGCCGGGGTCGAATGAAGAGCTATGTGGGAGGGCCGTCTCGCTCCAATGGGATTCGGATGACCGTCCGCTCGATCGATCACAGTCGGCTGCAACTCGCTCGGAACGATCCGACATTCAGGCGGCGCTCGCCGCACTTCGAGACACTCGTCGTGTTGCTCGCAGCACTGGTCTGCGCCGCGGCCGGCGCGCGAGCAGAGGTCCCCTTCGCCGAAGAAGACCCCCTCTGGCGGCTTCCGTTCGCGCCCGACGGGGTCGGCGTCGGATGGGACGATGGGGTGATCTACGGCTTCGACTGGCCGATCAAGCTGCGGGGGCGAGTCGGCGCGACGATCGACCTCGACGGTGGCTGGGTTGGGGGGGACCCGAAGTCGAAGTGGAAGGGGCTCGTTCGTCGCGCGCGTTTCGACACGCGCGGCAAGATGTTCCATTGGGCGGCTCCCTCGTACCGCTTCCAGTTCTCATTCGAAGAAGACAAGATCTTCCTCAACGATTTCTTCCTGCGCTGGCCCATCGCGTACTCGTGGATCGATTCGCTGCGCATCGGCTACTTCGACCCGCCGCTGAGCCTCGCCGCGCTCGAGTCGTCGGCCGCGACGGCCCTGATGGAGGGCCCCGCTCCAGCGGCGGCTTTTGCGCCGGGCTTTCGCGCTGGTATCGAGGTGGTCGGCACACGTGCCGCGCCGGACATCAGCTGGCAGACGGCCATCTCGGCGGCGGGGCAGGAGGGGCAGAACCAGGGGCAGGTTTCGAAGAGCGGCTTCCGTTGGACCGGTCGTATCGTCTGGCGACCGACACGCGCGGCATCGAACGAAGAGCCACTGCTCCACCTGGGGCTGGGTCTCGAGTACACGTTTTCGGGCAAGGCCGGCTTCGCCTTTCGCGCACGACCCGAGAGCTTCCTGGCCGACTTTCTCGTGGATACGGACGAGATCGAGGGGGGAGCCGGGTTCACTGTCTTGGAACTGGCCTGGCGGCGTGGCCCTGTCTCGGTCCAGGCCGAGGCGTTCGCGTCCATTCTGCGAACCAAAGGCGAGGAGGTGGTTCTCTACGGAGGCTACGCCGAGGTCAGCTACGCGCTGACCGGCGAGATTCGAACCTACCACCGCGCGAGCGCTGTGTTCGGGCGAATGGAGCCGTTGCGCGCCGTCTCGTGGAAGCAGCGCCGCTGGGGAGCCCTCGAGCTGACCGGACGGGCCTCCTGGGTCGATCTCGACCACCGCCTGGTGCGGGGCGGCAAGATGCTGACCACCAACGTCGGTCTCGTCTGGACCCTGAACCACCACGTTCGCGTGCACACGGGATGGGTGTATGCGGACGCGAAGCGGCGGGGGAAAACGACCGAGCTGCACATCGTTCAATCTCGCCTCGAACTTCGCTTCTAGGCGCCAGGGCGAGATCTAGTTGCCGAACCGTCGTTGTACATGGCGACGGCGAATGGCGATGTCCGCCGCTCGTTGCCCGGGAGAAACTCGAGGCTCGTCTTCCGGCAGGTGCGCGCGGAGTTCCTCGAACTTCACTTTGGTTGCGCTGGGTTCTTCTCCATCGGGAATGACGGCAGGTCGCAACCCGTCGAAGCGCATGAAGATGATTCCGCGTTGAAATCCCTCGGTATCCAGCCAGTTGGCCACGCCGGGATCGCGGTGAGCGACGATGAAGTAGTAGGCCCCGTCGGAACTCTGGCGGGCCTGGTCCCCGGTCAGGCTGCTCTGGCGATCGGCGTAATCCAGGGACTCCCACCAGTGATGGCCCAACTGAATTCCCTGGTAGGCGGCGTCATTGGGGAAGCTCTTGATGATCAGGGCCTCATCCTCATTCAAGTCGAAATGTCCG
>JAFDEI010000167.1 GCA_019310425.1 Deltaproteobacteria bacterium | reverse complement strand
AACTCGAGCGCGGATTCGCGGAACTCTCGCCGCCGAAGGACCACGGTGAACTCGCACTGCTCGTTTCGCGCGCAGACGACGGCGCGCGAAAGCTCCTCGACCACGTCACCCTCAGCGTCGAAAGAGGCCTGCCGGACGATGCCTGGTTCCGCGACTCACCCGAGACCCCCGAGGCTCAGCTCGCGGTGATGCGCGTCGATGTTGCGCGACTCGTCGCCAACGGCCAACCGATCGAGCTCGCCGGCGACAACCTCTTCGTCGACCTCGACCTCTCGGTCGCGAATCTCCCGCTCGGCAGCCGGCTCCGCATTGGTGGCTCAGGCGGAGCAAGACTCGAAGTCACGCCCAAGCCACACAACGGCTGTCTCAAGTTCCGCCAGCGCTTCGGTGCAGACGCGCTTCGACTCACCGCCGCGGCACCCTTCCGGGATTTTCGGCTGCGCGGGATCTACCTGAAGGTCGTCGAGGCCGGCGAGGTCGCTGTCGGCGATGCCATCGAGGTCATGAGCCGCGGTTGAACGCCACCCGGCCCGACCGGCTGCAGACTTCAGAGCGGGCGTTCCATTGATTCCGAACCCAAGCTGCGGGTCGTGGTAGTGTCTGATTTCGCCTCGCGGCCAGCCCGGCCCGAAATCCCGCCGGAGGAAGAAGCATGTCGAATTCCGCAATTGCGGCGCTGGCCGTTGCAATCTCGTTGACGGCGACTCATGCGACCGCGGATCCCTACGCCGCGGGCGATCGAATCGCAGCCTTCACGCTCGAGGATCAGCATGGCAAGGCGCACACGCTGGACGGAGCGGTCACGCTGTTGCTGTTCAACCGCGACATGGACGGCGGCAAGCTCATCAAACAGGCGCTCGAGAACACGTCCACGGACCTCCTACCGTCGCGGGGCGCGGTCTATGTCTCTGACATCAGCGGTATGCCGAGGCTGGTCGCGAAGCTGTTCGCGATTCCGAGCATGCGAAAGCGGCCGTATGCGATGCTGCTCGACCGGGACGGAACGACGACCGCGCAGTTGCCCTTCGCCGAAGGGCAGGCCACCTTGATCTTTCTTCGCGACTTCGAGGTAACGCGTGTACGACACGTCTCGACGGCGGCCGAGATCACACACGAGCTCGAGCTGCCGAAGTAGGCTCCGGGAATCCCAGGAGTAACGCCGTGCCGCATTCCATCGCCGGGTCGTGCTCCTGTGGCGAGGTCCGTTTCAGCACGCGAACGCCGAGCCTCTTCTGCGGGCACTGCCACTGCACGATGTGCCGTCGCAACCACGGAGCGGGCTACGTCACCTGGCTCATCGCAGCGCGCGATCGCTTCAGCATCGATACAGGTGAAACGGCCCTCATCCGCTACCCGTCGTCGGATCACGGAACCCGCTCGTTCTGCGGCCGCTGCGGTAGCTCGCTGTTCTTCGAGTCGACCCATCGCCCCGACCAGGTCGATCTCGTGCTCGCGAATCTGGATGGGCCTGCCGATCTATCGCCCCAAGCACACGTCTTCTTCGACGACCGTGCCGACTGGGTCTGCGTCGAAGACGACCTGCCTCGGCTCGGCGGGCCGACCGGAATGGAACCGGTACGAACCGAGACTCCTCGAACGCAGCCGGAGGGTGCCTCGCATGAACGTCGCGAGCGTTGACGCGATGCACGTCCACAGCTTCCCGCCGATCTCCGACCCGACCTGTCGCGTGTTGATTCTCGGCTCGATGCCCGGCAAGGCATCGCTGCGTGCGAATCAATACTACGCGCACCCGCAGAACGCGTTCTGGCGGATCCTGTCCGAGTGCTTCGACGTCCCCGCGGAGGCTCCGTACGAGCAACGGGTCTCAGGACTGATCCGGCACCACCTCGCGGTCTGGGACGTGCTTCGCTCCTGCACCCGCGAGAGCAGCCTCGACTCGGACATCGTCGAAGCGTCGATTGTTCCGAACGATCTCGCCACGTTCCTCTCCGAACACCCGGAACTCCGCATGATCTGCTTCAACGGTGCCAAAGCCGAAACCTGCTATCGGCGATACGTGCTGCCGAGCCTCCCGGAACGCGGCGTCGCCTGCCATCGGCTGCCGTCGACGAGCCCCGCAAACGCATCGATCCCGTATGCGAAGAAGCTCGCGGCATGGAAGATCGTGAGCGAGGCCGCCTGAAATGCGCGCGCTTCGCACCACACTCCGCAGCCTGCACGTGATCGCCTTCAGTGCCTACTACGGCGGAAGCATCTTCGCGGTTCCCGACGAACGCCTCGGCCCGGCTCTCGCAGCGGTGCTCGCAACGGGCGGCGCGTTCATGCTCTTCGAAGTCTGGCGCGCACCGCAGTGGCTCCACCAGCTCCGCGGCCTGTGCACATTCGGGAAGCTCGCACTGTTGGCGTTCGCGGTATCCATGCCGGAGCAGCGCGCGCTGCTGCTGTCGATCGTCGTCATCGTCGGAGTCGTGGTCTCGCACGCTCCGAGCCGCTTCCGGTACTTCTCGCCGATATCGGGAGAAGTGAGCGAGACCGACGGGAAGGGCTGAGGCGTTCCGCAGCAGCCCTCCGGAAATTTGGGGTGATTCGCCGCGCTCCCAGTGCAATAGTACCTTCCGGACTCACCCGGGTTGAAACGATTCCTGCGACGGTTCGCAGAGCAGAACGCCCCATAACCAGAAAGGACCCCATGTCGCAGATCGACCCCCTTCACCTGATCGATCCGAAATCGTACGCCAAGCGCGGCTACCCGTACGAATCCTGGGCCCGGATGCGCCGCGAAGCACCGCTCCAGTACTTCGAACCGGAGGGTTGGCCCGGCTTCTGGGCGGTAACGAAGCATGCCCACATCGTCGAAATCTCCAAGCAGCCCGAGCAGTTCCTGAATGCGCCGGGCATGACCTTCACGCCGGACCGCGGCAAGGGACAGGAAGAAGCCGCCGCACAGATCCGAACCATCATCAACATGGACCCGCCTGACCACCGAAAGTACCGAAAGGTCGCGAGCCCGTTCTTCACCCCACGCGCGATCAACCGCTTGGACGGACTCGTACGTGATACCGCGCGCGGCCTCGTCGACGGGCTCGGTCGCGAGGGCGAGTGCGACTTCATCACCGAAATCGCGTCGATGCACCCACTCAAGGTGATCGGGCGGATTCTCGGTGTCCCGGAAGCCGACGAGCCGTTCATCCTCAAGCTCACCAACGAACTGTTCGGGGCCGAGGACCCCGAGTTTCAACGTGCGGGGGACCGCATGGAAGCCATGAAGTCCCTCTTCCTGGAGTTCTGGGAATATTTCGGCACGATCATGGCCGACCGCCGCACAAACCCGACCGACGACCTCGCGAGCGTGTTCGCGAATGCGCGCGTCGACGGCGAACCGATGGGGGAGCTCGAAACGATGGGCTACTGCCTGATCGCCTTCACGGCCGGGCACGAGACCACGCGCGGCGCAATCGGCGGCGGCCTGCACGCACTGATCCAGAACCCCGAACAGCGCGAACGCTGGGCGAACGATCCCGAGCTCACACCACTCGCGATCGACGAGATCGTTCGTTACGTGACACCCGTCAACCACATGGTTCGCACCGCGGTCGCGGATTACGAACTCGGCGGCCAGATGATTCGAGCGGGTAACAAGCTCGTGCTCTTCTACGCTTCGGCCAATCGCGACGAAGATGTCTTTGAAGCGCCCGACGAACTCCGCCTCGATCGCAATCCGAACCGCCACCTCGCATTTGGCGTGGGCGAGCACTTCTGCATCGGTGCCCACCTCGCTCGCATGACATCCGGAACCCTGTTCCGCGAGCTCGTGGGCCGACTCGAAGCCGTCGAACTCACGGGCGCACCCGAGCGCACCGCCTCGAATCTGGTACCGGGATTCAAGCGCATGCCGATCCGCTACCGGATCGCACCCGCGGCCTGAAACAGCACACATTCGCCCACCTCGGGGCAATCGACCCCGCACCGCTGGCTATACTCACCGCATGCGATCGAACCTGAAATCAATGCTCACCGCGGGACTCCTCGGCGGAAGCTTCCTTCTTGGCAGCGGTTGCAATCCCGACCCCGCAGAAACTCCGCGCGGCAACGTGTTGCTCGTGACTCTCGACACAGTGCGACCGGACCGGCTGCACTGCTACGGGAATCCGCGCGTCTCGACCCCAACACTTGATCAGCTGGCTCGAGAAGGCACGCTCTTCGAGCGCGCCTTCTCCCCCATCCCGTCGACCCTGCCGTCCCACTGCTCCATCATGACCGGGGCCTACCCCGGCCATCACGGCGTACACGACAACGGCGTGTACTTCCTCGAGGACGAGGCGGTCACGCTGGCCGAACGCCTCCGCGAAGCAGGCCATACGACGGCGGCGTTCGTTGCAGCGTTCGTGCTCGATGCGCAGTTCAATCTGGCTCAGGGATTCGACACCTACGACGACGAGATGGACCTGCCGCTCAGGCGCGGCAGCGAAGTTCCCGAGGGCCTGGACGAAGGGCGACGGCGTTGGTTCGTTCAGGCCGCCTCGGCCTACCAGCGTCGGGGAGATGTGGTGACCGAGCGCGCCCTCGACTGGCTGAGCGCGCATAGCGACGAGCCCTTCTTTCTATGGGTTCACTACTTCGACGCCCACCAGCCCTACCAGGCACCCGAACCTTTCAGCACTCGTTATGACCCGAGCTACGAAGGCCCCATGGACGGCGATGCGATCACTTGGTGGGGTGAATTCTACCGACTGCAAGATCTGGCACGACAAAGCCCGGAACCCGAGCGCTCCGAACTCGAGGCGCGCATCAACCGCGACCACGCCCATCTGGTGGCACGCTACGACGGCGAGGTGTCCTACCTGGATGCCCAGCTGGGGCGACTCCTGGGCGGGCTCCGGAAGTTGGACCGCTGGGGGGATACCTTCGTGGTGGTCGTGGGAGATCACGGCGAGTCGTTCGGCGAGCATCGAGTTCAGCTTTGGGAGCACAACGGCACGGTGTTCGACGACGTGCTGCACGTACCCATGTTGCTGCGGCGGCCAGACGGCGTCGGCGCGGGCCAACGCGTCGCGGGCCTGGTACGCACGATCGACGTAGCGCCCACGGTGCTCGACTGGCTGGGCCTTCCGGGGCTGGAGGGCATCCAGGGACGCTCGATCCTGGCATTGACCGAAGACCCCGAAGCGCCCGCGCCCGGCGAAATCCTGATCGAAGCGCTGCGCAATGAGCAGCTCCGCCCGACGCAGCAGAGCTATCTCGGCCTGCGAACCGAACGCCACAAGGTGGTCCTCGAGTTCGATTCCGAGGGCAAGGTCGTCGATCGCAGGGTCTACGACCTCGGCGCAGATCCGAGCGAACACATTTCTGACGCCGACCTCGATGCTCCGGAAGATTCCGACACCCTCGCGCAGCGCGTTCTCGACGAGCACGCCGCCCTCGAGAGAGGCCGCAGCCTTCCGACCCGGGGCCTCGACGAGGTCAGCAGCGAAGCCCTGCGCGCACTCGGCTACCTCGAAGAATGATCCCAGCTGCGTCTCATGACATTCTGGACATTGGATGCAGCTGGGCTTCTCGCCGTCGAGCAGCTCAACGGAGGTCGCGGATGAATCTCGAGAACAGACAGCTACTTCCCGAACAAGCCTCCCAGCCCTTTGTTCAGGAGGTCCGCCGCCGCGCCCTTGGCCGCGTCCTCGGTCGTCCCCTCGGACACCGCCTCGCCGTCGCTCGACGTCGACTGTTGCTTCGACCCACCGAGCGCGCGTTCGAGCAGCGTACCCACGGACTGGCGCGCGGCAGCCTTGGCGATGTAGACGACGTCGGGAACGGCCTTGATGTCGGGGACCGGACCCGCGAGCCTGACCGGGAACTCCACACGACCTTCGACGTTGAGCAGGTACTGCATCGGCTCGGCCGCCTTCACGAGGTCGTCGCTCAGCGACTGCGACATCGCCATGACGGTGGACATGTCGAGCTGGTTGTCGAGCGAGTAACGGCCCGTGCCATTGAGCGTGTAGTCGCGCGCCGCGAGTCGGAAGTCGCGGAAGTTCACCCAGCCGTCGCGGATGTCGAGCTTGGCGTCCATGTTCTCGAACACGGTGTCCCCCACACCGAAGACCTGCGGGTATTTCGCATGCAGCGAAGACGGCAGCAGGCCGGACAGACCCGGCACGCCCGTGATGCCCTTCAGTGCGGTGTCCGCCAGGTTCACGTCCTTCAGCACACCGTCCACGAGCTGGATGCTCCCCCGGCCCTTCAGACGCTTCTTGATCGACTCCCAGCCGGCGCCCGCCCCGGTGAGTGCGAGGTCGCCGCCGAGCTCTCCGGTCAGCTCGTCACTTGCCCCGGGGTCGCGACTCTCGATGAGCTTTTCGATCCGCATGCCGGTGAGCTTGGAGTTCATATCAAAGCTTGGGCTGCCCGCTTTGCGCATGTCGTAGCGGCCCGTCATGCCGAGCTCGCCGCCGAAGATCTGCAGCGAGAGTTTCCGGATCGTCGCCACCTGCTTCTGCATCTCGAAGTCGATGACGAGGTTGCGGTAGTCGGCGGCGGCGATGGTTCCCGTTGGTGAGCGCAGCGTCGCCGTAACCTTCGGGCCCGCCCTGGGCAGCGACAGGCTGCCCGCGATGACGAGATCTCGCAGCACGTCCGGCGCAGCCCCCTCGCCCTCGGCTGGCAGCTCGAAGGCGCCCGAGGTCAGCTCGAAGTCCACCTTCGGGTTCTCGAGGTCGACGACCGTTCCCTCGATGCGCACGTTCTGGCGGCTGGCCCCCATCACCGCGGCTCGGATGTCGAAGCCGATCGGCCCGCTCGGACTCACGTTCGAGACCCGGAGGTCGAGCTTCTGGATGGACTGTTCGGCCGCGGGCCGGGCGGTCTCGTCGATGAAACGCAGCGTCCCGTCGGTGAGGTCGACGACGGCGATCACGAAATCGGGCAGGCCGCCTTCCTCCGCCTCGCCGGCGTCGGGCTTCTCCTCGGCCGTGCCGCCACCGCCCAGGCTGTCGGTGCTGAGACCCTTGGCCGTCTGGATCACGGTGATGGCGGGCGAGCGCAACACCACGCGGGTCACCTCGACCGTGCCCGTGAGCAGCGGCAGGATCGCGACGCGTACGTCGACCACGTCGGCGCGGACGAAGTCATCCTTCGAGAAAGCGGGGTCGTCCCCGATACGGAGGTCCGCCACCCGCACGCCGACTCCGCCCATGAGCGAGATACCCACCTCGCCGAAGCTCAGCGGCCGGCCCAGCGCCGACTGGGCCTGCTCGGCCAGCCACTCACGGTTCTCCTGCAGATAGGAATCCAGGTTTGCAGCCAGCAGCGCCAGCGCGCCGATCACCACCAGGCAGGCGACGGCGAAGACGAGGATCCACTTGCGCATGGGGAACTCCTACGCGGTCGGTCCGGTAGGAACCGTCGTGTCTGTTGGTCGATCACCCCGAACAGTACGGCTGCGCGGGGGGGAGGTCTAGCTGCGCGTTCTCGATGTTCGTCCGCGTTGACATTGCTCAGCTTTTCTGACCTGCCCTCTTTCTCCATCCGCGGATGAATATTGAGAACAGACACGCTCGGCATTTAGGAACGCCGGACATGTCGGGTGCTGGGGCAAGCTCGCTCGACACAGCGCACCAGCCCGCGTGTCCGCGAGGATTCGCGGGGACTCGTGGTCCGGATCGTCGCGCTGGCACGCGAGTACGACCGCTGCGGCTACCGCCGCCTCACGGCGCCAGACCCGGAGCGTCGCTTCCAACAGGCGGGAGGTGACTGCTCGCTCCGGCAGAGCCGGGGGGGCTCCCGATTGGGCTAGCTGACTTCAGCTTGGCGCCACGAGCGGTGAGCCTCAGGAAGGTTGGTCATGGCAGGAAAGGCCCGCTAATACGGAAGGTTACGACGGTACACGCACGCCACTCGGATCAAGATCCATAGGTGTATGTAGACGAAGTAGTCATAATACGTATACTTATTCGCATGGCGACTGCGCACCGCGAAGCACGACTTCACACTTCAGGTGGCCGGCGAATCCTGGCCGCGGCAGAGCGCTGCTTCGGAACCCTCGGTTTTCGAAAAACCTCTGTTGCTGACATTGCTGCAGAGGCCCAAGTCTCCAAGCCACTGGTCTACCGCTACTTCTGCTCGAAGGAGCAGCTCTATGAGGTCGCCGTGGAGAGGGTCGTGACTGCCTGGAATGAAGAGGTCACGGCCTCGCTCGTCGCCGATTCCGAGGATGCACCTTCACGCACGGCAGACGCGCTGCGACGGATGCACCGCACATCGCTCGACTTCGCTGCCCGAAGTCAGCTCCTGCAGGGACTTCTCGCGCGCGACGCTCGGATGGTGCTTGCCGAGTACAGCGATGTGGTCGAACGCTCCGTCACTGTGTGGCGGGACCTAGCGCAGAGTGTAGTTCAGCGCGGAGTCGCCGCGGGCGAAGTGCGGTCGGACCTTCCGACGAGTGCGATCGTTGATGCGGTGACGGAACTCCATCTGGCGTACGCCGAAAGGGTCGTGGCAGGACAGGACACTGAATCCAATCGGCGAAACGGAGAGGTCGCTTTCGAGTGCCTGCTCCACGGGCTTTGCGTTCCGATTTCCAGCTCAACAGGAGAGAATCGCGATGGTTGACTACGACCCGTTCGGGCAGGAAGTGATCCACGGCGATCCACACCCGATACTTCGCGCACTCCGCGACGAGCCGCCGCATCACTACCTAGAACGCTGGGACGCATGGGCTCTCTCGCGTTTCGAAGATGTCTGGACGGCGTGCACCAACACAGAGTGTTTCTCTTCGGCGGAAGGCACGACCTCATCGCATCTTCTCACGAAGGTCCAAGAGGTCACGGTTAAGATGGCAAGTGGGCAAGACCTGGGGGCGGTCAGGCTCTCGGAGGAGGCGTGATGGAGAAATTGCTCGACGGCAAGGTGGTGGTGGTCACTGGAGGTGGGCGTGGTATCGGGAGATGTTATGCAGTCGCGCTGGCAGCCGAAGG
>JAFDEI010000166.1 GCA_019310425.1 Deltaproteobacteria bacterium | reverse complement strand
GGCAGGTTAGCGACGCACAGCCTCTCTGCCAACCGTCTTTCTTCGAATGGATTCGGGCAATTGGGGCACTTCGCGTGGTATTATGCAGCTCGTCGAGCCGTTCTCGTGTGGTTTCCCCCCATCACGCGTTCTTCAACTGATCTCGACAATTGAAAAACCACTGTGTCATCAACGATTTTGATGTCTTTTGTCGAATTCTTCAGCCACCTACTACGACTACTCCTTTTCTAAATCGAAGAGAAAGACAGGAACAGGACTATGAAGCTTTCCATCGCCCAAAACGAGCTTCAAAAAGGGCTCGCTCGAATTCAATCGATCGTCGAGAAGCGCAACACCATGCCGATTCTCGCGAACGCATTGATCGAAGCAACCAAGGGCAAGGGAAAGAATTCCGGGGCTCTTTCTCTCGCCGCAACTGATCTCGAAGTTGGAATACGTGGTACGCATCCTGCAACAGTTGAAACCGCCGGAGCTGTAACGGCTTCAGCAAAAAAGCTCTTTGAAATTGTACGCGAGCTTCCCGAAGAACCAGTTGAAATTTCAGTTACCAGCAATTCCTATCTCGAAATCCGTTGCGCACGGGCGCAGTTTTCCTTGGCGGGCAGCTCCGCAGCTGAATATCCCACGCTGCCGACATTCTCTGCCGACAATACCGCTACCGTACCTTCGTTGTTGCTCGGCGAAATGATCGAAAAAACCATGTATGCGGCATGTACCGACGAAACTCGATACAACCTCAACGGTGTCTATCTCGAAATTCTCGAAGACAGTGCCAAACTTCGAATGGTGGCGACCGACGGTCACCGACTCTCTTATGTCGATCGCGCACTCGGCACTGATCTTAGTGGTCTTTCCAATGGTGTGATCATTCCACGTAAGGGTCTCGCAGAGTTAAAGCGATTGGTTGATGAAGATGACGCCGATGAAGTGGCTATTGGTTTCGATGGGAATAGTGGGGTTGCGTGTAAGGGTGATGTAACACTCTTCATGCGGCTGATTGAAGGTGAATTCCCAAAATATCAGCAGGTCATTCCGAATGAAATCAAGTCCCAGCTGGTCATCGAGGTAGCTGGACTCACTCAGGCACTCCGGCGTGTAGCACTACTTTCTGCTGAGCGTAGTCGAGCGGTGAAATTCGAACTGACTGAAGGTCGCCTCTGTTTATCGTCGAACAACCCCGACCTCGGCGAAGCTCGCGAAGAACTCGATGTCGATTATGCCGGCGAAGAACTCAGTATTGCCTTCAATGCCCGTTATATGTTGGATGCATTGAACGCCGTCCGGGCAAAAGAAGTACACCTCGGATTTCAAGATTCCATGTCGCCGGCGCGAATTGTTCCGACCGACGACGACGACTCGCTAGCGGTCGTGATGCCGATGCGTGTCTGAGCGGCCCGGGTTAGACAACTCGGAACCTTTACGCGGATTTAGGCTTTCGTTACCCTCTCCGCACCACGATTGTGGGCCTCCGGCTCCGAGCCTGCCATCCACGCCAATTCATCTCCTTGATCTCCTGGAAGCCAGAATCGAGATATTCCTCCAGTGAGCTACGACGCGAGTTCAATCGAGGTCCTCGAAGGCCTTGATCCGGTTCGAAAACGCCCGGCGATGTACATCGGGACCACCGGTCCCGAAGGACTACACCACCTCGTCTACGAGGTAGTGGATAACTCCGTTGATGAAGCCGTTAGTGGTTTCTGCAAGATCATCACGGTTACGATTCACCAGGACAGCAGTGTCACGGTAACGGATGATGGCCGGGGTATTCCCGTTGGAATCCATCCCACGGAGGGCAGGCCCGCAGCCGAGGTTGTTCTCACAACACTTCATGCGGGCGGCAAGTTCAGCGATGCCACGTATAAGGTCTCGGGCGGTCTCCACGGTGTCGGTGTTTCCGTGGTAAATGCTCTTTCCGAGCGTCTCGAGATCGAGATCAAGCGCGAAGGTAAAGTCTGGCGACAGACCTATCAACGCGGCGTTCCCGTCAGCGATTTCGAAGAAATCGGCACGACCGAATCGACCGGAACTCGGATCACCTTCCTCGCGGACTCCGAGATCTTCCAATCCACCGACTTCTCATTCGATGTGCTGTCTCAAAGGCTTCGAGAGCTCTCCTTTCTCAATGCTGGTCTGCGGATTCAAATCACGGACGAACGCAGCGGAAAGAGCCATGACTTCTGTTACGAGGGCGGCATCGTCTCATTCGTCGAGCATTTGAATCGAACCCGTAGTCCTCTACATACACCGCCGATCTACATCTCGGGCGAGCGCACGATTATTGGAAAGAACCAGGACACCCTGGTCACAATCGAAATAGCGCTTCAATACAACGAATCCTACAACGAAAGCGTGTTCTCATTCGCGAACAACATCAACACGATCGAAGGTGGCACACATCTGATCGGCTTTCGGACCGCGCTCACGCGCACGATCAACCGCTATATTGCGAAGCAACAAAAGAACGGCAGGGATGCAGCGACCTCGATCAGTGGGGATGACTGTCGCGAGGGACTCACGGCTGTCATCTCGGTCAAGCTTCCCCAGCCGGAATTCGAGGGACAGACCAAGACCAAGCTGGGGACCAGCGAAGTTCGCGGAATAGTGGAGGCTGTGCTCTACGAGCAGCTGACCGATTATCTCGAAGAGAATCCTTCGGTTGCGAAAGTCTTCATGGCGAAGATCGTCGAAGCAGCGAGAGCGCGATCGGCTGCGCGCAAAGCGCGCGATCTGGCACGCCGCAAGGGAGCCTTGTCGGATCACAGCCTGCCCGGGAAGCTCGCGGATTGTCAGGCGCGTGATCCCGCAGTCGCGGAACTCTTCATCGTAGAGGGTGACTCGGCGGGAGGAACCGCGAAGCAAGGCCGATCACGCGAGACCCAGGCGATCCTACCGATCCGAGGGAAGATCCTGAATGTCGAACGCGCACGACTCGACAAGATGCTCTCGAGCGTCGAGATCCAAGCACTCGTAGCGGCGATCGGCTGCGGAATCGGGAGCGATTTCAACGTCGAAAAAGCGCGTTATCACAAAGTCATCATCATGACCGACGCAGATGTCGACGGCAGCCATATTCGCACCCTGCTGCTGACGTTTTTCTACCGACAAATGCGCGATCTGATCGAGCACGGCTACCTCTTCATCGCACAGCCGCCGCTATTCAAAGTCAAACGCGGCCGCTCCGAGCGCTACATCAAGGATGAGCGGGGTCTGGAAGATCACCTACTCGAACTCGCACTCCAGAGCACCGACGTCTTCCCGGCTGGTGCATCGGATCTCCTCTCGCCAGACCGCCTGCGGCGTCTGCTCGAATGCGCGAGTTATTACCGCGCGCTCCTCGATCGCCTGACACTTCGGCGCCTCGATCAGCATGTCGTCGACGCAGCAATCTGGAGCGGCTCGCCGCGAGAGAACGATCTCGCCGATCAAGCCTCGTTGAGCGGTCGTATCGCCGAGAGCCTCGAAGTCCACATCCGACAGCACGACTCGATCGATCAGCTCACGTGGTCGACCGAGCCCGATCCGGAACACGGTGGTTTCAGGCTGATTGCGGAGACACGCCGGGCTGGTGTGGTGCTGAAGACCGCACTCGACACCGACTTCGTGCGCTCTCCCGATTTTCAGCGTCTCGCCGAGCTCGCGGCCGAGATCAGCGAGATCGGGGCTGCGCCCTACCGCATCCGACGTAGTGGTGATGAGTTCGAAGAAATTTCGGGTGCGGTCGAGCTGCTCGAGCGCCTGCTCAAGCTCGGCGAGAAGGGGCTGTCGATCCAGCGTTACAAGGGCCTCGGCGAGATGAATCCCGACCAGCTTGCCGACACGACGCTCGACGCCGAGCATCGTACGCTGTTGCAGGTGGCCATCCCCGACGCTGTCGAGGCGGAAGAAGCCTTTACCACCCTCATGGGTGACGACGTCGAACCGCGCCGCGCATTCATCGAAAAGAACGCCCTCGACGTACAGAACCTGGACATCTAGAGCGACGATCAAGTGGCCGACGAACCCACAGAAACCCTCGACTCGCCGCCGGACGAAGGCGGCAATCCGCCCGATTCGCCGCACGTCACGATCGCGATCGAGGACGAAGTCCGGACTTCGTTCCTTGCATATGCGATGTCGGTCATCATCAGCCGTGCGCTGCCCGACGTCCGTGACGGGCTCAAGCCCGTCCACCGCCGCATCCTCTATGCGATGAACCAGGAGGGACTGCTTTCGAGCCGCGGTTACTCGAAGTCCGCCGGTGTCGTCGGTGAAGTCCTCAAGCATTACCACCCGCATGGTGACAGCGCGGTCTACGACTCGATGGTCCGGATGGCGCAGGATTTCTCGCTGCGTTACCCGCTCGTCGACGGCCAGGGGAATTTCGGCTCGATCGATGGCGACTCAGCCGCGGCGTATCGCTATACCGAGGCCCGGTTGGACCCGTTGGCCGAAGAGATGCTGCGCGACATCGACCGTGAGACGGTCGACTTCGTGCCCAATTTCGACGGCGGTACGACCGAGCCCGTCGTTCTGCCCGCTCGTTTCCCGAATTTGCTCGCCAACGGCTCGTCCGGGATTGCGGTCGGGATGGCGACCAACATTCCGCCTCACAATCTTCGCGAGCTCGTCGATGCGCTGGTTCTCGAGGCAGAGAACCCCGACTGTACGATCGACGACCTGCTCGAGAAGGTGCCCGGCCCCGACTTCCCGACCGGAGCGATGATCTGCGGCAGTGAGGGCATTCGTTCCGCCTACGCGACCGGCCGCGGGCTGCTCGCGGTTCGCGCGCGCGCAGAATTCGAAGAGACCAAGCGTGGGCAACGGATCATCGTCACCGAGATTCCCTTCATGGTGAACAAGTCCTCGCTGCTCGAGCGGATTGCGGACCTGGTGCGCGAGGGTCGGGTCGATGGCGTTTCCGACCTGCGCGACGAGTCGAACCGCGAGGGTATGCGGATCGTGATCGAGCTTCGCCGCGACGCACAGGGCGACATCGTCTTGAATCAGCTCTACAAGATGACGCCACTCCAGACGACGTTCGGCGTAAACATGCTCGCGCTCGTGAACGGGCGACCACAGCTGCTGACGCTCAAGCAGGCACTACGCCACTTCATCGATTTCCGCGGTGAGGTGATCGTCCGACGCGCGACATACGACCTCGCGCAGGCGGAGCAGCGCGCCCACCTCCTCGAGGGTTTCGCGATCGCGCTCGAGAACCTCGACGAGGTCATTGCGATCATCCGCGGCTCCGCCGACACCGCGACCGCGCGAGGCGAACTGATGACGCGCTTTTCGCTCAGCGAGCGACAAGCCAACGCGATTCTCGAGATGCGACTGCGGTCGCTTACCGCCATGGAGCGGCAGCGGGTACTCAACGAACTCGCAGAGATCCGCGCAAAGATTTCCGACCTGAAGGGCCTGCTCGCGAGCAACGATCGGATTCTCAGCGTCGTACTCGACGAGGTCCGTGAAATCGCCGAACGCTTCGGCGATGATCGCCGCACCGAGCTCGTGGGCCCGGTCGAGGGCATCAGTACCGAGGACCTGATCGTCGAAGAAGACATGGTCGTTACGGTGTCGCACGCGGGCTACGTGAAACGGAACCCGCTCACGCAGTACCGCGCACAGCGACGCGGTGGCAAGGGCGTGAAGGGCATGGACGCGCGGCAGGAGGACTTTGTCGAACGCCTCTTCGTGGCCTCGACCCATGCCTACATCCTCTTCTTCACGACGAAGGGTCGCGTGCATTGGCTGAAAGTCCACGAGCTGCCGCAACTCGGCCGAGCTGCCCGTGGCAAGGCGCTCGTAAACGTGCTCAGGCTCGCCGAAGACGAGCGCGTGGAGGCAACGCTGCCGGTACGCCGCTTCGATGAATCGACGGGTGACTACGTTACTCTGTGTACTCGGAAGGGGATCATCAAGAAGACCAAGCTCGACGCGTTCTCGAATCCACGCCGCGGGGGCATCATCGCGATCAATCTCGCGGACGATGACGAACTGATCGCTGCCTGCCGGACGAACGGCAGTCAGGAGATCATCATCGCGACCAAGGTCGGCAAGTCGATCCGCTTCCCGGAAAGTCAGGTACGTGCGATGGGGCGGTCGGCGGTCGGGGTTCGCGGTATCTCGTTGCAGGGTTCCGACGAGGTGGTGGGAATGGAGATCCTCTCACCCAACGCCACGGTCCTCACCGTCACCGAGCGCGGCTACGGCAAGCGCACACCGCTCGACGACTATCGGTTGCAGAGGCGCGGCGGTCAGGGCGTGATCACGATCCGGACCAATGAGCGCAACGGACAGGTGGTGGGGGTCGCACAGGTGGTCGACGACGACCAGGTCATGCTCATCACCGACGGCGGCAAGGTTCTGCGCAGCCCGGTATCGGGAATCTCGACGATGGGACGTGCGACTCAGGGCGTACGGGTAATGAATCTCGCGACCGAGGAGAAGCTCGTATCGATGGCGCGTCTGGCCGACGACCGCGACGTCTCCGATTCGTCGGAAGGCGAATCCTAGCGACCAGCTGCGACGGCTGTGAATCGACGCGCCTTTTCCCGCGAGCGGAGTCCGGATTGAAGACCGAGAAATCCAAGAGGCTATTGCGCCGTGCGCGCCGCTCGATCCCCGGCGGTGTGAACAGCCCGGTCCGTGCTTTCGGCTCGGTGGGGGGGACGCCGCCCTTCATTGCCCGGGCCGAGGGTTGCCGCATCTTCGATGCAGACGGCAACTCGTTCATCGACTACGTGGGTTCGTGGGGGCCGATGATCCTCGGGCACGCGAATCCCGCCGTGCTGCGCGCGATCGAGCGTGCGATGAAGCGCGGCACGAGTTACGGCGCACCGACCGCACTCGAGATCGAGCTCGCCGAACGCATCTGCGCGGCGGTGCCGAGTGTCGAGAAGGTCCGCATGGTGAGTTCGGGCACCGAGGCGACCATGAGCGCTCTGCGGCTTGCGCGTGGTGCGACCGGACGTGACCGCATCCTCAAGTTCGAGGGCTGTTATCACGGCCATGCGGACGGTTTGTTGGTCAACGCCGGCAGCGGGCTCGCGACTCTGGGCATTCCCAGTTCCCCCGGGGTGCCGGCCGCCTACGCGAAGCTGACCGTGCAGGCCAAGTACAACGACCTGGGCGCGGTCGACCGCGCCTTCGACCGCTGGGGCAGAGATCTCGCCGCGGTGATCGTCGAGCCATTTGCGGGCAATATGGGCTTCGTGCCGCCGATTCCGGGCTTTCTCGAGAGTCTGAGACGGCGCTGCGACCGCGCGGGCGCGCTGTTGATCTTCGATGAGGTGATCACGGGATTTCGCGTTGCCTACGGGGGGGCGCAGCAGCTGCTCGGCGTCACACCCGACCTCACTTGCCTCGGGAAAGTGCTGGGGGGCGGTCTGCCCGCGGCCGCGTACGGGGGTCGGCGCGAGCTGATGGACCAGATGGCCCCAGACGGGCCCATCTACCAGGCGGGGACACTGTCGGGTAACCCGCTCGCGATGGCGGCGGGCGCTGCGACGTTGCGCCGGCTCGCGCGCTCGGGCAGCTACGAGGCACTCGGGCGCAAGAGCCGCTTGCTCGCCGAGGGACTGCAGCAGCGCGCCGACGCGGCCGGGGTCCCATTCACGACGGCAGCAGTCGGCGGTGTGCTGGGGTTCTTCTTCCACCCGGGGCCGGTGCGGAATTTCGATGAGGCGAAACAGGCCCACGAGGGCCGTTTCCGAACGTTCTTTCACTCCATGCTCGAGCAGGGATTCTATCTGGCACCGTCAGCGTACGAATGCGTCTTCGTGTCGCTCGCCCACCGGCGTGCCGAGTTGGACGCGACGCTCGCGGCGGCGGAAGTTGCAATGGCCCGATGTGCCCGCATCCGTTGAGCTTTGCCGGGGTCTTGGCTAGCATGCCCGCCGGTATTCGGGCTCGGGGCGTACGCGCTTTCGAGCCCGTCGCAATGTCGGGATCGCAATGACGGACCGGCGCGGCGAGGAGGAGCGAACGAAGCGTCCCAAGAGCCGCCAAGGGGCGACCTACGAGGGCGCGTTCGAAGCGGTTTTTTCGATTCTGATCGCGGCATTTCTCGGCAACCTGGCCGACGATCATTTCGGGACGGCTCCGCGCTACCTGCTCGTCGGTTTCGCAATCGGTTTCGCCTCCTTCGTACTGCGCTTGGTGAAGCTCGGCCGCACCCTGCATGGTTCGGCACCCGACCCCGAGCACGATGACGAATGAGCAGCAAAGACCAGTGAGAAGAAGAGAGTGGTACTGGACTCGACACAACGCATGAACATGAAGCTCTCCGCGGGTGCGGTGGCGGCCTCGCTCGTCTGGGCGACGCCGGTCTTTGCGTTCAGCCTGCTCGTTGGCGCGGTACTCGAGGGGTTCAACTTCCACGGTCTGCGGCGCTCGGCGCAATTCATGTTCTGGGGTGAAATCGCCGGGTCGCGCGGTTGGATCGGTGTCTTCTCGTTGCGCTTCAGCTTGCTCGCGATCGGGATCTGCACCGCGTTGTACTTCGGAGCGGACCCGGTCGGCCTGTTGATCGGTCTCTCGCTGATGATTCCCGCGGCCGTAATCGAAGCCTGGCGCTCGCGCCCGGCGATCGACCCGAACGCGCCGACTCTCGCTGCCGATGATCCGAGCTGGGACGATTGGAACCCGTGGCTCGTGCGTGAGCGCGAGCGGCCCGAGACTGAAGAGGACAACCCGTGACGAACATCTACCAGCCGCTCGAGGCTGCGATCCCGGTCGTGGTCCAGGGTATCGAAGTGCTCGTCGAGCTGATCGCGAACCTCGCGAAGGATCGGATCGGCCCGGACTGGCGCAAGTACTTCCCGATCGTCGGAACGATGTTCTTCTTCATCCTGGTTGCGAATCTGCTCGGCCTGGTACCGGGCGTGGGTGGCCCGACGGGCGACGCGAACACGACCTGGGCCTGGGCGGTTATTGCATGGCTGGTATACACGGTCGTGGGTATTGCGAAGCACAAGCATAACTACCTGGTGAAGTTCATGGGTCCGAGCTTCTTCGAGAAAGAGATCGGAGGTCGCGTCGTACATTTCCGCATGCTGATGCCGATCTTCCTGATTCTCGAGCTCCCGCTCGACCTCGCGCGTATCTTCACGTTGGCGGTTCGTCTGCTCGCGAACATGTTCGCGGACCACACGGTCATCCTCGTGATGCTGAGCCTCGTGCCGATCGGCGTGCCCGCGATCTTCATGGGCCTCGGTCTCATCATTTCGTTCTTGCAGGCGTTCATCTTCACGCTGCTCACCATGATCTACATCGGCCTTGCGCTGGACGAACCCCACTGAGCGGGTTTTCGGAAAGCTGGCCAATCTGAATGGAACAAGGAGAAACTCGAATGCAGAAAATTGGGAAGGTCGCCCTCTGGACCCTCTTCTTCGTCCTCATGCCGATGGTTGCGCTCGCCGAAGGCGGCGCAAGCGGCGGTGGTGACAGCAGCTGGGGCTACGCGCTCGGCGCCGGCCTCGCTGTCGGCCTCGCGGGCCTCGGCTGCGGTATCGGCCAGGGCATGACGGCCGGCAACACCACCGCGGGTATCGCGCGCAACCCGGGCGCTGCAGGGGCGATGTTCACGAACTTCATTCTCGGCATGGTATTGATCGAGTCCATCGCGATCTACGGCCTCGTGATTGCGTTCCTGCTCCAGGGCAAGATCTGAGAATCCGTTCGGATTCACGCGTTTCGGGCGGCGCACTCCGCGCCGCCCGAAACCGCTGAGTCGTTCGGTGCCTGCCAAACCGACTCATCCCCCTCTGGTTCTTCCGGCGCGCGATCCTGCCGCACCGACGCTTTCTTCACGCAACAGCGCCGTCCGCGCCCCCGAGTTGGGACGCCGGGTGGAAACTCGACGCGGGTCTCACCCCGTAGTTGAACCCGCGCCAAACCATGTCTCCACCCGACGACCCGGTACCCGCCATCCCCCGGTCCCGTTAGAGGGGCGTGACGGGTGTGCCCGAAGGCAATCTCTGGTAGAGCAAGCGCCGTGCCAGCCGCGCAGAGTCTTCGATGTTCTGGAATTGCGCGCTCCGACGCTGGGTTGCGGGATGGGGCGAGGCCGGCGCCGCGCGCGCGGTGAATGCGCGTTGACGGGGGGGCTGTGAACCGCGGTCAACTAATCGTCTTCGAAGGGCTCGATGGCTGTGGCAAGAGCACGCAGGTCGCGCGGCTCGCGATCACGTTGCGTGCCGCTGGGCACGCCGTCGTAGCGACCCGCGAGCCCACGAATGGCGAGTACGGACAGCGCATTCGTTCCCTCGCGAAGTCGGGTGGCTCGATTTCGCACGCGGAGGAACTCCGCTGGTTCATCGAGGACCGCCGCGAACACGTGGCGGAGGTGGTAGAGCCCGGGCTTTCCGCCGGGCGCGTGGTGATCTGTGATCGCTATTTCCTGTCGACGGTCGCGTACCAGGGTGCCCGCGGCGCCGACGTGGATGAAATACTCGAGTCGAGTGAGGCGGAATTCCCGATACCCGACCTCGTCATCTTGCTCGAGATCACGCCCGAGGCCGGGCTCGCGCGAGTGCACGAACGCGGCCACGCGATCGAGACCCACTTCGAGGAAGTCGAGTACCTGACGGCGGTCGACGCGATCTTCCGCCACGTCGACTGCCCCTACCTGGTGCGCATCGACGGCTCGACGGAACCCGACTCAGTGGAGAGCGCGGTTGCGGAGTGTGTCGCCGCACGACTCCGCCTACCCTGACGGCGGGCGGCCGCGCCTCGTCACGCGCTCAGCCCGTCAGTACCCGTGCGAGCGCACGACCGGTGTAGCTGCGCGGTTCACGCGCGATCTCTTCCGGCGTACCAGCGACCACGATCTCGCCGCCGCCGTCACCGCCCTCGGGGCCGAGGTCGATGACGTGGTCGGCTTGCATGATCACGTCCGAGTGGTGTTCGATCACGACCACGGTGTTGCCGAAGTCGACGAGGCGGTCGAGAACTTCCATGAGCTTCTCGACATCGGCGAAGTGCAGGCCGGTGGTGGGCTCATCGAGGAGATAGAGGGTACGGCCGGTGCTCTTGCGGGCGAGTTCCTTGGCGAGCTTTACGCGTTGTGCTTCACCGCCCGACAACGTCGTCGCGCTCTGGCCGAGGCGGACGTAGTCGAGCCCGACATCGTGCAGGGTCTGGAGCGGGCGACGCACGTTTGCGATGTTCTCCATGAAGGACAGCGCTTCCTCGACGGTCATGTCGAGCACATCGGCGATATTGCGGCCCTTGTAGCAGACCTCCAGGGTCTCGCGGTTGTAGCGGCGTCCTCCGCACTCTTCGCAGCTGACGAATACGTCCGGAAGGAAATGCATCTCGATCCGGAGGATGCCGTCGCCCTGGCAGGCTTCACAGCGTCCGCCTTTTACGTTGAACGAAAAGCGCCCCTTGCCGTAGCCGCGTACGCGCGCTTCGGGAACCTGGCTGAAGATCGTTCGGATGCCGTCGAAGATGCCCGTGTAGGTGGCGGGGTTGCTGCGCGGGGTGCGGCCGATCGGGCTCTGGTTCACGTCGATGACCTTGTCGATGTGTTCGATGCCTCGAAGGCGATCGAAGTGCCCCGGAACTTCCCGCGCATCGTGGAGTCGTTGTGCCAGCACGCGGTGCAGCGTGTCGTTTACGAGCGTCGACTTGCCCGATCCCGAGACGCCGGTCACGACGGTGAGCACGCCGAGCGGAATGCGTAGTGTCAGGTTCTTCAAGTTGTTGTGCGTACAACCGCTGAGTACGAGCGCGCCGGAGTCGGATGCCCGTCGTTTCGCGGGGACCGTGATTCGTCGTCGGCCGGACAGAAAGGCGCCGGTGAGGGAGTCGTCGTCGGCGAGCAGCTCGGCAAAGGAGCCCTTCGCGACGATCTCGCCGCCGTGGATACCCGCGCCGGGCCCCATGTCGATGATGAAATCCGCGGCGCGAATGGTCGCCTCGTCGTGTTCGACCACGATCACGGTGTTGCCGAGGTCGCGAAGCCGCCGGATCCCGTCGAGCAACCGCTCGTGGTCACGCGGGTGCAGGCCGATCGATGGTTCGTCGAGAATGTAGAGCACGCCGATCAGCCGTGACCCCATCTGGGTCGCGAGCCGAATGCGCTGGCCTTCCCCGCCCGACAACGTCGCGCTCGAGCGGTCGAGTGTGAGGTAGCCGAGGCCGACGTCGGTGAGAAAGACCAGTCGCTCGCGGATCTCGCGCAGGATACGCTCGGCGATCGGTTGCTGGGAGGGTGTGAACTCGAGTTCATCGAGTCGCTGGAGTACTCGCTCGACCGGGAGTTGCGTCACTTCAGCAATCGACAGCTCACCGATCCGAACGCTGCGTGCGAACGCGTGCAACCGCGCGCCGCCACAGTCCGGGCAGGTGCGTGGGCTGCGGAAACGCGCGAACTCTCCGCGTTCGGCTTCGCTGCCGGCTTCGAAGCGGCGCTCGAGTTCGCCCACGACGCCGTCCCAGCGACGCTGCACCGTGGAGGTCTTCCCGGAGGCCTCCACTTCGAAGGCGATGCCCTCGGTGCCGGTTCCGTACAGCACGCCCGCGCGGACATCGTCGGGGAGATCTTGCCACGGTGTGTCGAGGTCGATGTCGAAGTGCTGCGCCAGCGCCTGGAGCAGCTTGTCGTAGTAGCGCGGCCGTCGTCGTCGTCCCCAGGCTGCAATCGCACCCGCGGCGAGCGAGCGCGAGACATCGGGAACCATGCGGACCGGATCGAATTCCGCGGTCGCGCCGAGGCCGTTGCAGAGTGCGCATGCGCCGTGCGGACTGTTGAACGAAAAAATGCGCGGCGCAATCTCGGGAAAGGCGACATCACAATCGATGCAGGCGTTTCGCTCCGACAGCAGCCACTCGCCGTCGTCGGACCCGACGACGAATCGTGCCAGCCCCTCACTGATTCGCAGCGTCGCTTCGATCGATTCGGCGATGCGCCCGCGCGCCGAGACTTTCGCCGTCAAACGGTCGACCACGATGTCGATGTCGTGCCGCGCGTTCTTGTCGAGTTCGATGTGCTCATCGAGGTCACGGATGGCGCCGTCGATGCGAGCGCGCACGAAGCCCTGGCGCCGATGATTCTCGAGTTCGCGATGGAAGCCGCCCTTCCGGCCGCGCACCACGGGTGCAAGAATCTGGACGCGAGTATC
>JAFDEI010000165.1 GCA_019310425.1 Deltaproteobacteria bacterium | reverse complement strand
ACACAGTCGCTTCGACCCCTCCCCGACTCCGGCCGCGGGGTGTTGAGTGCGCTGAAACGCGTTCGCAGCGTTCGAGTTCGCTGCTCACATGGACTACCGATCGGGGCCTGTCGTCGGCACTGGGGAGCCGCAGTCGGGCGGGGGGAGGGGTCGAAGTGAGTACGAACGGAGACCCCTCCCCCTGCCCGACTGCGGCGGGTCTTGCAGACACTCGGGAAAGCGCCTGCCGACACGGGGGAGCGAATCGGCAGAGCAAGGCTATGCCTGGCTCGGTCGGGGTCTTTCAACGGACTGCTACCGGAAAGCACTGCGCGGTTTGACACGCCGACATGCACTCCAGTAGCCTTCTGACTTGCGGGGGCGGCACTCGCACCCGAGGGCCGCCGCGGCCGCACCCGAGTCGTTTCAGCAAGTGTCCGACGAAGAATTCGAACTACTCGTCAATGGCGAAACTCACCGCGTCCCGGCGAACAGCACCCTGGGCGGCCTGCTCGCATTCCTCGCGATGGGCGACCGACGCATCGCCGTCGCGGTCAACCAGGACGTCGTACCGCGCTCCACCTTCGAGTCGCATCGTCTCTGCGCGGGAGATCGCGTGGAAATCCTGGAAGCAGTCGGAGGAGGCTAGGCCATGACCAGCAGTTACAGCTTGGGATCCCGGACGTTCAGCTCACGTCTGATCATCGGTTCGGGGAAGTACGATTCGTTCGAACAGAACCTCGCCTGTGCGGAAGCCAGCGGCACCGAGATGGTGACCGTGGCACTGCGGCGCACGAAGCTCGACGCTCCCAAAGGCGAAGGACTGCTCGACTTCATCTCACCCGACCGATTCACCATTCTTCCAAACACCGCAGGGTGTTACACGGTCGAAGATGCGGTGGCAACCGCTCGAATGGGCCGCGAGCTGCTCGACACGGACCTCATCAAGCTCGAGGTCATCGGCGACGACCGCACCCTGTTCCCCGATGTCGCGGGAACCCTCGAAGCGGCGAAGATCCTGATCGACGACGGCTTCAGTGTGTTGCCGTACGTGACCGACGACCCGGTTGCCTGTCAGAAGCTCGCCGCGATGGGCTGCCCGGCAGTCATGCCGCTCGCCGCTCCGATCGGCTCCGGCATGGGAATTCGCAACGCCGCCAACCTGCGAATCATCCTCGAGACGGTCGAGGTTCCGGTGATCGTCGACGCGGGAGTCGGCACCGCGAGCGACGCAGCGGTAGCGATGGAACTCGGCGCCACCGCGATTCTGATGAATACCGGGATCGCCGCCGCCAAGAACCCGGTCCAGATGGCGCGTGCGATGAAGCTCGCAACCGAGGCGGGCCGACTCGCCTACGAGGCCGGCCGCATGCCGATGCGGCTATACGCGACCGCCTCGAGCCCGCTGGACGGTCTCGCGAGCTTCTGACCATCCCCCGACAACCTCTCCTCGCGCTCGTGGTCGATCGCGAAGTGGCCGGACCCGCTCTGGCCCGGGCGGTCGAAGCCGCGGTTGCGGCCGGTGTAGACCAGGTCCAGGTACGCGAACGCCGACTCGCCGGCGCCCGAATGCTCTCACACGCGCGGGAGATCGCGGCAGCAGCCCGACGCGGCGCGCAAGAGTCCGGACGTGCGGTTCGGGTCATCGTGAATCGCCGCGCCGATATCGCGCTCGCGATCGCCGCGGACGGCCTTCACCTCGGCTTCGACGCGATGGAAATCATCGATGCTCGCCGGCTGCTCGGTCCACGCGCCTGTATCGGCGTTTCGACCCATTCAGTCGCCGAAGTGGCCGCGGCGATGGGCGCGGACCAGGTACACCTCGCACCGATCTTCACTCCCCTCTCCAAACCTGGGACGCGCCCTGCCCTCGGGCTCGAGGCAATCGCCGCGGCGGCGCGAACCGGCGTCCCGGTGCTTGCCCAGGGCGGCATCACGGCCAGGAGCGCGGGCGATGCCTGTCGGGCGGGCGCAGCCGGAGTGGCGGTAACCGGCGCGATTCTGCTCGCGGAAGACGTCACCAGCGCGACACGCGCCCTGCGTGTTGCACTCAACCAGGCATAGTGGTTGCCGAAGCACCGTCGGCGGGGCTCACGAGCTGGATCCTCGGCCGCCGACCAAACTCGCTCTCGAATCCGGACGCGATGAAGTCGGCCGCGTCACAGGCCGATCGAGGTTCGACCAGATGGATGCTGCAACCGCCGAATCCCGCACCCGTGAGTCGAGAGCCGTACACGCCGGGCGCCGCGTCGCCCGACGCGCAGAGATGATCGAGCTCCGGTGTGCTGACCTCGAAATCTTCACGCAGGCTGCGCATTCCCTCGCGCAATGCTTCCCCGGCTGCGTCGAAGTCTCCGGCCTCGAGCGCGTCACAGGTTGCCTCCACACGGCGGTTTTCGCTGGTGACGTGCCGCGCCCGGCGCCGCAACTGCGGGGAGAGCAACGGCGCGAGCTCCGCGAGCGCCTCGGGGTCGAGCGCACACAAGCCCGAGGCCGCCGCGGACAAGGCCCCCGCGCGTCGCGCGATCTCGAGCACCTCGGCGCACTCGCTGCTGCGTTTCGCGAGGCCGCCCTGGCTGAGTGCGCGCCGGACACCCGAGTCCGCAATCAGCAGCGCGACGCACTCGCTCGGAAACGCCACCCGACGGACGCTCCGCGTGTGGCAATCGATTCGCAGCAGCGTGTCGCGACGCGCCAGCCCCACCGCCCACTGGTCCATGATGCCGCACGGCACCCCGACGAAGCTGACCTCGGCGACGTGAGCGAGTTCGCAACGCCGCTCGGGTGCGAGCCCGAGCTCGAGGCGTCGATCGATTGCGGTGAGCAGCGCGAGTTCGAGCGCCGCCGAACTCGACAGCCCGGCTCCGGGTGGCACGTCGCTCTCGATCGCGATGTCGAAGCCGCCCGCCGTCACCCCGTGCTCGCGCAGCGCCGCGAACACGCCCTGCACGTAGTCGACCCAGCCGCCGCGCAGGGCCGGAGCCGAGGCTTCGAAGGACTGCTCCTCGCGAAATTCGCGCGAGAAGACCCGGACCGTGCCATCCGCCCGCGCGCGCAACAGCACACGAGTATCCAGGTCGATCGCGCAGGGCAACACCAGCCCGCCGTTGTAGTCGGTATGCTCTCCGATCAGGTTCACGCGGCCGGGAGCACGGGCGTCGACCTCGGGCAAGCCGCCGAAGCGAGACCGGAACTCCCCCAACCGTTCGGCCCGCATGTCTCCTCCTCGGTGGGGTCCAGGCTACCACGCCCCACGCCGCCCGCGTGCCACCCTGCGCTACCGTGACGCCGCCGAGGGCCGCACCCAATGAACAAATCAGGCGAGTCTCGCGTCTCAAGGAGCGGATGATGAAAACAAGATTCGTCTGCGTCCTGGTGCTGTCACTCGCCGCGGTCGTCGCGAACGCTCACGACCCGTTCCTGCGGCGCACCACCACGGTCGAGGTGGTCGAGCGTGTCGGGCCTTCCGTCGTCAACATCACGACCGAACGGATCGTAAAGAACCGCAGCTCCTTCGGTCGCCAACGAGGCAATCCGTTCTTCGACCGCTTCTTCCAGGACTTCTTCGAGCCGCGGCTTCCGCATACATCGAACAGCCTCGGCTCGGGCGTCGTCATCGACGACCAGGGTCACATCCTCACCAACCAGCACGTCATCGCTCAGGCAGACCGCATCCGAGTCAGCGTCGGCGACGGCCGCGAATTCGACGCGAAGTTGATCGGTGCAGACCCGAACAACGACCTCGCGGTATTGAAGGCCGATGCCGCCGGCGACCTGCCGTGGGTTCCGCTCTCGATCTCCTCGGATCTGATGGTCGGCGAGCCCGTGATCGCGATCGGCAACCCGTTCGGATTGTCGAACACGGTCACGACCGGCGTGATCTCGGCGATCGACCGCTCGGTACGCACCGAGAACCGCGTCTATCACGGCTTCCTTCAGACGGATGCGTCGATCAACCCCGGGAATTCCGGCGGCCCACTGCTCAATGCCGAAGGCAAGTTGGTCGGCATCAATACGGCGGTATACAACGGCGGCGAGGGGATCGGCTTCGCCATCCCGGTCGACGTCGCGCGCCGCGTGGTACTGGAGCTCATCCAGCATGGAGAGGTCACCCCGGTCTGGCTGGGGCTCGATTTCCAAGACCTGAACGCTGGGCTCCACGAAGCCCTCGACCTGCCCGCGGACCTCGCGGGCGCGCTCGTGAACCGCGTGCGCGAACGAAGCCCCGCAGCACGCGCGCGCCTCCGCCGCGGCGACGTTGTGACACAAGCGGACGGACACCGCGTGGCTTCTGCGCGAGATTTCTTCGAGATCCTCATCACCGTGACACCACGGCAGGTCGTGGAGATCTCGTACTGGCGAGACGGCAAGACCGGAACCGTTGGTGTGAAGGCCGAGAAAGTCCCGGCCGAACGCGTAGAGCAACTCAGCTACGACCTGCTCGGCATCGACTTGAAAGCGCGCAACGAGGTCGGCTTCGTGGTGACGAAGATCCGCGCGGGCAGCGGCGCCGAGCGCATCGGCCTCGAGATCGGCGATCTGGTACTCGCGATCAACGGCCGGACCCTCGCGAACGAAGAATCGCTACGGCGCGCGGTACTCGAATTGCGTGGGCACAGCCGTGCGTTGGTGATGGTTCAGCGCGGGCCTGGTCGGTACAATGTCACGATTCCGCTGATCTGAGTCGGATCGTCCTGGGTCGGCGGCTGGACGAACCCGCTCCAGGCCGGCGGGTTCCAATTCCACCGAGGCATGATCGATGACTAGGGGTGAGGGGAAGGTGCCCCAATCGCACCCACTCCAATTTTCTCCCTGTTTACGGAGTATCGAATGAAGACGGGTCGGATCGGAAGGGTTCTTCTCTACACGGCGGCAGCGGTGATCCTGCTGGTGGGCGGTGGGGTGCTCGACATTCGCGTCGATTGGCGCGACAACGGCGCAAAAGCACTGGATCTCTTCGGCAAGGACGACGACGCGGCGGCAGCGGACCTCGGCGAGCCGTTCTGGAAGGAGAACGGCTCGGGGCCCGAATCCGAAACGCCGCTAGGCCTGACGAGCGGATTCGCCGACCTCGCTGAGCGGACGTCGCCGGGAGTCGTGAACATCCAGACCTCGAAGACGATCAAAGGTCATGCGATGCCGAATTTCGAGGACTTCTTCTTCGGGACTCCGCGCGGTCCGGGGCGCGAGCTCGAGCGCCAGGTGCCGAGCCTCGGCAGCGGCTTCGTCATCTCGTCCGACGGCTACATCGTCACCAACAACCACGTCGTCGAAGGAGTGGACAGCATCAAGGTCGCATTCAACGACGGCACCGAGCTCGACGCGACGATCATCGGCCGCGACCCGAAGACCGACATCGCACTGATCCAGGTCGAATCCGAAGAGAAGCTGTTCGCGCTGCCACTCGGTGATTCGTCCGCGGTACGACCCGGCGAGTGGGTCGTCGCGATCGGCAACCCGTTCGGTCTCGAACACACCGTCACCGCGGGCATCGTCAGCGCGAAGCACCGGGTAATCGGCCAGGGCAGCTACGACGACTACATCCAGACCGACGCCGCCATCAACCCGGGCAATTCGGGCGGCCCACTCCTCAATCTCAGGGGAGAGGTGATCGGCATCAATACCGCGATCAACCCGCGCGCGAACACCATCGGCTTTGCGGTTCCGATCAACATGGCAAAGCAGATCCTGCCGCAGCTCAGGGCCAAGGGCTCCGTCACACGCGGCTGGCTGGGCGTCGTGATACAGCGAATCACGCCGGAACTCATCGAGGCACTCGAGCTCGACGGCGCAGACGGAGCCCTCGTTTCCAAGGTCGCGCCCGGTGGCCCCGCCGCCCAGGCGGGAGTGCAACACGGCGACGTCATCATCGAATTCGACGGTGACAGGGTCGAGAGCTGGAACGACCTGCCGCGCATCGTCGCCACGACGCCGGTCGGCAAGCAGGTCGAGCTGGTCGTCACCCGAGCCGGAAAGCGGATGACCCTGACCGCGACGGTCGGCACCCTGGAGGAAGCCGAGACCTTGGCCGAGCTCGACGGCTCGGGCGACGACGGCGAGAGCGCCGCGAAATTCGGCTTGCGGATCCAGGACCTGACGCCGGAGATCGCCGACCAACTCGGCGTCGAAGCCGACGCCGGCGTACTCGTCACCGCGGTCGAGCCCGGAAGCGCCTCGGACGCCGCCGGACTGCGGCGGGGCGACCTGATCCTCGAGGTCGATCGCAGCGAAGTGAAATCCGCGAGTGAACTCGAGGAGCGACTCGGCAAGGCCGAGGGTCGCGCGCTGCTGCTCGTCCGCCGGGGCGACGCAACGATCTTCGTGCCGCTGAAACGAACCGAGAACTGACGCGATCGCAGGGATGCCCGCGGGAAAAACCGCGCCGGCATCCTTGCAGCGCCGGAGGCCGTGCCTAGCTTTCGACGCATGCAATTCGACAGGCTGACGATCAAGGGCCAGGAGGCCCTCAGTGAGGCGCAATCCGCGGCTGCATCTCGCGGACATAGCGAGATCCAACCCTCCCACCTGCTTCAGGGCCTGCTGGGCCAGACCGACGGCAGCACCGTTCCGGTGCTCCAGAAACTCGGCATCTCGCTCGACCCGTTATTGCGCGACATCGAGCTGATTCTCGAACAGATCCCCAAGGTCACCGGTGGGGCGCAACCGCAGCTTTCATCAACGCTTTCGAAAGTGCTGGAGGCCGCCTTCAGCGAGGCCTCGCATCTCAAAGACGAATACGTCTCGACCGAACACCTGCTGCTCGCGATCGTCGAGCAGAAGAATGACCCGGCCGCGCGGCTGCTGCTCGGCGTGGGCGCCGACCGGGATTCACTGCTGAAGGCGCTGGCGTCGGTACGCGGCGGTGCGCGAATCACCGACCAGGACCCGGAGTCGAAATATCAGTCGCTCGCGAAGTTCGGGCGCGACCTCACCGATGCCGCCCGCCTCGGAAAAATCGATCCGGTCATCGGCCGCGACGAAGAGATCCGGCGCGTAATCCAGGTGCTGTTGCGGCGGACCAAGAACAATCCGGTCGTGATCGGCGAACCAGGCGTCGGCAAGACCGCCATCGCGGAGGGACTCGCACAGCGGATCGTGTCCGGCGACGTTCCGGACACGCTCAAAGATCGCCGCCTGATCTCGCTCGACATCGGTGCGCTGATCGCGGGCGCAAAATACCGCGGCGAGTTCGAGGACCGCCTGAAGGCCGTGCTCCGCGAGGTCTCCGAGGCCGAAGGCAAGGTCATCCTTTTCATCGACGAGATGCACACCATCGTCGGCGCCGGTGCGGCCGAGGGCGCAGCCGACGCCGCCAACATGCTCAAACCCGCGCTCGCGCGCGGCGAGCTGCACTGCATCGGCGCGACCACTCTCGACGAGTACCGCAAGCATATCGAGAAGGACGCGGCGCTCGAACGGCGCTTCCAGCCGGTCTTCGTCGGCGAGCCGACGGTCCAGGACACGATCTCGATTCTGCGTGGACTCAAGGAGCGTTACGAGGTTCACCACGGCGTGAGAATCCTCGACGGCGCGCTGGTCGCGGCCGCGACGCTTTCGAATCGCTACATCGCCGACCGTTTCCTGCCCGACAAGGCGATCGACCTGGTCGACGAGGCCGCGAGCCGTGTACGTGTGCAGATCGATTCGATGCCCGAAGAGCTCGACCAGAACGAGCGCAAGCGGATGCAGCTCGAAATCGAGCGAGAAGCCCTCAAGAAGGAGAGCGATGAAGCCAGTGCGGAGCGGCTCGAGCAGGTCGAACGCGAGATCGCCGAGCTGAAGGAATCCGGCGCCGCGATGAAGACGCGCTGGGACAATGAAAAACAGGCCATCGAGCGGGCACGCGAGTTGATGGAGAAGCGCGACGAGCTACGCGCGGAAGAACAGCGCGCCGAACGAGCAGGCAACCTCGAGCGGGCCGCGGAGATTCGCTACGGCGAGCTCATCAACCTCGAGAAGGACCTCGAGGCGGAGCAGAACCGGCTTTCCGAGCTCCAGGAGAGCGGCTCGATGTTGTCCGAGGAGGTCTCGTCCGAAGAGATCGCCGAAATCGTCTCGAAGTGGACCGGCATCCCGGTCGCGAAGATGCTCGAAGGCGAACAGGAGAAGCTGCTGTCGATGGAGGACAAGCTGCGGCAGCGGGTCATTGGCCAGGATGACGCGCTGGTAGCAGTCTCCTCGGCCGTGCGTCGCGCGCGGGCGGGACTCCAGGACCCGGACCGTCCGGTCGGATCGTTCATCTTCCTCGGTCCCACGGGCGTCGGAAAGACCGAGACCGCGCGCGCGATCGCAGAATTCCTGTTCGACGACGAGCACGCGATGACGCGCATCGACATGAGCGAGTTCATGGAAAAGCACTCGGTATCGCGGATGATCGGCGCGCCACCCGGCTACGTGGGCTACGAGGAAGGCGGAGCGCTGACCGAAGCCGTCCGGCGCCGCCCCTACAGCGTGGTGCTGTTCGACGAGATCGAGAAAGCGCACCCGGACGTATTCAACGTACTGCTCCAGGTGCTCGACGACGGACGCCTCACGGACGGCCAGGGCCGGACGGTCGATTTCCGCAACACGATCCTGATCCTGACTTCCAACATCGGCAGTCAACACATCGTCGAACTCGGCGAGAACGACCGTGACGAGATCGAACGTCGGGTCGACGAAGCATTGCGTGCACACTTCAAACCGGAATTCCTGAACCGGGTGGATGACACCATCGTCTTCCATCAACTCGGCCGCGAAGAGTGCTCGAAGATCGTCGAAATCCAGCTCGGACGGGTTCGAAAGCTGCTGGCCGAGCGCCGCCTCGAGCTTACGACCACCGATGCCGCCAGGGAATTCCTGGCCGACAAGGGATACGACCCGCATTACGGAGCGCGCCCGCTGAAGCGTGTGATTCAGCGCATGGTCCAGGACCCCCTGTCGATGCGAATCCTCGAAGGCGATTTCCCGGAAGGGTCGCGCATCATGGCCGACCACGAGCCGGGCGCCCCCGCACTCTCGTTCCGGAAGG
>JAFDEI010000164.1 GCA_019310425.1 Deltaproteobacteria bacterium | reverse complement strand
GGCGCCGTCGATGCGAGCGCGCACGAAGCCCTGGCGCCGATGATTCTCGAGTTCGCGATGGAAGCCGCCCTTCCGGCCGCGCACCACGGGTGCAAGAATCTGGACGCGAGTATCCGGTTCGAGGTCGAGGATGCGGTCCGTCATCTGCTGGACGGTATGGCTCGTGATCGGCCGGTCGCACTGTGGGCAATGGGGCTGGCCGATCCGCGCGAACAGCAGTCGCAGATGGTCGTAGATCTCGGTCGTCGTGCCGACTGTCGAGCGTGGATTTCGGCTCGTGGTCCGCTGCTCGATCGCGATCGCGGGCGACAGGCCGTCGATGGAATCGACCTCGGGATTGGCCATCTGCTCGAGGAATTGGCGCGCGTAAGCAGAGAGTGATTCGACGTAACGTCGCTGGCCCTCGGCGTAGATGGTGTCGAACGCGAGTGACGACTTGCCCGAACCCGACAAGCCGGTGATCACGATCAAACGATCGCGTGGAATATCCACATCGAGATTCTTGAGGTTGTGTTCCCGCGCGCCGCGAATCCGGATGCAGCGGGGCATCCCGGTCGAGTCCTCGGCGTCGGCGGCGTGGACCGGCACTAGAAGCGCGAGTCCTCCTCTTCGGGTCTACTCGAGTAGCCGGATCGGCTGCCGAGCATCGCAGCATCCGCGAAGTGCCCCTTGCGCTCGATGTAGGTGCGCGCGCGGAGCTGTTCCATCCACTCGCGGAACTCCTCCTCGAGGCGTGTCTGGTAGATCTCGAGACTGAGTTCCTCTTTGACGTCTTCGTAGTTGAGCAGGCTGCAGCCGAACGGCAGCTCGATCACGTCCGTCATCTGACCGTCGCCGAGCGGGTCGACCACCGAAGACATCCAGCTCGCAACGGAGTCGCTGTGGAGCCAGCCGATGTCGCCGCCGGCCGCGGCTGCGACTTCCGAGATTTCGCTCGCGACTTTTTCGAAGGCCTCGCCTGTCTCGATGCGCTTCTTCGCCTTGTGGACGGACTTGCAGACCGCGGCCTTGTTCTCGGGAGCGACGGTCCCGTAAGTCACGAGAATCTGCCGCAGGTGGACGATTTCGCCGCCCTGCGGCTGGTCGGAGTAGCGCTCGCTGTATAACGCCCTGACTTCAAAATCTTCGACGGAGATCTTCGCGGCGACGACGCCGCGAATGACCTTCTGGTGCTCGATCCCGGTCTTGATCTCGTCGTGGTACTCCTCGAGGGTGAGGCCCTGCGCGACGACGCTCTGCCTCAGCTGCTCTACCGTGAGCCCGTTCTCGGCCGCGATGCCCTCGACTGTCTTCGCAACTTCTTCGTCGGTGGCATAGAGCTCACCGCGCTCGACGATCTGATCGATCAAGCGCGACTCGATCAGCTTCTCGAGGCCCGCGGCACGCAGCTTGGCGATCTCGATCGCAGGAGCATTTTGCTGCCGCATCCTGGCTTCCATCGGGGCCACGCGACCGATTACCTCGGAGACCAGCACGATGTCGTTGCCGACCTGCGCCGCGATACCGTCCGCGGTCGTCTCGTCCGCGAAGGACCCGGGTGCCATCGCAAGCGTTGCCGCAAGTGCGATCCATTGGAACCTGACCATGAATTTCCCCCACCACACCCTGGGCGCAGGCCGTGCGGCCCCTCTCGCCCCGAGCCCGAGATGGTAGCCTGCCGAGCGCTTCGCGACGACGGGCGGCCCGCGGGGCGTGGGCTCTTCTGTGCGCTCAGCTACCCTCAGGCGCTGACGCGGTCCGTACGTCGGCAGTCGCGATCGGGGGTTCTAAGCCGTTGCCCTGGGGAAAGCTTCAGAGGCTCGGAGCGGTTGCGCTGGTGGCACTCTCGGTGGGTTTCTTCGCCTTGCGCTGCGCAACCTCTTCGGAGATCCCCTACCTCTCGCAGCGCGGCCCCACGCGCTGGATCATGTCGCCGCTGCCGGTTTCGGCCGAACTCCAGCAGTGGGGCCGCGCGAGCGCGCCGGTTACGAGTTTCCGCCGAGGTCTGCCTGTCCCGACCGTGCCCGAATCGGCTGTTCTCGCGTTGCGCGCCTATCGCGGTTTCGTGGTGGTGCTGAACGGGGAGGCGCTTCCAGATGGTCGCGACGATGGCGCGACCTGGCGGCGCAAGAGCACGTTGGAACTTGCACCACTGCTCCAGCCCGGTTGGAACGAGATTCGGATCGATGTCGCGAACGCGCATGGCCCCGCGCTGATCGCGCTGCGAATCACAGGGCTGGCCGAGCCCGTTGCCTCGGACGGCTCGTGGGAGGTGTGGCGGGACGGACGTCGCCTCGGGGCTGCGATGATCGCGGACGACACTCGGCGGAACCCTGCGGCGCGCGCGGTCGAAACTCCGTTCGAAGCATTGACGGGGCTCCGAAATGTGTTGCTCGGACTGTTCGTCGCCGCGGTTGTCACGTTCCTGGGAGTCCGCAGATTCGCGGGCGGTACGGCCCCGGTGGCGCTGCCGTTCGCGGCATTCGCGGCCGCCTGCGTGGCCTGGCTGGCGGCGCTCGCCGGCAAGTTCGTGCGGATTCCGCTCGAGGTCGGCTTCGACGCGCGGCACCACGGCCTCTACGTCGATTTCTTGCGAACCAACGGCAGCGTGCCGCTCGCGACCGACGGCTGGTCGGTCTATCACCCGCCACTCTTCTACGCAGTCGCGGCCGTCATGCAGTGGCTCGGAGAAAGTGTCGCGGGTGCGGCGGGAGGAGCCGTCGGGATGAAGGCGCTGCCGTTCCTCGCCGGACTCGCGAACGTCTGGGTCGCGCTCGCGCTCTGCCGCCGGCTGTTCCCGGGCGAAGCGTCGAAGCACTTGCTCGCAACGGTGTTCGCCGCGGTGCTGCCGATGAACCTCTACTCGGCCGCATATTTCTCGAACGAGACCTTCCACGCTCTGCTCGCCGGGCTTGCGTTGCTCGTTGCGGTCGATCTGCTGCTCGAGTCCGCCGCGACGGCAAGGCGCGTCTTTTTCCTCGGCGTTTTGCTTGGGCTCGCGCTGTTGACGAAGTTCACCGCGGTGCTGGTCACGGCCGTCATCGCGTTCTTCCTCGGCTTCAAACTCATCGCCGTCGAGCGAATCGGACCGCTGCGGCTCGCACAGTTGCTCGCGTGGTTCGCGTTGCCGCCGTTACTGCTCGCCGGCTGGTTCTACCTGCGCAATGCGCTGCTGTTCGGGGACCCGTTGATCGCGAATTGGGGCCACCTGCCCGGCGAGACGCAGAAGTGGTGGCAGCAGCCGGGCTTTCACACCGCGGCCTTCTACCTGAATTTCGGCGATTCGTTCAGCCAGCCATACCTCTCGGCATTCCATTCCTATTGGGACAGCCTCTACTCGACGCTCTGGGGCGACGGTGGTATTGGGACAGCCTCTACTCGACGCTCTGGGGCGACGGTGGTATCGCGGGCCGCGTCAATCCCACGCAGCGGCATGGCTTCTGGAACTACGACTTCATGTCGACTGCCTACCTCATCGCAATTCCCGCGTCGGGGTTCGCGCTTGCGGGCGCGCTGCGTTGCGTGATGCGCGCTCTATCGGACGACGACCCGGGCCGCCGAGCGGCATTCTCACTCGTCACCACACTCACCTATGCGGTGCTCTTCGGGCTGACCTACATGTCGCTGCGGCTGCCGTATTTCGCACAGGCCAAGGCGAGTTATGGTCTGGTGGTGATGCCGGTGCTCTCGCTGTTCTTCGCTGACGGCTTCGCCTGGCTCGACGAAGCGCTCGCTCGTCGTGGCCTGTACCTACCACGTGCCGTTGCGTTCGGCTGGTTCGCGGTATTCGTGGTGGTGTGCTTTCTCGCCTTTGCGGCCTGAGGCGGAGTTGCTCAGAGGGCGTCGGGATCGCTGCGGGGAATCCCGAATTCCTCGTAGTAGGTGTGGAAGTGCACCGCCGCCTCGCGCGGGTCGATGCCGAAATCCGCGAGCGCATAGCGGTGCACCCCGTGCTTGTCGCGTGAGTTGTCGGAGAGGAACCTGCGCATTCGAGCCTCGGTGTCTTCGCTGAAGGGCAGCGCGAAGTGAGCGTAGATTCGTTTCACGCATTCGATCGGGTCAGCGAGAAATTCCCGGAAGTGGACGTCGCAAAAGGAATCGACACAATGAGCTTCCCGCCTGGCCTTCATCCCCATTTCGATCTGTCGTGACCACAGTGCCACCTGCTGGCGACCGATCGCATGCGGGTCGATGGCGTTGCTGGCCGCTCCGCGCAGAATGCATTCGAGGCTGGAAACCGAGCCGATGACCTCGAGCGGGTCGCGGTGAGTCTGCACAATCATCGCGTCGGGGTATTCGGTGAGCAGGGCGTCGATGATGGGAAGATGTCCCGGTGTCTTCAACACCCAGCGTGTGCCAGGGGAGCGCGATTGCAGATGCTGGAGGAATTTGCGGTGGAAGCGATAGCTGGGCCCCATGTCCTGGGCTTCGAGCCACTCCTGATAGGAGGGGATGTCGAAAGTGGCTTGGAACTGCACGCTCTTGAAGTCGTGTGCGAAGATCGCGACACACTCCTGCGGAAGCCGCGCGGCCATCGGGTGGATGCTGTCGAAGCCGGGGGCGAGTTTCTTGAGTTGTTCGAACTGTCTGTCGGATCGGGCGATGCGGGGATCGCGGTCGTAGGTTGCGGTCTCGGGCGGCGGACACGGAAACGAGACTTCCCAGGCGAGGGGTGAACGGTGCGCGGTGTCTTGCGCGAGTAGTCCGTAGAGGATCGTGGTACCGGTGCGCGGAAGCCCGAGCACGAACAACGGTCGGCAAATCTTCTCGTTGGCGAGTTCCGGATGGCGCTTGCGGTGGTCGACGAGCTGCAGGCGGTTCGCGAGCAAGGCGAGAATCTGGCCACGGGCCATGATTCGGCCGAGGGTCGTGAGTTCGGCTTCCGTCTCGAGCGAGTGCAGCAATACGCTCAGGCCCTCGCGAAAGCCGTCCGGCCCGAAGTCGTCGAGCTGCGTCTGTGCGCGCGCGGCCGCGAGCAGTGCCTGATCGTCGAGACTCGGAAGGCTCCGCCCGAGGCGCGCGACCGCGCGGCCGGCCGCGTTGATGGCGCGGATCGGAAGGGAATGGTTGGGTAGCAGTGAGTGCATGCAGCCTCCCCTGATGTGTCGCCTTCGCCTTGATGCACGAGATCATCTCCTGGCGCAAGCCTCACTTGGTCGCACGATTCCTACCCGGGTGGCTTAGTTGGGAAGGGTCGCTCGAACCCGCGCGAGTCGGGGGAGGGCGCGCTGTGACCGAGGTGAGGGCTAGAGTAGGGGAGTGGAGTCTGCGGGTGTGGATGCATCGATAGGGCATGAGTTCGTGACGGCTGGTGGGTTGCGTTTTCATGTGGCTGCCTGTGGCGAGGGTGAGCGCCTTGCGCTCTGCCTGCACGGTTTTCCGGAGTGCTGGTATTCGTGGCGTCATCAGATGCCGTTGCTGGCCGAGCTCGGCTATCGCGTCTGGGCGCCGGACCTGCGTGGTTACGGTGAAACCGACAAACCCGTGGGACTCCGCGAGTATGCAATCGAAAGGCTGCTCGGCGATGTCGCGGCGTTGATCGATGCGTCCGGCTCACGCTCCACCATGCTGATCGCCCACGATTGGGGGGCGGTAATCGCATGGTATTTCGCGATCCGGCGTGTTCGTCCGCTCGAGCGGCTGGTGATCATGAACGTGCCCCACCCTTTTGCGGCATTGCCCGCGGTGCGGACCTGGAAGCAGTTTCTCCGCTCCTGGTACGTGCTCTTCTTCCAGCTGCCCTGGCTGCCGGAACACCTGCTCGGAGCACGCGGCCAGCGCGCGATCGGTGAGGCATTTCGGCGGAGCTGCGTGAACCCGGAGCACTTCCCGGATGCGGTACTCGAGGTCTTCCGCCAAGCGGCTGCACGCCCCGGTGCTCTCACCGCGATGTTGAACTACTACCGAGCCTTCATCCGGGGCGGTGGTGCCAGGCGCCAGAAGCGTCTCGGCTCGCGAATGATCGAAACACCAACGTTGATGATCTGGGGCGAACAGGACGTCGCGCTGACGCTCGAAACGACGTACGGCACCGACGCCTTCGTCTCCGACCTGACGTTGCGGGTTCTCCCGCAGGCTTCGCACTGGGTGCAGCAGGATGCCCCGGAGACCGTCAACCGGATGCTGCGCGCCTGGCTCGGCGGTGGAGTGGTTCCCGAAACCTGATCCACCGCCACCGCTTTCGCCACGGCCCTGTCGCTGCAGGCCACGCGGGCTACGCTTCGAGCCTATGCGGCACGATTCGGTTCGCACGGGGCATCGAACGGATCGGGACGAATTCGAGGGGGGCAAGTCGTGATCCACAGCAATACCGAGACGATTCCGGGCAAGGAGATCGTTCAGTTCTTCGGCGTGGTGTCTGGAAGCACCGTGCGGGCCAAGCACATTGGGCGCGACATCATGGCGAGCCTGAAGAACATCATCGGCGGCGAGCTCAAGGGCTACACGGAACTTCTCCAGGAGGCGCGCAACGATGCGCTCGTGCGCATGACGGAACAAGCCGAATCGCTCGGCGCCAACGCAGTCGTGAACGTGCGTTTCTCGACCAGTTCGATCGCGCAGGGTGCGGCAGAACTGTTTGCGTACGGAACCGCTGTCCGGGTGGAATAACGGTGGACCCGACCACGGAAGCGCTCATCAACCTCGGCCTGCCACTCCTGCTACTGGTGGCGACCTATTTCACCGGCAGCGCGGTCGAGCGGCGTCACTACCGTTCGATTCGCGCGCGCGAGTTCGAGTCACGGCAGCTGCCCGCGATTACCTTCCGGACACTGCCCAGACGCTGGGAAGTTGTGGGCAGTGGTCTAGTGAGCGGCAGCGTGGTGATCTCGGTCGACTATTTCAAGCGCTTCCTCGCCGGCCTGCGGCAGTTCGTGGGTGGTCGTGTGAAGAGCTACGAGACCATCCTCGATCGCGCGCGCCGCGAGGCGGTGCTGCGTCTCAAGGAGGAGGCGGCTGCGGCCGGGTATGCGGCGGTGATCAACGTGCGCCTCGAGACGGCTCGGATGGCGAATGGGCGCAATGGCAGCGGGATTGCGGGCCTCGAAGTGCTCGCGTACGGCACCGGGATCAAGCTCCGACACGGCGCGCCGTGAAGTTCGACCCGACGTTGCCCGACGACTCGGCCAACGTCAGCGCCACCCACCCCCTGCGCGAAGCCGCCACGTTGATCGTCGGTATCGCGGTCGCCGCGGCTTTGGTTTTCGTCGCGATCGCGGCCATGGTCGAGTTGCTGATCCCGCATATCTCTCCGGCCCTCGAAGCTCGCATTTTTTCGCGCTCGGAGGTCGTCGCGGCGCTGCTTCCCGACATGGAGGAGTCGCTGGATTCGCGCACCGCCGCGGTCGATGGCCTGCTCGACCGCCTCGCGGATCACTGGCCCGACAACCCCTATATGTTGCGCGTAGCGATCATCGATGACGCAACCCCGAACGCGTTCGCGTTCCCGGGCGGCCTGGTGGCGGTGACGACCGGCTTGCTCAGCGAGATAGCGAGCGACAATGAACTCGCGTTCGTGCTCGCGCACGAAATCGGACACTTCCGCAACCGGGACCACCTGCGCGGCCTCGGGCGTGGGCTCGCGTTCGGCGTGGTCGTCGGAGTCTTTGGCGTCGGGGGTTCGGCGGGCGCCGCGGAACTTGCGGGCGCGGCGGGGTGGTTCGCCGCAGCGGGATTCAGCCGCGACCAGGAGAACGCCGCGGATGATTTCGCGCTCGCACTCGTGCAGGCGGAGTACGGTCACGTCGGGGGCGCGGTGAATTTCTTCGAGCGTCTGCCGAAGCCCGACAACGCCATCGAGCGCGAGATCGAGGGCTACCTCTCAACGCACCCGCTGTCCGCGGAACGCATCGACGCAATGCTCGCCCTGGTACACGAACGCGGCTGGCGGTCCGATGGGCCGCTCACCCCGCTTTCGGCAGCCCTCGAAGCCCCCGCCCCCGGAGGATGAGGGATTCAAGTGGGCCATCGCGGTCTGCCAAGGCTCGAAGTGCGTGAAGACCAGAAGGCGAAGGTCCGCGTCGGCCGTTGGCTCGAGTGAGCGCCACACCCGATCGGTCCCTGCCCAAAGGCTCGAAGTGAAGCCCGCTCCCGGGAGCCTGGGCGCCACCGGTCCCGCGTCGGACGGCTCCGCGCCGGAGGCCGTCTTCCGCCGTCTGGGCGGCGGTTGAGGTCTGCCTAGTCGTCGACGCCCGGGGAGGGATACATGCGCCGCATGAACGCGTCCCAGACCGAACTCGGCAGCCAATGGTGCAGGCCGATCAACAGCTGGGCGGCCGCAGGCACCGGATAGCGCCGTCGCGGGCGTGTGGCCGTGATGGCGCGCTCGATCACACGCGCGACGGCTTCGGGTGGGCCGGCGGCCAGGCCCAGCAGTCCCTCGTGGGCTCCGTACATCTGCTTCACCACTGCGCGGTTGAACTTCGCATACGGTCCTGAGGGTTGGATGCGGTCCTCGAGTCCCCGCACCGCCGTATCGACCCAACGGCTCTTGATGGCTCCCGGCTCCACCACGACGACATCGACTCCGAAGCCCCGCAGCTCGAAGCGCAGCGCATCGGAGAGCGCCTCGAGGGCGTGTTTGCTGGCATGGTAGGCGCCGGTGCCGGGCGTCGTGATGCGCCCCCCCACGCTGCTGATGTTGATGATCCGGCCGCGACGCCTCTCTCGCATCGCGGGCAGGACCATCTGGGTGAGTCGTGTGGGGCCGAAGAGATTCGTTTCGAACTGGGCGCGGATCTTGTCGAGGCTGAGTTCCTCGATGGGACCCTCGAGCCCGTAGCCGGCGTTGTTCACGAGCACGTCGACGATCCCGCCGTCGCGCTCCACAGCATCGAGGGCTGCCTGCATCGACACCTCGTCGGTGACGTCGAGGCGCAGGGTTCGACAACCGGCGCGACCGAGTTCCTCGAGGGTCTCGGGCCGCCGCGCGGTCGCGTACACCGCAAAGCCCCTCGACGCGAGGTGAAGTGCCGTCGCGCGACCGATTCCCGTCGAGCATCCGGTGATGAGAACCGATCTGGTGCCGTCGCCCGGTATCACGTGCTCGCACCCTCGAAAGACAGTTGATTCATCTTATTGAGGGGGGGACGCGATGATAGCTCATGCGGTCGACTGCGATTTCGACCCTCAGCGGGGAAGCGCTGATGGCAGGTCGCGGAGGTGCCGGGTATCGTTGCCTGTCGTCGCAGCCGCCCTATCTCTCGAGATACAGCACGAACCGCAGCAAGAGATCGGCTTTCATTCGGGTGGATGAACATCGTGAATCGACTCTGGTTTCAGCGATATCTGGTCCCCGGCCTGGTCGGCTTCTTCGTGCTGCTCTACGTACTCGACACCGACTTGTACGACGGCGTGTTGGACGAGGACGGTCCCACCGAGTGGTTGACCTTTCTCTGCCTCATGACGTCCACGGTCCTGGCCTGGCGGATTACACGCAGGCTCCGAGGCAGTGGAGACGTGCGGCGTTGGTTCTTCATCGCGTTCTGTCTGGGGAGCCTGCTCGCGGGCCTCGAGGAGATCTCCTGGGGGCAGCGGTTGTTGGGCATCGAGTCTCCCGAGTTCTTCATGGAGCGGAGTGATCAGGAAGAGATCAACATTCACAATGTCCTGCAGCCCACACTGAACCTGAAGACGAAGCACGTCGCGGGTATCGTGCTGGCCCTATACGGGGTTGCTTTGCCTCTATTGGTGCGATCCGTGCCGTCCGTCGCCTCGCTGTGCGCCCGGTTCGGCCTGGTGGTGCCGCCCATGACGATGCTCGCATCCTGGTTGCTGGCGGGGTTGATGATGATCGACGAGCCGAGCGGATACGAGGAGGAGATCGGCGAGTTCCTCTTCTCGGTCTGCTTCGTGCTCTTGATGGTCGCGCATCAGAACGAAGAAGCAGTGCGGGATCTCGACGACGGCTAGGCGCTTCTCTGCCTTGTACCTCTGACTTCGCCGATCCCCACACTCTCCAGAGAAGGCATCTCTTGCGCGATCGGTGCTCGGCGCGCCCGCGCCCGCGGCCGGAGTCGGGGAGGGATCTCCGCTCGAACTCAGTCGCTTCGACCCCCATGATCGCGACCTGCCTGGGCTAGTGGCTAGCCGGAGCGTAGGCGGCGAGAGTGGCGCTTCGTGTGCATGGCGATGAAAGGTGTGTAGATCCAGCGGTGCGCGGCGATTCCGAGCAACACCGCGACCACGAACAGGCGGACCTGGAGTACGTTCAGCGACAGTGCTGCGACAGCAGGGCCCGGGCAGAAGCCCGCGAGACCCCAGCCGACCCCGAACAGCGCCGCGCCGACCAGCAGCGGCGCATCGATGTCGCGGCGCGCAGGTGCAGAGAAGGCCGGCTCGCAGAGCGGCGCCGTGCGTCGCGCCGTCGCCTTGAACCCGGTCGCGGTGACGGCGAGTGCGGCGCCCATCACGAGTGCCAGGCTGGGATCCCAGGTTCCGAACAGGTCCAGGAAGTTCTGCACCTTGGCGGGGTTGGTCATCTGCGACAGCGCGAGTCCTGCGCCGAACAGCAGGCCCGCGAACAGCGAAGCTCCGAGCGTCTTCACGATCCGCCCCCGAGCAGGTGCCGCACGAGGTAGACCGTGAGCGCGCCGGTTGTCATGAATGTGAGGGTCGCGGCGATCGATCGCTTCGAACCGCGGCCGATGCCACAGACGCCGTGTCCACTCGTACAGCCGCTTCCAAGCTGCGTGCCGAACCCCACCAGCAGGCCCGCAACGATGATCCCGATCGGCTCGGTCGAGACCGCGATCTCGAGCCCGCCCTGAGCCCATCCGGTGAGCAGCGCACCGAGGGGCAGGCCGAGCAGGAATACCGCGCGCCAGCTCCTCTCTGAAGCTCCGCCGGCGCCCGGCGGAAACAGGGCTCCGGCGAGGATCCCGCTGACTCCCGCAATCCGGCCGATCGCGACCCACAGCAGCAGCGCGGCGGTGCCGATCATGGCGCCGCCGAGTAGCGCGCTCCAGGGCGTGAATGCAGTCATTCTTCCTCCAGCGTGCTCGGCTCCAAGACCCGTCGCCGGGCACGCGGGTCCGTTCCACACGTCGGCGTCAGCCGATGTGCGCCATGCTACCCGTCGCCGGGCAAGCGATTCAAGCGGGCCAGCAGGCCCGCCCCGCGGTCGACGAAGCTGCATTCATCACCTGACCGAGTTTCCAACACCCGTGATCTGGCGAGAAACACGAGCTGGAAGCTGCCGCTCGCTCCGCGTGTCAGCCGCCCAGGTCTGCGAGCACCCGCCGAACCGCGGCGAACAGGCTGTCGGGTTGGAAGTGCTTTGGTGCGGGCGCATAGATCTTGTGGTTGGGCGCGACGCGCAGTCCCGGGCCGCCCTGCTTGAGCAGGTTGAGGAGACGTTGCGGGTCGACGTTGCTCTTCTCGCCGGCCGTCAGCACGATCTCGCCGCGCGCAACGTCTATGGCGAGGATACCGAGGCGTTTCGCGACGATCTTGAGGCGGATGACCTCGATCAGGTTTTCGGCTTCGACCGGCAGCGTGCCGAAGCGGTCGAGCAGCTCGTCGCGAATCCGATCGACTTCGGCGTCATCGCGGCAACTCGCGAGCCGCTTGTAGAGGACCAGCCGCTGGTTCACGATCGCGACGTAGCTGTCGGGCAGCCGTGCCGTTACCGGGAGCCGGATCTCGGGATCGACCTCGGCCTCGTGCGCGTTGCCGCGCAGCTCGTCCATGGTCTCCTCGAGCATCTCCATGTAGGTGTCGTAGCCGACCGCCGCGAGCGACCCGGACTGTTCGGCTCCGAGCAGGTTTCCGGCGCCGCGGATTTCGAGGTCCATGTTGGCCAGGCGAAAGCCGCTGCCGAGCTCGCTCAGGTCCTGGATGGCTTCGAGTCTGCGCTGCGCATCGTCGCTGAGTGCTTCTTCACTGCCCGGGATCATCAGGTAGGCGTAGGCGCGATGAGCTCCGCGTCCGACACGACCGCGAAGCTGGTACATCTGCGCGAGCCCGAGCGCGTCAGCGCGATTGATGAGAATCGTGTTGGCACGCGGAATGTCGAGCCCACTCTCGATGATCGTCGTGCACAGCAAAACGTCCGCCTCGCCATGCATGAAGCGGAGCATCCGCTCCTCGAGGTCGCGCTCGCGCATCTGCCCGTGCGCAATCAGGACCTTCGCCTCGGGGACCGCGCGTTCGAGCTGCTTTGCCACCGCGGGGATGCTCTGCACCCGGTTGTGGACGAAGAAGACCTGCCCGCCGCGGCGCATCTCTCGCAGGATCGCTTCGCGAATCAGCGAGTCGGATGAGCGGCAGACCTGGGTCCGGATCGCGAAGCGATCCGCGGGCGGGGTGTTGATGATCGACAGATCGCGATCGGTGTCGCGGTGAGGGTCAGGACGTCGACGGCTTTCCTGATCTTCTTGATCCGCTCCTTCTGGGCGACGCCGAAGCGCTGCTCCTCGTCGACGACGAGCAGCCCGAGGTCTCGGAAGCGTACGTTCTTCTGCAAAAGGCGGTGGGTGCCGATCACGATGTCGATCTTGCCGGAGGCTAGGCCCTCGATCACCGCCTTCGACTCTTTCGCGGTTCGGAAGCGCGACAGTGAGTCGGTCTCGATCGCGTGACCCTCGAAACGTTTCCGGAAGGTCTCGAGGTGCTGCTGGCAGAGGATCGTGGTGGGGACGAGCACGGCCACCTGCTTGCCGTCCATCGCGACGCGGAACGCGGCACGGATCGCGACTTCGGTCTTGCCGTAGCCGACGTCGCCGCAGACCAGGCGGTCGGAGGGCTTCGGTTGCTGGAGATCCGTGAGGATGTCTTCGATTGCGGCGAGCTGGTCGGGTGTTTCCTCGAACGGGAAGGTGGCCTCGAACTCTTCGAGGTGCCGGTCGCGCGGCGAGAACGCGTGTCCGGGCGCGAGCTCACGCGCCGCGTGCACCGCAAGCAGGTCCTGGGCCATGTGGCGCAAGGACTTCTTGACCGAGCGCTTGGCGTTCTCCCAGGTCGCGCCGCCGAGCTTGTCGGTGCGCGGGACATGGCCGTCCGAACCCGCGTAGCGCTGGATCAGGTTCAAGCGGTGCACCGGCACGAACAGACGGTCGCCGCCGTTGTATTCGATCCGCAGGAATTCGCCCGTGGCGTAGCCGAGGTCGAGAATGACGAGGCCGCGGTAGTGTCCGATTCCGTGTTCGGCGTGAACGACGAAATCGCCCGACGACAGCTGCGAGAGGGCTTCGACCGAGGCGCCTTCGGGCCAGTGGGCACGCCGCGGGCGGCGCTGACGCGGTCCGAAGATCTCCTCCTCGGTGACGACCACGAGTGCTTCGCTCGGCAGTTCGAAGCCCCCGGAGAGTTCGGCCATGCGGACTTCGACGCGACCCGGTCGGCCCCACTGCCACGCGGGCCGCGGTTCGACAGCGGTTCGTGCAGCGACGCCGTACTCGGACAACAGCGTTCGCAGCCGTTCGGCACCTGACAGCGAAGGCGCGGTCAGAACCACGCGCGTGCGTTCCTCCCGCCAGGTCGCGATGCGGCGGATCAGCGGTTCGAGCGCTGCATCGCCGGTGCGCGAGCGCACCAGCGCCTGCCGCAACTCGCTGTTGTCGCCCGTTCGTAGCCTGATCCGCTCGCTGGAATCGCGAAGGTCGGCAACATCAAGGCGCTCGAACGAGATCGGCCGACGCGCGCGCAATGCCTCGTCGATCTCGTCCCGCCCGAGCATCAAGGTCGAGGGTGGTGCCGCGACCCGCCCGCTCGCCTGCGCGATCTCGAAATTTTCGAACGCGTCGGCTTCGTAGCGATCCAGACGTTCGCGACCTGCCGCCGGATCATCGAGCACGACGAGGGTGTCTTCGGGTAGGAAGTCGAAAATCGTTTCCATCGCAGGTTGCAGCAGCGGCGCGAGTGCTTCGGCACCGGGCGGGATGTGGCCGCGTAGCAGGTTGTTGAGCATCTCGTCGACGGCCCGTGGCTCGATCTGCTGTTCGCCGGCGAGTTCGCGGATTGCCGCAGAGCGATCGATCACGACGTCGCGGTCTATCAGCAGCTCGCGCGGCGGTGGCATCACGATGTGGGACAGGCGCTCACGCGATCGCTGGCTGGTGGCATCGAACTCCCGAATCGATTCGACCTCGTCGCTGAGCAGTTCGACGCGGATTGGCAATGGACGCTGCGGCGGAAAGATGTCGAGGATGCCGCCGCGCACGGCGAGTTCGCCGCGTTCCTCGACGAGGGGCATTCGGGAATAGCCGCCCGCGATGAGCGTCGCGATCAGCGCGTCGCGGTCGATGGTCTGGCCAACTTCCAGGTGGACCGCGCGCGTACGTACGAATTCGCGCGTAGGGACCCGCATCGCGAGCGAGGTAAAGGGTGCGACGACGACCGGAGCGGGCTCACTCGCGGGCAGCACTCCCGGCGTGGGCGCGGGGTTCGCGAGCCAGCGGTAGAGCACCTCCATGCGCTGCGCGACCACGAACGGCTGCGGTGAGAAACGCTCGTAGGGCTGCGTGTCGTGACGCGGAAATTCGCGGACGCGGCCGCCCTCTTCGAGTTCACCGAGTGCCGCGCGCAGATCGGCCGCGAATGAATCGCCGGCTTTCGCCGTCGCGGTGACGAACAGCACCGGCCGGTCCCCGTGCGCGCGCACGATGTGACCACCGACTACGCCGCGTGCGGCACCCCGCAGGCCCGTGATTCGGAGCGCGCGTTTGCGCTCTGCGATCCATGCGAGCACGCGATCGAGCCCGTGATGGGACGCCTCGATTTCGACCGTCTCCGACATCGTCTCCCACCGCGCTT